>NZ_JAJOND010000001.1:0-305557 GCF_024700055.1 Rhizobacter sp. J219
CTTTTGCAAAGGACTACCCGTGAACAAGATCATCGCCGCCCTGGTCGCCGCCACTTCTTCGATGGGCGCTTTCGCCCAAGCCGCTTCGGCCCCGCGCCTGCGAAGGGTTGCCGGCTGCCGCCAAGGCCGAGAAGAAGGCCAAGGCCACATAGCTGCCAAGGCTGCCAAGAAGGCGGCTTCGGCCAGCTGAGCTGTCTCGTGCTCAACAGGGAAACCCGGCTAAGGCCGGGTTTTTTGTTGCCAGGGTGGGTTTGCCCCCCTGCCGCCGCGTCAGGCCCGGCGCTGTGTCGGCGGGTGTCGGTCAGCTTGCCGGGTTGTGTCAGCTGGTTGAGGCCGGCAAACGGCCGGCTGTTGGCGATGCGCAACCACTTGCGCTGCTCCCAGGTCTGCGGCCTTCGAGCGGCCACTGCCCGATGCGTCTTTGCAGCTCACTGCGCGGCACGCGGCAGTATGACGGCGCGCCCGGGCGCAATAGCCAGACACTGCGGCGCAGGCGGGCGTAGGAAGCGATGCCTTGCCCTGGGCACCCAGTAGATGCACCGCTTCTCGGCCCAGAAGTTCAGGCGCTCGAAGTTCACCCCGGCCAGCAAAGCCGGTCCCCGGGCGGGCAGCAGCACGCATTCGTCGGGCAGCCTGACCACGGCGTGAGATCAGGTCGCCCGGCGTGTCGCCGTGGCCGCGGTAGACGAACACCACACGCTCGACCTGTGCGGCGGGGAAGCGGTCGATCCCGGTGTCGTCGCGGAAGACGACGAGATCCCGGCCCCGCCAGGTGGTGTGCCAAGGGGCGCGCATGGGACTTACTCCACGGTTACTGCAGAAAGGCTCCGCTTTTAGCGCACGCGCCGGAGTGTGGGCGACAACCCTGCAAGCGGCAGGGGGCTTTTGCGCCCGGGCCGGGAAACCTTTGTGACAACTGGGCCAGGCGCCGGCGGTGTCGGCTCAACTCAACAAAGCCGCCCGGACCGCAATACTCGCACGCTTGCTTCGCCCCGGGCGACCTCGCGCGCAGCGCGGGCGACCGAGGCGCCGGGAGCCTTCGCATGCTGCGCGGCAGCCAGCCGAGGAGCCGGGCACCCCAAACCTCGCCTGGGCGGGCGGGCTGGCCGAGCTTCTCGCGGTCACCGACCAGCAGCGAGGGCTGCACGATGACGACGCTCTCGAAACCGAGCGGCCGCCACCGCGTCCTGCATTTCGCCCTTTGACGCGGTTGTAGAACACGCTCGAGCGCGCTCTGCACCGAGCGCCGAGACAACGCCCAGGCGCGTTGCGCCGGCCTCACGGGCGGCCCGGGCGGTGTTGACCACCGCGTCGAAGTCGACTGCACGAAACGCGGCCTGCGAGCCGGCCACCTGATCGTGGTGCCGAGTGTGATGAACACGTCGTCGACCGGCGGCAGGGCCGGGAGCCGGGCGAAGTCGACCACCCGGGTGTGCAACTTGCCCGCCGACGTCCGCCCGGGCAGCGCGCGACGCAGCAGCGCATGGACCTGCACGTACTGCGGCGAGGCCAGCAGCATCGGCAGCAGTTCCCGCCCGACGAGCCCGGTGGCGCCTGCGATGCAGTGCGCTGCGGGAGGTGCCGGGCGAGGAGGCCATGGCGCTCAGCGCTTGGGTTGCGTCAGGGCGCGGCTGGGGCTTGCCTGAGCCTTCGCGGCGCGGCTCCGGGCCGGGGCCCTTGCGGCTTGGCGGCCGGCGCACGGCCGCCGCCCGACGGCGCGTGCCGCGGCGGGTGGCTGGACGGGCCGCTCGTGCGCGCCGGGGCCTGCCCTGCGAAGGGCCACGCGGCGCCGGTTTCTGTTCCGAGCGACCTTGGGCGGGCCGGCCACCGCCGCCGCCGTGGCCCCCGCGCGAGCTGCCGCCCCGCCAGCATGGATGCGATGCCCCCGCTTGACGCCTTCGCCGATCGTCATGCGGCCGAGCACGATGGGCTCGGGCTTTCGTGCGAAGGCGGCTCGAAGCCGGGCACGATCTCCTTCGGGATCTCGCGCTTGATGAGTTTCTCGATGTCGCGCAGGAAGATGTTTTCATCCACGCACACCAGCGACACCGCCTCGCCCTGCGCGCCCGCGCGGCCGGTGCGGCCGATGCGGTGCACGTAGTCCTCAGGCACGTTGGGCAGCTCGAAGTTCACGACGTGGGGCAACTGGTCGATGTCGATGCCGCGTGCGGCGATGTCGGTTGCCACCAGCACCTGCAGGTCGCCGCTCTTGAAGTCGGCGAGTGCCTTGGTGCGCGCGCTCTGGCTCTTGTTGCCGTGGATGGCCATCGCGCTGATGTCCTGCTTCAGCAGGTATTCGACGAGGCGGTTCGCACCGTGCTTCATGCGCGTGAAGACCAGCACCTGGTGCCAGTCGTTCTCTTTGATCAGGTGCGCGAGCAGCTCTTTCTTCATCTCGCGGCCGACCGGGTGCACCTTCTGCGCGATGGCGTCGTTGGTCTGGTTGCGGCGGGCCACTTTCCACCAGTGCCGGCTTGTTGAGCAGGCGGTCGGCCAGGGCCTTGATCTCGTCGCTGAAGGTGGCCGAGAAGAGCAGGCTCTGCTTCTGTTGCGGCAGGAGGGCCAGCACCTTCTTGATGTCGTGGATGAAGCCCATGTCGAGCATGCGGTCGGCTTCGTCGAGCACGAAGATCTCGATGTGGCTCAAGTCGAGCGTGCGCTGCTGCGCATGGTCGAGCAGGCGGCCGGGGGTGGCGACGAGGATGTCGACACCCTTCTTCAGCTTGTCGATCTGCGGCTGCATGCCCACGCCGCCGAACATCACCATCGAGGTCAGCTTGGTGTGCTTGCCGTAGTTGCGCACGCTTTCCTCGACCTGCGCCGCGAGTTCGCGGGTGGGGGGTGAGGATCAGCGCGCGGATGGGCAGGCGGCCGCGTGCATCGCGCACCGCGGGCTTCTGCATCAGGCGGTGCAGGAGCGGCAGCGTGAAGCCGGCGGTCTTGCCGGTGCCAGTCTGTGCGCCGCCGAGGAGGTCGCCGCCTTGCAGCACGACGGGAATGGCTTGTGCCTGGATGGGGGTGGGGGGTGGTGTAGCCCTGTTCGTGCACGGCACGCAGCAGCGGCTCGGCGAGGCCGAGGGAATCAAAAGACATGGGGTTCCAGAAGAACGATCGGCCTGTCGCTCGGGAAGCGAGCGCCAGTCGCAGGCAGAGGGGGGAGGGGAGCGGGGCATCGCTACGAATGGCCCTGTCGCTCATGTCAGAACTGACAGCGGCGCAGTGACTGGGACTGCGACGGTGCCGGCATTCTAGCCGCGCATGTGTTTCAGGCCGGTGTCATGTGGCCTTGTGGCGACGAGGGCCGTGCCCTGATCCACACGGTGGCCATGCCCAGAAGGCCGAGCGGCACGCTCAGCCACGCGAGGTGTTGCATGCCCAACACCGTCGACATCGCACCGCCCAGCGCGGCGCCGAGCGCGGTGCTCACGTAGACCATCGAGCTGTTGAGCGAGAAGAGCAGTGGCGCCTGCGAAGGCGAGAGCACGGCCGGGCGCGTCTGCTGAGGCGCCATCATCCCGAAACGGGCGACGGTCCACAGCATGAAGGTGGCGAGCATCGAGGCGTAGTGGCCTTGCGTGTACGGCACCAGCGTCATCGTGCCGGTCATCAGCACCAACTGCGCCAAGAGCGTCTTGCGCGGACCGATGCGGTCGTTGGCCCAGCCGCCGAGCAGCGTGCCCACGACGCCGGCCACGCCGAAGAGCATGAGCGTGGCCGACAGGCGCTCACCCGACATCGGGAAGAGCGCCTGCAGCACCGGCGCGATGTACGACCACACGATGAAGATCGCCATGAAGTAGAGCGCGGTGAGCGACAGGATCCACCACGCGGCGGCGTTCTTCAGCACGCTCGGCGCTGCTGCCAAACCTCCGCCAGGCCGCGCACCGCCCGCGGCAGCCCCCGGGAACGTGGGGTGCGTGATCCTTCCGTGCCGCCGTTCGCGTCTTTCCAGGCAAGCCGCCCCGTGGTTGAGGCGGAATTCACCGCCGCATCACCCAGGAGAGACACGACATGAGCGCCAAAGCCAAGCAATTCCTCGAACAGAAACTGCGCGAGACCATCGCCGAATGCGGGGTGCCCGCCCTGGCTGCGGCCATGGTGCGCAACGGCGCCACGATGGTCAGCGCCCAGCAGGGCGTGCGCAAACTCGGCGCCTCAGGCGCGGGCAACGCCGTCCAGCCCACCGACAAGTTCAACCTCGGCTCCATCAGCAAGGTGATCACCGGCAACTTGATGGCCAAGCTCATCCAGGACGGCGTGGGCGGCCTGCAGTGGTCGAGCCGCCTGGGCGACGTGCTGCCCGAGCTGTGGGTGCTGCCGAACGCGCGGGATGGCTACAAGAACGTGACGGTCGAGCAACTGATGGTCCACACCTCGGGCATGCCCTACCAGCCGAAGCACGACGAAGGCGAGGACTGGAAGGCGTACACCGTCCTGCAGATGCACAAGGAACACCTCAAGGATCGCCGCCGCAGGTACTCGCTGGCCGCGGTGCTTGATGCGCCGAGCTTCTGGCCCCCTGGCAGCGGCTTCGAGTACGGCGGTGGCGCGATCATCGCCGCGAGCATGGCCGAGAAGAAGACCGGCCAGACCTACGAGGACCTGGTGAAGCAACACCTCTTCACGCCGCTCGGCATGACCAACTCGGGCTTCGGGGTGATGTCGCCCGGCGCGCTCGACGGCCCATGGCAGCACACCTTCAACGAAGAGACGGGCGCGGCCAGCCCCGACGGTGCCACGCACCTGCCCGGCTACAGCTGGGGTTGCCGCACGCCGGTGGGTGCGGTCTGCAGCTCGGCGGCCGACATGGCCAAGTTCATGCTGGAGCACCTGCGCAACGACCCGCAGGTCTTCACCGCGCACACACGCAGCACGATGCAGACGCACCAGGTGACGCCGCACTCGCACCACGTGCCCGGTGCCTTTGCCTCGTCGAACCCCGGCTCGGCCGAGGCCGTGATCGACCACAACGGCCACAACCATGTGAGTTATTCGCACTTGAAGCTGCACCTGCCCCAGAAGCTGGGCGTTGCGGCGATGTCGAACATCGAAGGCACGCTCGGCACGCCCGCGGTGAACGAGATGCACGAAACGATGTACGCGATGGACACCCACTGGGCCGCGCTCTTCGGCGCCGGCAGCCCCGAGCTCATCGAATGCGCCCACCCGATGCCGGCCATCACTCAGGCCGGCGCGACGTTGATGCTCTTCGCACGGCGGCATGACGGCCGCATCCTGCGCTACCGCTCCACCAACGGCGGCGTGAGCTGGCAGGCTGCGGGCGATTTCGGCGGGGCGCTGGTCAACTCGGGCCTGGGCGCCGCGGCATCGAGCAACGGGCAGACGCTCTACCTCATCGGCCGCGGGCTCGACAACAAGGCTTGGTTCACCAAGTCAACCAACGGCGGCACCACCTGGACAGGCTGGCAGTCGATCCGGGCCGGCGTCTTCGTCACCGGCGCGGCCATCGCCTGCAGCGACAACGGCCACATCGTGCACGCCGTGGGCATCGGCACCGACGGCCACATGTGGCGCACCCGCTCGCAGGATGGCGGCACCAGCTGGACCGACTGGACGCCCATCGGCCAAGGGGTGTTCACCTCGGCCCCGGCCATCGCCACCTCGGCCTCCGGCTCCACCGTGCACGTGGCGGCACGCGGCACCGACTGGCGCATGTGGCACAACCTGTCGATCAACAGCGGCAGCAGCTTCCTGCCCCACTGGCAGTCGGTGGGCAAGGGCCTCTTCACTTCAGGCCCGGCGCTGGCCACGGGGGGCGATGGCCAGCGGGTGCATGTGGTGGGCCGAGGCACCGACCGCTGCCTGTGGCGCAACCGCAGCGACGACGGCGGCAGCCACTGGCTCGCGCACTGGGACGCGGTGCGGGACGGAACCTTCACCTCGGCCCCGTCGCTTGCCTGCGACGCGGCGGGCAACAAGCTCGACCTCTACGCCTTCGGCGGCGACTTCGCCGTCTACGGTACGCACTCCGCGAACGGTGGTGACAGCTTCAACGCCTGGTCGCAGAAGGTCTCGCAGTTCTTCATCTGAGCGATACGGCGCCGGCCCAGGTGGGCCTACTTCGTCTTGGCCAGGTAGGCCTTGCCCTGCGTGCCCACCAGGTCGACGATGTCGCCGATGGCCAGGCTCACGTCGATCAGGTGCAGGCCCCAGGTGTCGACCACCTTGCCGCCCACCACCACGTCGCCGCCGATGTCGTCGGTGCGGGCGTCGGGGTTGACGGTCATCGCGAGGTAGCTGCCGTTCGCATCGCTCTTGCACTGCGTGGTGACGAGGCCGGGCAGCGCGAAGAAGGGCGTGTCGACCGAGGCCACCAGCGCCTGCCACCTGGGCGTGCCGGTGCCGGTGGCCACGCTCACGTCGGCGCGCTTGGAGAACCAGGCCTTCGGTTGTGCGGCACCGCCGGCGAGTGCCGCGGGGTTGTTGCAGGCCACGCTGTCGTTGCCCGTGGCACGGCCGAAGAGCGAGCCTTGTGGCGGCGGCGTGTTGGCGCGGAACGAGACATACGAGACCGCGCAGCCCGTCTGGCTGGCGCTGCGGCACAGCGGCGTCGACTTGAAGGCGGAGCCCACGTCCTGCCCCTTGGGCACGTTGAGGTTGGCGCCGATGGGCATCACCGAGATCAGCTGCTGGTGCACCGGCTTGCCTTCGATCTCCTTGGCCACCAGCTCGGTGATCATGCGCGAGCCCTGCGAATGGCCGATCAGCACCACGCCGCGGCCCTTGTTGTCGTGGGCGAGGTAGTGCTTCCAGGCGGCCACCACGTCGCCATAGGCCATCGCTGCATCCATCGCCATCGGCGTGGGCGTGAAGCGGCTGCGTAGCGCGGCCAGCGTGATCTGGCGGTAGAGCGGTGCGAACAGGGGCGACTGCGTGCGCAGCGGCGAGAACTGGGCGAAGGTGACGCCGATCTCCTCGGGGCCGGCGTTCATGTCGCTGTTGCCGCCGGGATCGTTCGACACCGTCGGGTAGACGTAGAAGCAGTCGATCGGCGCGTTGGCGTTGGCCACGATGGGCGGGCTCACGCTGCGCTTGCCGTCGGCGGTGATGGTGGTCACGCTCATCGGCAGCGCGCAGACATCGTTGCGGCCGGGGCGGCACAGCCACGTGTCGGGCCTGCTGTAGTCGACGCTGCCGGTCGAGACCGGTGCTGCCACCGGCTTGGGCGCTGGTGCGGCCGAGGCCGGGGTGGGGGGCCGGGGCCGGGCTGGAAGCGCAGGCAGCGAGCAGCAGAGCCGCGCTGCCGGCCAGTGCGGAGCGAACGGCGATGGGAAGGTGCAGGAAATTCATGGTCTTGGGCCGCGACGAGACGCAGATGATTTGTTAGTAGACGAACCTTCTATTATTCAGACGGACTGCGCCGATGGCACTGGGGGTGATCCCGCTGCTCGCAGGCCCCGTTCTAGTGGGCAGAGCGCCGTGGCGACGGCCTGAAAAGAAAAAAGGGCCGCTCGAAGCGGCCCTTGTGCGGTTTACCAGTCGGTCACTTGCTCGTGGCCGTGGCGCCTGCCTGCTGCAACTCGGGTTTGCGCGGGCCGCTGGGTTTCTTTCCGCCCAGGAGGTTGCTGCCGTCGTCGGCCTTGCCGACCGGGTTGTTGCTGGTCGTGTTGGCGTCGGCACCCGCCGCGGGCTTGGCGGTCGCTTTCTTGGTGGGAGACTTTTTGGCCTTGGGCTGGCTGGCGGCGGCGGGCGCGGCTTTCACGTCGGCGGCTTGACGGGCACCCAGCACGCGAACAAGGCTGCGGCCAAGGCCACACGGGGGAGTTGAGAGGCGAATGTCGAAGTCATCGGTCTTCCTTTTCAATAGGCCAGGAGGGCCAGGAGGGGCTTGAGGGAGGCTTTGGCTGCCGGCCCCGTTTCGAGCAGCTTGTCTGAGAGAACGGAAAAACTGGCGGCATCGGGTCTTGATGCCAAGGCACGTGCGTAGGCCTTGATCGACGCCTCCATCGCCTGCCTGTCGGCCAACTGCCCTGTGGCGCGCCAGCGCGCCTGGTCGTGCAGGAGGGCGACGCGCAGCCTGTCGGGGTGTTCGTCGGGCAAGGCCTGCAGCGCCAGCGCGCGGGCGTCCTCGTAGCGAGGTCGTGCCGAGACGATCCCCGAGCTGGCGTCCAGTGCCAGTGCCTGCAGCACCAAGGTGGGCAGCAGATCGAGATGCCGGTGGCCGAGCGCCTGCTGCTGAGACCTGAGGATGTCGCCGAGGGCTTGCGCTGCTGCCTGCGGCTGGCCTGCGCGCATGAGGCACTCCGCGAGAAGCGCCTTGGTGCGCGCTGCCGCGGCCGGGTCGGCGGTGGCCGCGCTTTCGTAGTCGCGCAGGTTGTCTCGCAGCAGTGGTTCGGCTTCGAGGTGGCGCCCGCGGCGCAGCAGCTGCCGTGCGATCAGGTTGCGCACCGCCTGGTACACGTGGGGCTCGGCCGAGCGCTGGGCGGCCGCGTAGGCGGTGGTGCTCACGGCGTCGCTCTCGGCGAATTCGCCGCTGTGATAGAGCGCCATCGACAGCCAGGTGCCGCTGTAGATCGTGTAGGTGTCGCCGGGCCCGTAGTGCTCGCCCATGTCGCGCGTCAGGCCTCGCAACTGGGCAGATGCTTCGCGATACTGGCCCAGCTCGACGTTCAGCTTGGCGACTTCGAACCTGATCAAGAGCGATTCGGTCTTCGACGCCTGTTGTGCCGACGCGTTGGCCAGGGCCAGCAGACGTTTGGTGTCTTGCCATTGGCCGAGCTCTCGCGCTACATCGGCGCTCTCCATCAGGGCAAGCCGGTGCAGGGTGTGGTTGTCGCCGAGTTCCCGGCGCGTCGACTCCACGGCTTCGGCGAGCTGGCGGCGGGCGTCGTCGAGGCGACCCTCCCGGCGGGCGATCTCTCCAAGTTGAATGCGTGCGTAGAGGGGGTCGGTGCCGGCCGGTTCTTTCATCGCCCGGGCGGTGACGATGATCTCTTCCAGCAGTGGTTTGGCTTCCGCCAGACGGCCCATGCGCGATTGGGCGTAGGCGAGGGCCTGAAGCACCTTGAGGTAGTCGGCCGTGTGCGTCTGGCCCGCCGAGCGCATGTGCGAGCGACTGAGGGTCAGCGCGGCAATCGCGTTGGCCATGTCGCCCGAGGACTGCAGCATCAGGCCGAGAGGGCGGGCCACCTCTGCCCGCAACGCGGGATCGGCGCCGAAGCCGGCCTCGACCCGCTGCCACCCTTTGCGCAGGACCTCCAGCACCGGCACCTGCGCCTTGCCGCTCTCGTCGGGCGACAGCTCGGTGAAGATGTCCGTCAGCACTTTCACGACGGCTTGCGTGCGCCGTGCCTCGTGCGTGGCGATCTGCCATTGCCAGGTGGTGGCCGCGATGCCCAGCACGAGCGTTGCCATCAATGCGACCAGCACCGCCACCTGTGCCCGGTTGCGTTGCGCGAACTTGCGGGCGCGGTAGCCGAAGGTGTCTGGCTGAGCGCTCACCGGCTGGTGCTCCAGGTGCCGCTGCAGGTCTTCGCGCAGCTCCTGCACCGTTGCGTAGCGCTCGGCGGGTGTCTTCTTCAGCGCCTTGGCGACGATGGTGTCGAGATCGCCGCGCAGTGCCTGCTGCAGCGAGGCGAGGCTCGCGCCGCGCGAGGCTGGCCCATCGGGCGATTCGCGCAGTGCGGCGGTGAGGCTGCGTGGGGGTTCCTCGACGATGGCGCGGGCAAGGGCCGCGACGCCGCGGGAGGTGCTCGTATATGGCCGGGCGCCGCTCAACAAGCCGAACAGCACCACGCCGAGCGCATACACATCGGTGGCGGTGGTGATCGGCTGGCCTTCAATCTGCTCGGGCGCCGCGTACTCCGGCGTCAGCCCGGCCGGTGCGGCGCGGGTGGTTTCGGTCTGCTCTGCGTCGGCGCCATCGGCCAGCAGCTTGGCCACGCCGAAGTCGAGCAGCTTCACATGGCCTTCGTCGGTGACGAGGATGTTGGCCGGCTTCAGGTCGCGGTGCACCACCAGGTGCGAGTGCGCATACGCGACCGCCTCGCACACCTGCATGAAGAGCCTGAGCCGCGCCTCGATGCCGAGCTTGCGGGCGTCGCACCAGTGGTCGATGCGTTCGCCGGGCACGTATTCGAGCACCAGGTAGCGTGTGCCGTCGGGGGCGAGGCCGGCGTCGAGCAGTTGGGCGATGTGCGGGTGCGTGAGCTTGGCGAGGAACTCGCCTTCGCGGGCGAAGCGCGCCTGCGCCTGGGCGTCGAGTCGCGTCGCGTGCAGCAGCTTCACCGCGGCCCGGCCGCTGTAGAGCCCGTCGCTGCGGGTGGCCAGCCACACCTGGCCCATGCCGCCGGCACCGATGGGCTCGCGCAGCTCCCAGGCGCCGAGGCGCGTGCCCGCGGTGTGTGACGCGGCCGGCGTGTCGCCCGGCAGCGACGCGGCCTCGGCGAGGAAATCCCGCGCCTCGGCGGCCCGGTCGGCCTCGATCATCGCGACGAGGCGTGGGTAGAGCGCCGGGTGTTCGGCCTCGATGCGGCGCAGCTCGGCATCGCGCACCGCCTCGTCGGCATCGGCCCAGCGGTCGAACAAGGCCAGCACTTCGCGCCAGGCTTGGGTGGTCGGCGCGGTGACGGTCATGTCGAGCCTCAGGCGCTGAGGTAGTCGAACAGGAAGGCGCGTGCGCGACGCCAGTCGCGTTTGAGCGTGGGCACCGACAGCTCCATCACCTCGGCGATCTCTTCCATCGTCATGCCGGCGAAGTAACGCATCTCGACCAGCTTGTGGCCACGCACGTCGACCCGCTCCAGCGCCTGCAGTGCTTCGTCGACCGACAGCGCATCGGGCTGGTTCGGCAGCTCTTCGAATGCGGCGGTGCTGAGCGTGACGTCGGCCACGCCGCCGCCGCGCTTTTGCGCTGCGCGCTCGCGCACGTGGTCGACGATCACGCTGCGCATCACGGTGCTCGCATAGGCAAAGAACTGGCGCCGGCTCCCGCCGGCCGGCCCATCGCCGCAGCGCAGCCAGGCCTCGTGGACGATGGACGACGGGTCGAGCGTGATGGGGCCTGATTTGGCGAGGTGGCTGCGCGCCAGGCGCTTGAGATCGGCGTAGAGCAGCGTGAACAGGCGATCGCGCGCCGTGGCGTCGCCCGCCTGGCTTTGCTCCAGCAACAGAGTGATCTCGCTCATGGTGCGGGCGATTCTAGGCAGGTGGGGCGGTCACCCATTCCACCCCCTCGAATCGGTGAGAGCCGTTTGCGCACCGGGCTGCGTCTGTACATGCAGGAGCCCTTGTCGGGTATCCGCTTTCCCTAAGGGAGCTTCCGCTTTTTTAGGTGTCCTTTACCAACAGGAGTGAGTGTCATGAGTGAAACAGGTGTCGGTGTGTTTGAAGGCCTTTCGGATCCGAAGCTGGATTACCTGGCCAAGCGCGTTGCGAACACGGCCCGGCTGGCGACCTATCGTGTGATCGCGAAGGCGGGCGACCCGTCGAAGGTGGTTGCGCCAGCTGACAAATCGTCGATTGAAGCGATCGTACTTTCGCGATTCCGTGCGCAGCCTGCCGTCAAGCAACAGCGGGCCGTGCAGAAGGCAAAGGCGTTCATGGCTTCGCCTCTCGCTTCACGCAAGCGCAAGTTCGGCGAACTCGCCAGCATTGACCTTCACAGTACGAAGTCCATCCACGAAATGGCGCGCACGATCCCGATTCCCGCTGGAATGCGCCTCGATGCAGCGCATCTGAAGCGCCTTGCGGCCGACCCGAGTCTTTTCATCGAAGGCTTCAAGCAGCCCGACGCTGACGGTGGATTCACCCCACAGGCAGATTTCGACAATCTCAGGCTGCGCATTCGCAAGGTGAAATGCAACGATGAAACGGATGGCTTTTTTGGCTCGGAGTCGGGTGATGACGAGATCAGCATGGGTGGCGTCAAGGTCGACGAAACAGGTGACGTCCACAAGCTGGAAGCGTTCAATGTCGGCAATAGCTTCGAAGACGGCGACTCAAAGACCTACAACCCGCCCAAGAAGTTTGCATCGTTCAATCTGCGCGAGGGAAACAAGTGGCCGAAGACCTACTACGTCTCCATGGTGCTTGCTGAGCGAGACAACGGTGGCCTGCCAAGCTATCTGAGCGATCTCTTCAAATACACCGAAGACAAGGTTTCCGAGCTGGTCGAGCAGTTTGGCGTATCAGCCTTGGGCCCTGAGCTGGGAAAGATCGCTGGGGCCATTGCAGTGGCGGCGTTTCAATCCTTGGTCGAGTTCTTCACGGAGATCTGGGAGGACGATATTTTCCCGGTGGTCACTGCCTACGCGAATATCAAGTCTTTGAACCATGTGTTCGCGAGCGGAACGCGCACAAGCTCTGAAAAGAGCAAGTGGGTCAAAGCGCATGGCGGCAAATACACCATCTATTTCGATTGGCAGGTTTACGAGGGCTGATGGTGCGCGCAGCATCGCGAAAAATCATGGATGCTGCGCGTCTTTGCCGCGCGTTCGCACGCGCCGTTGATCGACAAAGATCGACAGGGGCGCGGCACACACCCAACGTTGCCACGTTTGATCACGCCTGGTTTTCCAGCGGTGGCGGTGCGTCTTTGATCGGGCTGGTCGACGGCTCGATTGATCGGCGGTCCCCTGATCTGGTGGGGGCCGACATCGTGACGCGCGACTTTGTCGGATGTGAAGATGTTTGCGCCGACACCGCCATCCATGGCACGAACATGGCAACGCTGTTAGTGGGGCAAGGGCACCAATACCTGCAAGGGGTTGTGCCGCGTTCTCGGCTGCTGGCCGCACGCGTGGTCGGGCCCACAGACATGGCCACTCCTGCGCGCATTGCGGCTGGGATCGATTGGTTGGTTGTGGAGGGCGTCCGCCTGGTCGCTCTTCCGTTGGGGTCCGAAATCGACTCCACCATCGTTGCCTCTGCCATCGTGCGTGGCCACAAAGCGGGAGTGCGCTTTTTTGCCGCGTCTGGCAACGGCTCTGGAACCGTGCTCTTTCCCGCGCGCCACCCGTGCGTCATGGCGGTCGGCCCAGCCGATGATCGTGGCAGGCTGCTGCCTCAAGCGCGGCGCGACCCACACCTCGATCTGCTCGCACCGGGATGGCAGATCCCCGGCCTTTTGACCACGAATGGGCGCGGCTCGGGCAGCGGGTCGTCGATTGCATGCGTGATGGCCACCGGGATGGCGGCGCTGCAGCTGGAGGAACGCTGATGGCTTTTCAGGGGGCGTGGGCCGGTTGTCCCGGATAATCCGCGGTTTCCGGTTCCACCAGCGAGTAGCTTCCCCATGGCCCAGTACGTCTTCACCATGAACCGCGTCGGCAAGATCGTTCCGCCGAAGCGTCAGATCCTCAAGAACATCTCGCTCAGCTTCTTCCCCGGCGCCAAGATCGGCATGCTGGGCCTGAACGGCTCGGGCAAGTCGACCCTGCTCAAGATCATGGCCGGCGTCGACAAGGACATCGAGGGCGAAGCCACCCCGATGCCCGGCATCAAGATCGGCTACCTGCCGCAGGAACCGCAGCTCAACCCCGACCAGACCGTGCGCGAGGCGGTGGAAGAGGGCATCGGCGGCGTGCTGGCCGCCAAGGCCCGCCTGGAGCAGGTCTACGCCGAATACGCCGACGAGAACGCCGACTTCGACAAGCTGGCCGCCGAGCAGGCCGAGCTTCGAAGCCATCATCGCCGCCGCCGGCAGCGAAAACACCGACCTGCAGCTCGAGCTGGCCGCCGACGCGCTGCGCCTGCCGCCCTGGGACGCGAGCATCGGCAAGCTCTCCGGCGGTGAGAAGCGGCGCGTGGCCCTGTGTCGCCTGCTGCTCTCCAAGCCCGACATGCTGCTGCTCGACGAACCCACCAACCACCTCGACGCCGAATCCGTCGACTGGCTCGAGCAGTTCCTGCAGCGCTTCCCCGGCACCGTGGTGGCCATCACCCACGATCGCTACTTCCTCGACAACGCCGCCGAGTGGATTCTCGAACTCGACCGCGGATCGGGCATCCCCTGGAAGGGCAACTACTCCACCTGGCTCGACCAGAAGGAGCAACGCCTGGAGCAGGAGCAAAAGAGCGAAGACGCCCGCATGAAGGCGATGAAGAAGGAACTGGAGTGGGTGCGCCAGAACCCGAAGGGCCGCCAGGCCAAGAGCAAGGCGCGTCTGGCCCGCTTCGAGGAACTTTCCGACGTCGACTACCAGAAGCGCAACGAGACCAACGAAATCTTCATCCCGGTGGGCGAGCGCCTGGGCCATGAAGTGCTCGAGTTCGAGAACGTCACCAAGAGCTTCGGCGACCGCGTGCTGATCGACAACCTGAGCTTCAAGGTGCCGGCTGGCGCCATCGTCGGCATCATCGGCCCCAACGGCGCGGGTAAATCGACGCTCTTCCGCATGATCTCGGGGCAGGAGAAGCCCGACAGCGGCACGGTGAAGATCGGCCCGACGGCCAAGCTCGCCTTCGTGGACCAGAGCCGCGAATCGCTCAGCGCCGACAAGACCGTGTGGGAAGACGTCTCGGGCGGCCTCGACAACATCGTCGTCGGCAAGTTCGTGATGCCCTCGCGTGCGTATATCGGCCGCTTCAACTTCAAGGGCAACGACCAGCAGAAGCTCGTCGGCTCGCTCTCGGGCGGTGAGCGTGGCCGCCTGCACCTGGCCAAGACCCTGGCCCAGGGCGGCAACGTGCTGATGCTCGACGAACCGTCGAACGACCTCGACGTCGAAACCCTGCGTGCGCTGGAAGACGCGCTGCTCGAATTCGCCGGCTCGGTGATGGTCATCTCGCACGACCGCTGGTTCCTCGACCGCATCGCCACCCACATCCTCGCCTGCGAAGGTGATTCGAAGTGGGTCTTCTTCGACGGCAACTACCAGGAGTACGAGGCCGACAAGAAGAAGCGCCTCGGCGAAGAAGGCGCGCGGCCCAAGCGGGTGCGCTTCAAGGCGCTCAAATAAGCAGGCGCCTTGTCGATCTGAGCGGGTTTCGTTCGTCGTAGAGGCATGAACGAAACCCAAACCCCCGCCCGAGCCGGCCCACGCGAGTGGACCGGCCTCGCTGTCATAGCCCTGCCGTGCTTCGTGTACGCGATGGACATGACGGTGCTCAACCTGGCCCTGCCGGCCATCAGCCGAGAGCTGCGGCCGACCGCGTCGCAGCTGCTGTGGATCATCGACATCTACGGCTTTCTCGTCGCCGGCTTCCTGATCACCATGGGCACGCTCGGCGACCGCATCGGGCGGCGCAAGCTGCTGCTGATCGGCGCGGTGGCCTTTGCGGCGGCCTCGCTGGTGGCGGCCTTCTCGACCAGCCCGCAGATGCTGATCGCCATGCGGGCGCTGCTGGGCCTGGCGGGTGCGACGGTCGCGCCGTCGACGATGTCCCTCATCCGCAACATGTTCCACGACGAGCACCAGCGCCAGTTCGCCATCGGTGTGTGGATCGCGAGTTTTTCGCTCGGGGCGGCGATCGGGCCGCTGGTGGGTGGCGCGCTGCTCGAGTTCTTCTGGTGGGGCTCGGTGTTTCTCGTGGCCGTGCCGGTGATGGTGCTGCTGCTTCTCGTCGGCCCGAAACTGCTGCCCGAGTACAAGGACCCGAACGCCGGCCGCATCGACCTTGCAAGCGTGGCGCTGTGCCTGGCCGCGGTGCTGCCCACCGTCTACGGCTTCAAGCAGATCGCCGAACACGGCTTTGCCGGTGCCCAAGCCGCCTGGCCGTGGCTGGCGGTGGGTGTCCTCTGCGGCGTGTTCTTCGTGCGCCGGCAGAACCGGCTCGACTACCCGCTGCTGGACATGTCGCTCTTTCGCAGCGCCGCCTTCAGCGCGGCGATCACGGCGTACGGCCTGTCGGCGCTCGCGATGTTCGGCGTGTTCATCTTCATCTCGCAGTACCTGCAACTGGTGCAGGGCCTGTCGCCGCTGCAGGCGGGCATCGCCACCGTGCCGGGCGCGCTCGGCTTCGTGGCGGGTTCGATGTTCACCCCGCGCCTGGCGCGCCATGTGGCGCCGGCGACCGTGCTCGTGTGGGGCCTGGTGGCGGCGGCCGCAGGGTTCGGGTTCATCTTCTTTTCCGGTGCGCAGCACGGCCTTGCGTGGCTGATCGTCGGCAACGTGGTGATGAGCCTCGGCATGGCACCGGTCTTCACGCTCGGCAACGAGATGATCATCACCGCCGCGCCGCCCGAGCGGGCCGGCGCGGCCTCGGCCGTGGCGGAGACGGCGGCGGAGTTCAGCGGCGCGATGGGCATCGCGTTCTTCGGCAGTCTTGGCACGTTGGTCTACCGCACCGCGCTGGCCGATCTGCTGCCGCCCGGCCTGCCGGCGGATGCGGCAGCCACCGCCGCGACGACGCTCGGGGCGGCGATGGCCGCCGCACAGGCGCTGCCCGAGGCGCTGGGCCAGGCGCTGCTGTCGGGTGCCACCGAGGCGTTCGACCGCGTGATGCAGGTCAACGCCATCATCGGCGGTGCGATCGTGCTGGCCGCGAGCGCGATGGCGGCGCGCATCCTGCGGCGACGCGAGGGCTGACGGTTCCGGACTGATGGTTCTGGGGGGATGGCGCGCTTGACGCCTCCCGGCCGCCGGCTCGACCATGCGGGCTCCCGCAGGGACACGAGGAGACGCCATGGCCACGACGCGGTCCACGAAGAAGACTCCGCAGAAAACCCAGAAGAAGGCGACAGCGAAGCCACCGCCCACGCAGCTCTTCCTGCGCGTCGCCCGGCCCGACCCGCCCGATGCGCGTGACCGGCCGTTCCGGCCGCAGGTCGGTATCGCACCGGCCGCGACGCTCTTCCCCCGGCTGGCCTGCCGGTCAAGAACCAGGGCGACACCAACGCCTGCACCGGCTTCAGCCTTGCGCTCGTGGTCGAGCACCTGCTGCGCAGCTCGGGCCGCGAGAAGACGCCGGCCATCTCGTCGTTCATGCTGTACTCGATGGCGCGCCGCTACGACGAGTTTCCAGGCTCGGTGCAGGACAAGGGCTCCAGCCTGCGCGGCGCGCTCAAGGGCTGGTTCAAGCATGGTGCCTGCCGCGAGGCCTTGTTCGACGACCTGGCCATGCCCCCGGCCAGCCAGAAGATCGAGGACGACTGGTGGTTCGACGCGGTCAAGCGCCCGCTCGGCGCCTACTACCGCATCGACACCCGCTCGCTTTCAGACATGCACGCCGCGCTCAACGAGGTGGGCATCCTCTACGCGAGCGCCGGTTGCCACGCCGGCTGGGACGACGGCCTGAAGCAGCCGCTGATGGCACGCCGCCCGACCTCGTTCAAGACCGTGTGGGAGATCCCGGTCAAGGGCGGGCAGGCCGACCACCCCGGCCATGCGTTTGCGATCGTCGGCTACAACGAACGCGGCTTCCTGATCCAGAACTCCTGGGGCCGGCGGTGGGGCTCGCACGGCTATGGCCTGCTCACCTACGACGATTGGCTGCGCAACGCGATGGACTGCTGGGTGGCGCAGCTGGGCGTGGTCACGCGCGACCACACCGAGATCTCACGCAGCATCACGCTGCGCACCGACAAGCAGGGCCGGGTGTCGCTGGCCGCCAGCGAGGTGCTGCGCAACCGCGAGATCTCGCCCTTCATCCTAAACATGGGCAACAACGGGGCGCTGAGCAACAGCGGCACCTTTCGCACCCAGCCCGATGACGTGCGCGCGCTGGTCGACGTGCACCTGGCCGAGGCGCGCAGGCGCTGGGGCCTGGACAAGGGCGTGGTCGACGTCTGCATCTACGCCCACGGCGGCCTCGTCGGTGAAAACAAGGCGGCCGAAATCGCGGCGCAGTGGATCCCCATGCTCTACGAGCGCCAGATCTTCCCGGTCTTCCTGATGTGGGAGACCGACTTCTTCTCGACGCTGCTCAACCTGATTGCCGATGCGATCAAGGAGGTGCCGCGCAGCGCCGGCTTCGGCCTCAAGGACTGGTGGAACGAGCGCCTGGAGCAGCTGGTGGCCCGACCCGGCACGCGCCTGTGGGGCGAGATGAAGCAGAACGCCGATGCGATGAGCGCCTACCGCGACGGCGTGCCTGACGACGAGCAGGCCGGCCTCGTGCTGCTGTACCGCCACTTCAAGCACGCCGCCGCCAACAAGAAGCTGCGCCTGCACGTGGTGGGCCATTCGGCCGGCAGCATCGTCTCGAGCTTCATGATCGACCGGCTGGTGCAGGAGGGCATGCATTTCGAGTCGGTGAGCTTCATGGCCCCGGCGGTGCGCATCGACACCTTCGACAAGCGTGTGCGCCCGCACCTTCAGACCGGCGCGGTCAAGCGCTACCAGCAGTTCCACCTCACCGACCGTGCCGAACAGGACGACGGCAGCTGCGGCGCCTACCGGCGTTCGCTGCTGTACCTGGTGAGCGAAGCGTTCGAGGGGGGCGCAGCACGCCGATCCTTGGCATGCAGAAGTTCTTCGACGCGTATGGTGCGGCGCTGCCCAACACGCAGGTGCACGCGGCGCCGGGGCCGGTGAGCACCGCCCAGGAGCACGGCGCGTTCGACGACGACCCGGGGACGCGCCAGCGCGTCCTCGAGTTCATCCATAACGGCTGATCAGGCGGCCTTCGGCAGCGGCTGGTCGCGCTTGAGCTCGCCGCCGAGCGCGTCGATCAGCTGCGGGATCAGCTGCGACAGCTCGCCGGTGGTGATGGCCACGTCGGTGTCGAAGCCGTTGTCGTCGCCTTGGCCTGTCGCGCCGGCGCCTTCGAGTGCCACGTCGAGCAGCTTGATCTTCTTCAGCGCCAGCGCCTCGGTCAGCACGAAGGACACACGCCCGTTCCACGTCATCGCAAGCGACGTGGGCAGCTTGCCCTGCGCGATGTGCTCGCCGACCTCTTCGATGTCGAGGGTGTGGCGTGCGTAGCGCACGGTGGCCTTTTCGCTGTCGGGCTGCTTCAGCTCGCATTCGCGGTCGATGCTGAAACCGGCCGGCGCCTCGCGCGTCTTGAGCCAGTCCGACATCGCGATGGCCGGTGACATCTCGGTCTGCAGCAGCGTGAGCGTGATGCCCGATTTCTTGTCGTTCGCGAGCAGTTCCACGAGCAGCGAGACCACGCGGTCGGCCGCCTTCGTGCTGCCGGCTCCGACGACCACCAGCTGCGCACGCGGGTCGATCCACACCGTGGTCGTCGAGCGTTTCGGGAAGGCGCGCGGCAGCAGGCCGTGCACGATGTCTTCCTTCAGCTCCTTGGCCTTCTTGCCCTTGGGGCGGCGGCCGGTGTGGGCTTCGATCTTGTCGGTCTCGGCTTCGAGCTGGCTCTTGATGACCTGGCTGGGCACCGCCTTGCGCTCGACGCAGAGCTTGAGGATGAGCTGGCCACCCACGCCTTCCATCAGCGCACTGTGCTTTTCGCCGCGGGGCTCGACCCAGCCGGCCGATTCGGGTTGCGAGGCACCACATTCGATGAAGCGGCCATTGAGCAGGCGCTTCTCGATCTCGGTGGAGGAGGGCGGCTCCCAGGAGCCGATGCGGTAGAGGAGGGCGTTCTTGAACATGGGCCGCGGATTCTAGGTGGCGGCCCTGGCTTTCCCTCGGTTCGGAAGGGCTGGAACGACAAATCGTTGACAGCCTGGTCGGCAGCTTCTATAAAACAAACATTCCGAAAACAGTAAACGTAGAACAAACGTTCTACAAGCGTTCCAACGACAGTGGTGCCGCCAACGGACGCCACGAGGAGACAACGATGACGCGTTCGGGAATCGCCACCGGCCGGCTGGCCAGGGCCGTGCTCGGCTTCACCTTGTGCGGGGCCTTGTGGGGCCTCGCCGCGCCGGCGCAGGCCGACGGGCCCGGCCTGCCCAACCTCAGCTACGGCAGCAACGAGGTCTTCAGGCCGATCACCATCCTCAACAGCGACGTGTCGGGCAGCGCGCGCGGCCACGGCACGGTGCAGATGGTCAACGGCTACCTCTTCGTGCCCTTCGGCCGCGACTCAGGCGCCTCGGGCGGCGGCTTCGCGTTCTACGACATGAGCAACCCGCGTGCGCCGGTGCGGGTGTCGCAGACCAACGTGACCGCGCTGCGCGAACCGCACGGCTTCGGCTTCAGCAACAGCTACCCGGGCCGCTATGTGGTCATGCAGTCGATCGGCGGCATCCAGTTCTGGGACATCACCAACGAACGTGCGCCCACGCTGCTGCGCGACATGACGCTGCCCGGCATCGCCGAGTCCGACTACGCGCTCGGCGCGTGGTGGGCCTTCTGGCAGGCGCCGTATGTCTACGTGGGCGGCTCGGGCAACGGCATCTACGTGGTCGATGCCACCGACCCGCGCAACCCGACGCTGGTGCGGCAGGTCCCCACCAGCGCCTGGGGCGGCTTTCGCGTCGGGCCGGTGTTTGCCGTCGGCAACCTGCTGATCGGCACGCACAACGAAGGCTCGGGCATCGTCTCGCTCGACATCGGCAACCCGCGCGACCCGCGCGTCATCGCCTCCACCACCGCGAGCGCCGCGCACTACGGGACGATCGTCAACGGCGAGCGCCTCATCACCGCCGGCCTCGACAACCGGCTGCATGTGCACGACATCAGCGACCCGCGTGTCTTCCCGCAGGTCCTGCAGTCGCCCGACACGGGCGGGCGCGGCGGTTATGTGTCGACGCAGCGCGGCTTCGCCCACGCCGGCTTCTCGAACAAGTACGCCAAGATCAACCTCTCCACGGGGGCGATCGTCGGCACCGGCACCTCGAACATCGCCAACCGCGACGAAGACTTCGGCACCGTCTTTGGCAACCTCGTGCTGGTGGGCAACGACCACGGCAACGGCAGCGCGATCATGCCGCACCAGGCGGGGCCCATCACCGGCTCGGCCGCGGTGAACATGGTCTCGCCCAAGAACAACGCGACCAACCAGCCGGTGACGAGCCGCGTCGGCATCACGCTCACCGACCAGATCGACCTGCGCACCGTCTCGACCAGCACCTTCATCGTGCGGCCGCTGGGCGGCGCAGCGCTCGCCGGCAAGTACAGCGGGCAGTCGGGCATCCTCAATTTCTCGCCCGATGCGCCGCTGCTGCCGGGCACCACCTACGAGGTGGTGGTCGTGGCGGGTGGCATGAAAGACGACGTGGGCATCGGCGTGGCCGGCTTCAGCTCGCGCTTCACCACCGCCGGCACCGCGCCGACGCTCGGCTGCACGCTCGCAGCGCGCACGCCGGCGCTCGTCGGCAGCACCGTCGGCTTCAGCCCGGCGAGCGCCAGCGGCAGCAACCTGCAGTATTCGTGGAACTTCGGCGACGGCACCAGCACCGGCTTTTCCACCTCGCCGAACGCAACCCGCGCCTACGCCGCGCCGGGCCACTACGGGGTGGTGCTCACCGTGCGCAGCGGCAGTGGTGGCGCCACCAGCACCTGCTCGGCCACGCAGACCATCCACACCCAGCCGACCGCGACCGCGCCGCGTTCATCGTCGACCATCGCCTTCGACTCGACGCGCAACCGCGTGTGGGTGGTGAACTCCGACAACGATTCGGTGACCGCCATCAACGCGGCCACCAACACGCCGCTCTTCGAGCAGGCGGTGGGCCTGAACCCGCAGACGCTCGCGCAGGCGCCCGACGGCCGCATCTGGGTGGCCAACGCGGGCTCGGGCACGGTGAGCATCCTCGACCCGACGAGCGGCGCCGTGGTGCAGACGCTCGACCTCGGCCTCGGCTCGCGCCCCTTTGGCGTCGTCTTCAACCCGCTCGGCACCGCCGCCTTCGTCACGCTGCAGGGCAGCGGGCGGGTGCTCAAGCTGCACCCGGGCACTGGCGCCGTGCAGGCCACGCTCACGGCCGGCAGTTCGCCACGCGGCATGGCGATCTCGGGCGATTCCAACCGGCTGCTCGTCACGCGCTACATCTCGCCGGCCGACCGCGGCGAAGTGGTCGAGATCAACCCGAGCGCCTTCGTCGTCACGCGCACCTTCGCGCTCGCCACCGACCCCGGCCCCGACACCGAAGCCAGCGGCCGCGGCGTGCCCAACTTCCTCACGTCCGTCGCCATCCACCCCGACGGCAAGCGCGCCTGGGTGCCCTCGAAGAAAGACAACACCCTGCGCGGCAGCTTCCGCGACGGCAACCCGCTTACCTTCGAGAGCACGGTGCGCACCATCGTCTCGCAGCTCGACCTGGAGACCAACGCCGAGGTGCTGAGCGCGCGCCGCGACCTCAACGACCGCGACCTCGCGAACGCGGTGGTCTTCAGCCCGCTCGGCGACTACGCCTTCATCTCCACGCAAGGCACCAACCAGATCGAGGTGATGGACGCCTACAGCCGCCAGCTCGTCACCGGCCTGGTCAACGTGGGCCGGGCGCCGCGTGGCCTGCTGATCACGCCGAACGGGCGCCTCTACGTGCAGAACTTCATGTCGCGCAACGTCGCGGTGTACGACGTGAGCGGCCTGCTCAATGCGACCAGCAACACCGCCACCAAGCTGGTCGACATCAACTCGGTGAGCGGCGAGGCGCTCGCGCCCAGCGTGCTCGCCGGCAAGCGCATCTTCTACAACGCCGACGACCGGCGCATGAGCCGCGACAAGTACATCAGCTGCGCGAGCTGCCACCAGGACGGCGGACACGACGGTCGGGTGATGGACTTCACCGACCGCGGCGAAGGCCTGCGCAACACCACCACGCTGGTCGGCCGGCGCGGCATGGGCCACGGGCGTGTGCACTGGACCGGCAACTTCGACGAGATCCAGGACTTCGAGCACGACATCCGCAACGCCTTCGGCGGCACCGGCTTCCTGACCGATGCGCAGTTCAACACCGGCACGCGCAACCAGCCGCTGGGCGACCGCAAGGCCGGCCTGAGCGCCGACCTCGATGCGCTCGCGGCGTATGTGGGGTCGCTCAACAGCGTGGGCCGCAGCCCCTTCCGCAACGCCGATGGCTCGCTCACCGCCGACGGCGTGGCGGGGCAGCAGATCTTCAACGGCAGCGGTGGCTGCGCGAGCTGCCATTCGGGCACCGACTTCACCGACAGCGCCAGCGGCGTGCTGCACGACGTGGGCACGATCAAGGCCTCGTCGGGCCGGCGCCTGGGGGCCACGCTCACCGGCCTGGACACGCCCACGCTCAAGGGACTGTGGGACACCGCGCCCTACCTGCACGACGGCTCGGCCGCCACGCTGATGGACGTCATCACCACCGCCAACCCCGGCAACCGCCACGGCAGCACGAGTGCTCTCACGCCCACGCAGCGCGCACAGCTCGTCGCCTATCTGCAGCAGATCGACGACGGCGTGGACCCGCAGACCTCGGTCAACATCACCAACCTCTCGGTGCGCGACACCGCCAATGCCGCCGACTGGTCGGTGCAGGCGAGCCTGCAGAACGGCGCGGTGCAGTACGGCGACCGCACCTACGCCCTCACCACCGTGCCCGCGCTCGTGGCCGGCGGGCGCTGGATCCGCACCGCCAACGATTCCAAGTCGTACACCGGCGACCCGACCGTCACCTTCACCATCAGCCGCGCGGCCGACGTGTACGTGGCGATCGACGACCGCGTGGGCGCACGCCCGTGGATGACCGGCTGGACCAACACCGGCCAGAAGCTCGTCAACAACGAAGGCGAGCCGAAGAGCTTCACGATCTTCCGCAGGAACTTCCCCGCTGGCACCGTGAGCCTGGGCCCGTCGACCTCGGCCGGCAGCATGTACACGGTGATCGTCAAGTAGTCCCCATCGAGCAAGGGCCTGACCACAAGGCCCACCACCCCAAAACCGTCCACGAAGGAGACACCTCGTGCTTCATCTCGACCGAAACTTCCTCGGCCGCGCCCTGCGGCGCCTGTTCGCCGCCACGGCGACGGGCCTCGCCCTGGCGGGCACCGCGCAAGGCGCCAGCGTGCCGGTCGGCTTCGTCGACCGCCAGGTCGCCAGCGGCCTCACCAGCCCCACCTCGATGGCCGTGATGCCCGACGAGCGTGTGCTCGTGGTGCAGCAGAACGGCGTCGTGCGCATCATCAAGAACGACGCGATGCTGGCCACGCCGTTCTACAGCGTGCCCAACGTCGACGCGAGCAACGAGCGTGGCTGCCTCGGTGTGGTGCCCGACCCGGCGTTCAACACCAACCGCTACGTCTACCTCTACTGCACCGTGCGGGTGGGCACGGTGAGCCGCAACCGCGTGATCCGCGTCACCGAGTCGGCCGACCAGGTGGTGGCCGGCAGCGAGCGCGTGATCTTCGAGCTGCCCGACGTGCCCAGCGCCACCAAGTGGCACATGGGCGGCGCGATGCGCTTCGGCATCGACGGCAAGCTCTACGTGGCGGTCGGCAACCACGAAGACAGTCCGCAGCCGGTGGCCACCGCCACCTCGCAGAACCTCGCCAGTGCCTTCGGCAAGATCCTGCGCATCAACGCCGACGGCACCGTCCCGAGCGACAACCCCTTCTTCACGAACCCGGCCAACGCCTACAAGGCGACCTGGGCGCTGGGCTTTCGCAACCCCTTCGTGCTCGACATCCAGCCCGGCACCGGCCTCACCTACATCGGTGACGTGGGCCAGGGCAGCTGGGAAGAGGTGAACCGCGGCCAGCCGGGCGGCAACTACGGCTGGCCGGCGGTGGAAGGGTCGAGCAGCAACACGAACTACCTCAACCCCATCTACGCCTACTCGCATAGCGTGGGCTGCTCCATCACCGGCACCGCGTTCTACAACCCGACGACGCCGCAGTTCGGCACCTCGTACGTGGGGCGCTTCTTCTTCGCCGACTTCTGCAACGGCAGCATCCGCTGGTTCCACCCGTCGAACCCGAGCGCGGTGACGGTGTTTGCGAGCGGCATCGGGAACCCCACCAACATCGGCGTGGCCCCGAGCGGCGCGATGTACTACCTGGCGCGCAACCAGGCCACGGGCACGCCGGCACCCGGCGCCGGCACGGTGGGCAAGATCACCTACACCGGCAGCCAGGCCCCGCGCATCACCGCGCAGCCGCAGAGCCAGACCGTCTACATCGGCACGCCCGTCACCTTCACCGCAGCGGCCGACGGCGCCACCACCGTGCAGTGGCAGCGCAACGGCGCCAACATCAGCGGCGCCACCAGCGGGGCCTACACGCTCTCGAACCCGCAGGTGGCCGACAGCGGGGCGCGCTTCCGCGCGGTCTTCACCAACAGCTTCGGCAGCGTGACGACCGACGAAGGCACGCTCACGGTGACCACCAACCGCGCGCCCACCGCACGCATCGACACCCCGAGCGCCAGCACCGGCTTCGCCACCGGCGACGTCATCAGCTACAGCGGCGGGGGCACCGACCCGGAAGACGGCACCCTGCCGGCCGCCTCGCTCACCTGGAAGGTCGACTTCCAGCACGACACGCATGCGCACACCTTCATCACCCCGGTGGCGGGTGCGGGCGGCAGCTTCACCGTGCCCGACTTCGAGGCCAGCGAAGCCAACATGTGGCTGCGCATCACGCTGACCGTGCGCGATTCGTCGGGCGCGACGCACAGCACCACGCGCGACATCTTCCCGCGCACGCAGGTGAGCAGCTTCCCGGTGATCGGCACGCCGGCCAACGGCTGGGGACCGTATGAGGTGGACCGCAGCAACGGCGAGCAGGGCGCAGCCGACGGCCGGCAGATCTCGATCGGCGGCGTGCTGTACCAGCGCGGCCTCGGCGTGCACGCGCCGTCCGACATCCGATTCAACCTCAACCGCAGTTGCTCGGGCAGCTTCATCGCCGACCTGGGAATCGACGACGAGGTGGGCGACAACGGCAGCGTGGTGTTCCAGGTGTGGCTCGACGGCACGCTGGCCTACGACAGTGGCGCCATCACCGGCGCGTCGCTGCGCCGCACCGCCATCGTGCCGGTGGCCGGTGCGGCCGAGCTGCGCCTGGTAGTGACCGACGGCGGCAACGGCAACGGCTACGACCACGCCGACTGGGGCGGGGCACGTGTCACCGGCTGCGGTGCGCCGCCCGCAGTGGCGATCTCGAACCTGATCGTCAACGACGGCGCCAACTCGGCCGACTGGTCGATCCGCACCAACCTGCAGGCCGGCAACCAGGCCTACGGCGACCGCACCTACACCTGGAGCGCGGTGCCCGCGGCGGTGGCAGGCGGCAACTGGATCCGCACCGCCAACGACTCCAAGGCCTACACCGGCAACCCGACCGTGAGCTTCACGATCTCGGCGGCGGCCGACGTCTACGTCGCGTTCGACAACCGTGCGGCACTGCCCGCGTGGGTCGACAGCAGCTGGACCGATTCGGGCGCGGACATGACTCAGGCCGAAGGCAGCACCTCGCGCGGCTTCAGCCTCTTCCGCAAGCGCTTCAACGCGGGCACGGTGTCGCTCGGGCCGTGGAACGGCGGCGGCACCAGCATGTACACGGTGATCGTGAAGTAGGGGCCATGAAAAAAGGCCGGCAACCGCCGGCCCTTCGGTGACACGGCACGCGCTCCACTCAAAGTGGGCGCGTGCGGCTCTCCAGCCAGGCCAACGCCTCGCCCGCCACGAGCGGCGCGAGGCGTTCGCGCACCACAGAGTGGTAGTGGTTGAGCCAGTCGATCTCGTCCTGGCGCAGCAGGCTGCGGTCGATGCAGCGGGTGTCGATCGGGCACAGCGTGAGCGTCTCGAATTCGAGGAACTCGCCGAAGCGGCCGCCTTCGGCCGTGTTGGCCTGGACGTTGAGTACCAGGTTCTCGATGCGGATGCCCCACTGGCCTTCGCGGTACAGGCCGGGCTCGATGCTCGTCACCATGCCGGGCTCCATCGCCATGTGCGGCGTGGGCACGGCCTTCGAGATGCTTTGCGGGCCTTCATGCACGTTGAGGAAGTAGCCCACGCCGTGGCCGGTGCCGTGGCCGTAGTCGAGGCCCTGCTCCCACAGCGGGGCGCGGGCGATGGCGTCGAGCATCGGCGACAGCGTGCCGCGCGGGAAGCGCGTGCGGCTGAGCGCGATCGTGCCGCGCAGCACCAGCGTGTAGTCGCGCTTCTGGGCCGCGGTGGGCGTGCCGATGGGCCACACGCGGGTGATGTCGGTGGTGCCGCCGAGGTACTGGCCGCCGGAGTCGATGAGCAGCAGGCCCTGGCCGTCGATCACCGCATGCGACTCGGGCGTGGCGCGGTAGTGCGGCATCGCGCCGTTGGCGTTGAAGCCGGCGATGGTGGAGAAGCTCAGCCCCACGAAGCCCTGGCGCTTGGCGCGGGCGGCGGAGAGTTTTTCGTCGATGGTGAGTTCGGTGATGCGTTCCTTGCCGAGCGCCTGCTCGAACCAGGCGTAGAACTCGCACATCGCCGCGCCGTCCTGTGCCATCGCCTGGCGGATGTGGGCGGCCTCGGCGCTGCTCTTGCGGCTCTTGAAGAGCGTGCTCGGGTTGATGGCCTCGACCACCTTCACGGTCGCGGGCACGTTCTCGCGCAGGCCGAGCGTCACGCGGGCGGGGTCGATCAGCAGCGTGTCGCGCTCGCTCAAGGCCTTGAGCGCGGTGCCGGCTTCGGCATAGGGCGCGATCGACACGCCGTCGGCCTTCAGCGCCGCCTGCACGTCGCCCGGCACCTTGCCGTCGGCGACGAAGAGCGTCGCCCCATGCAGGCCGACCAGCGCGTGGGCGAGGAAGACCGGGTTGTAGGTGACGTCGGCGCCGCGCAGGTTGAAGAGCCAGGCGATGTCGTCGACCGTCGAGATGAAATGCTGGTTGGCGCCGTGGCGTGCCATCGCCTCGCGCACCTGCCCGAGCTTGGCGCTGCGGGCTAGCGGTGCATGCGGCGGCTGATGCTCGTAGACCGGCGCGTCGGGCAGGCCCGGGCGCTCGGGCCAGATGGCGGCCAGCACGTCGAAGTCGGTGCGCAGCTTCACGCCGGCGGCGGCGAGGCGGCTCTTCAGTGCCTGGGCTGCGGCAAGGCCGAGCACGCTGCCATCGACGCCGACCGTCTCACCGGCCTTCACCTGCGTGGCCAGCCAGTCGAGATGGTGCGAGGCGGCGCCGGTGGGGATCTTCACGAGCTCGATGCCGGTGCCGGCGACCTCGGCTTCGGCCTGCACCCAGTAGCGGCTGTCGGCGAAGAGGGCGGCGCGGTCGAGCGCGATGGCCAGCGTGCCCATCGAGCCGGTGAAGCCCGAAAGCCACTGACGGCCTTGCCAACGCTCGGGCAGGTATTCCGACAGGTGCGGGTCGCTGGAGGGCACCAGCACCGCGGCGAGGCCTTGCTGCTTCAGCGCGTCGCGCACGCGTTCGAGGCGCAGGCGGATGGGGGAGGTGCGGGTGTCCATGGTCGGGTCCGATCGGGCTGCGGCCTGCCCGGGACGGGCCGGCGCCAAGGTGGGTTTGATTCTAGGAGTGCCCCCGGGTTTGCCCCGGCTGCTCGCGCGGTCTTCAGGCGAGGGGCTGGGTGTCGGGAGCGTCCTGCAGCGGCGGGGCGCTGGCGGATTCGGTCGCACGCGGGGTTTCGGCCACCACCCGCGCATGGCGCTCGAAGGTGAGGTAGGCCCAGGCCCAGTCGATCAGCACCACCAGCCGGTTGCGAAAGCCGATCAGGAAATAGATGTGCGCGAAAAGCCAGAAGAGCCATGCGAAGAGGCCTGAGAAACGGATGGCGCCGAACACCGGCACCGCGAGGTCGACCACCGCGGCACGCCGGCCGATGGTGGCGAGGCTGCCGTAGTCGCGGTAGCGGAAGGGCTCGGTCGGCTCGTGCTTCAGGCGGCGCAGCAGGTTGGCCGCGGCCAGCCGACCCATCTGCTTGGCGGCCGGGCTCACGCCGGGCACGGGTGTGGGTTCGGCATGTGGGTGATCCGGGTCGTAGCTATGCGCGGCGGCCAGGTCGCCGATGACCTGGACCTCGGGGTGTTCGAGCAGGCTCAGGTCGGGTTGCACGACCACGCGGCCGGCGCGGTCGAGTTCGGCGTTCGCGGTGGCGGCCAGCGAGCGGCCGAGCGGCGAGCCGGCCACGCCGGCGGCCCACACCACGGTGTGGGTGGGCAGGTGGTTGATGAGCTGCACGTCGCCTTCGTGGCCTTCGTAGGTGACGCCGGTCTCGTCGATCGCGGTCACCTTGCAGCCGGTGCGCACGTCGACCTTCAGGCGCTTGAGCTGCTCGCGGGCGCGCTGCGAGAGTTCGGGTACGAAGCTGCCGAGCACCTTGCCCGAGCCTTCGAGCAGCACCACGCGGGCGAGCTTGGAGTCGATGCGGCGGAACTGCTGCGCCAGCGTGTGCTGGGCGATCTCGGCCAGCGTGCCGGCCATCTCGACGCCGGTGGGACCGGCGCCGACCACGACGAAGCTCATCCACGCGGCCCGCTCGACCGGATCGGCACAGCGCTCGGCGCGCTCGAAGGCACCGATCACGCGGGCGCGGATGTCGAAGGCGTCGGCCAGCGTCTTCAGGCCCGGTGCGTACGGTGCCCAGTCATCGTGGCCGAAGTAGCTGTGGGTGGCGCCGGCGCCGACGATGAGGTGGTCGTAGTCGAGCCGCTCGCCGTCGTCGAGCACCACCGACTTGTCGGCCGCGTCGATCGCGGTCACCTCGGCCTGCAGCACGGTGAGGTTGCCGCGCTTCATCTCGCGCCGCAGGATGTGGCGGATCGGCGCCGAGATGGCTGGCGCCGACAAGCCCGCGGTCGCCACCTGGTACAGCAGCGGCTGGAAGAGATGGTGGTTGGTGCGGTCGATCAGCGTGATGTTGACCGGCGCCTTCGACAAGGCCTTCACGGCTTCGAGGCCGCCGAAGCCGCAGCCGATGATGAGGACCTTGGGTTTGTGGTTGGGGCGGGAGGTCATACGTTGGCGGATGCTGAGGGTGGGGTGTCGACCGCGAGCCGCCCCCGCACCATCTGGATGTGGCTGCGCAGCGCATACAGCTCGTCGGCGTAGCTGAGCGGCACCGACACATGCTCCACGCTGCGTTCAATGTCGTCGAGCTCCTTCATCAGCTCATCCGCAGGCCGCTTGCCCTGTGCGTCTTCCACCACGCGCAGCCGCCCGTACCAGCGGAACACCCGCGAGCGGATGCGGAACTCATACAGCGGCGGCAGCACCCGGCTCAGCGGGATGAGGATGGCGATGATCGACAGCAGCGCCACCCACATGCGATCCACCAGGTTGGCCAGCCAGAAGGGCATGAATTGCTGCAGGAACGGCGTGCCCTTGGCATAGAAGCGCTGGGCCTCGTCGGCGACTGGCCGCTCGGTGCCCTTGATGCTCGGAAAGTCTCCCTTGCGCTGGAACCAGCCCGCCTCGCCGTGGATCTGCTGCGCCGCCTGCACGAAGAGCTGGATCAGCGCCGGGTGTGTGCCCTGGCGCGCCACCAGCGTGGCGGTGGGGGCGATGAGGTGCACGTCGGCCGGCGGCATGTCGGCGGCGAGGTCGACCACGCCGCGCGGCAGCGTCACCGCGCTCAGGAAGGCGAAGCGGCGCGAATATGCATCGGCCTGGTTGAAACTGAAGAGCTTGATGCCGGGCGTCTGCAGCAGCATCTGCACCATCACCGACTCGGGGGCGCTGGCGAAGCTGACGGCGTCGATGTTGCCTTCGAGCAGACCCTGCACCGCGGGCGTCTGTGCTTCGCGCAGCAGGGTGATGCTGGCGGTGTCGACCTTGTTGGCTTCGAGCAGCCGGCGCATCAGGTTGGGCACGCCGCTGCCGCGGGCGCCGATGTTGAGCTTCCAACCCGGCAGCTGGGCCAGACTGGTGAGCGAATCCGACTTCAGCAGCCGCTTCGCCGAGTCTTCGCGGTAGAAGATCCACACCGGCTCGTAGAAGAGGCTGCCGAGCGAGACCAGCGAGTCCTCTTCTTCGTCGGCCGGCCGTCGCTCGCGCTCGTCGGCGCCGCCTTGCACGAAGGCGATGTCGACGCCCGAGGCCGCGTCGCGCAGCAGGCGCAGGTTCTCGGCTGCACCGTTGGTGGGCCGCAGCTCGACGGTGATGCCGTGCTGCTTGAGGAACTGCACATAGCGGCGGCCGAACTCGGCATAGGCGCCCTGGTCGACGCCGGTGGCCAGCACCACCTTGCGCGGCGGCGTGGGGTCGAGCACCCAGTAGGCCAGCGCCAGCAGCACCAGCGCCAGCAGCAGAAAGGGGCCCGCGGTGGCGATCAGGTCGCGGGCCGACAGCAAGGTGTTGCGCAGGACTTTGGGCATGGCGGGAACGATACCGTATGCTTTTTCGTCCCTGCTCCCTTCACCCCTGATGCGCATCCTCCTCGTCGAAGACGACCGCATGATCGGCGACAGCCTGCGCAACACGCTGCGCCAGGACGGCCACGCCGTCGACTGGGTGCGCGACACCGGCGCCGCCCAGGCCACGCTCGGCACCGAGCGCTTCGACCTCGTGCTGCTCGACCTGGGCCTGCCACCCACCGCCGATGCCGCCCCCAGCGGCGAAGGCGGCCTGGGCGTGCTGCGCTGGCTGCGCGGCCGGGCCGACGCCACGCCGGTGATCGTGCTGACCGCGCGCGATGCCCTCGGCGACCGGGTGAAGGGGCTCGATGCCGGCGCCGACGACTACCTCGCCAAGCCCTTCGAGTTCGACGAACTCAATGCCCGCATGCGCGCCGTGCTGCGCCGCCACAGCGGGCGTGCGCAGCCGGTGCTGTCGCACCGCGGCGTGACGCTCGACCCGGCCACCCGGCAGGTCACGCACGACGGGCAGCCGGTGATCCTGTCGGCGCGCGAATTCGCGGTGCTGGAAGCGCTGATGACCCGCCCCGGCGCGCTGCTCTCGCGGGCCCAGCTCGAAGACAAGCTCTACGGCTGGGGCGAAGAGATCGAGAGCAACGCCGTCAGCGTCTACATCCACCAGCTGCGCCGCAAGCTCGGGGCGGAGTTCATCCAGAACATGCGCGGCGTGGGTTACTTCATTCCGGCATGAAGGTCGAGCGCCGGGCCGCCCCAAGCCGACCGCGCCCCCTCGGGGGGCAGGAGCGAAGCGACGTGGGGGCTTCATGAAATCCATTCGCGCCCGTTTGCTGCTCGTGCTGCTGGGCATGCTGACCCTCATCGCCCTGGTGATGGGCGGCGTGACCTACCGCAACGTGCTGGCTGAGACCGAGGCCCTGTTCGACTACCAGCTGCGCCAGATGGCGCTCTCGCTGCGCGACCAGGGCGAGGTGAGCGAGAGCCAGGCCGGCGCGCTGGCCAACGAGCAGCTCGACTTCGTGGTGCAGATCTGGACGCTCGACGGCCGCAGCATCTACGCCACCCGCGCGCATGAAGACCTGCCCTCGCGCGCGCTGCTGGGCCTGGCCGACGTGCGCGTGAAGGGCGAAATCTGGCGCACCTACAGCGTCGCCACGCCGGGGCGCGTGATCCAGGTGGCGCAGCCGCTGGCCACACGCCAGCGCCTGGCGGCCGAGGCGGCGCTGCGCAGCGTGGTGCCGCTGCTCGTCCTCGTGCCGCTGCTGGCGGGGCTCGCGTGGTGGTTGTCGGCGATGGCGCTGTCGCCGCTCAACCGGGTGGCCGCCGAAGTCAAGTCGCGCGACGACAAGCTGCTGCAGCCGCTGGCCGAGCAGGGCCTGCCCGACGAAGTGTCGCCGCTCGTCAACGCGCTCAACGGCCTGTTGCAGCGCCTGGGCCAGACGCTCGACACGCAGCGCGCCTTCCTCTCCGACGCGGCGCACGAGCTGCGCTCGCCGCTCACCGCGCTCAAGCTGCAGATCGAGTCGCTGCGGCGAGCGCCCGACGACGACGCGCGCGCCAAGGCGGTGTCATCGCTCTCCGACGGCATCGACCGCGCGGCCCGCATCGTCGAGCAGCTGCTCGCGCTGGCCCGCAGCGAGCCGGGCGCGCAGCCCCCGCCGATGGAGCCGCTCGACTTGTCGGAGCTGGTGCGCCAGGCGGTGGCCGACACCGTGCCCTATGCCTTGTCGCGCGGCAGCAGCTTCTCGCTGCAGGCCGATGCGCCGGTCACCGTGCGCGGCGAGCGCCAGGGGCTGACCGCGCTGGTGCGCAACCTCGCCGACAACGCGGTGCGCTACGCACCGCCCGGCTCGCAGGTGGAGCTGCGGGTGTCGCTGGAACAGGGCGTGCCGCTGCTGCAGGTCGACGATGCCGGCCCCGGCATTCCCGCATCCGAGCGTGAACGGGTGTTCGATCGTTTCTACCGTCGGGCCTCCGGTGGCGAAGAGGGCACGGGCCTCGGCCTGGCCATCGTGCGCAGCGTCGCCGCCCACCACGGTGCCACGGTCACGCTGGGCCAGTCGCCGCTGGGGGGATTGCAGGTGCGGGTGCGCTTTCCTGCGCCCTAGGAATACCGTTTGCTGCGGGGTAATGGCTGGCTGAATTACGCTGTCGCCCCGTCCAAGAACAGAAGAGAGGTCGTGTCCATGAACTTGCGCCGTGTGTTGCCCTTCGTGCTGTCTGCCGCCTTGTCCGTTGCAGGGCTGGCGGGTTGCGGCACCAACGTCGTCAACCCCGTCACCGGACAGACCGAGCGCTCGGTCATGAGCGAAGCCGACGAGATCGCGCAGGGCAAGAAGGCCCACGAGGAGGTGCTGAAGGAATACGGCGTCTACCCCGACACGAAGCTGCAGGCCTATGTGAACGACATCGGCCAGAAGCTTGCCGCGCAGTCGCACCGGGCCAACCTCAAGTGGACCTTCACCGTGCTCGACAGCCCGGAGATCAACGCCTTCGCCCTGCCCGGGGGTTACGTCTACATCACGCGCGGCATCATGGCCTACCTCGACAGCGAGGCCGAGCTGGCTGGCGTGATCGGCCATGAGATCGGCCACGTGACCGCCCGCCACGGCGCGCAGCGTGCCACCCGCCAGCAGCGCGCGGGCATCGGCGTGCTGGCGGCCACCGTGCTCGGGGCGGTGCTCGAAGGCGCGGGCGTGGGCGGCGCCACCGACCTCGCGAGCCAGGTGTCGCAGACGGCGGCGGCCGGCTACATCGCGTCGTACAGCCGCGAGCAGGAAACGCAGGCCGACCAGCTGGGCGCCGAGTACCTCGCCCGCAACAGGTACAACCCGCAGAACATGGTGGATGTGATCCAGGTGCTGAAGAACCAGGAGAGCTTTGCCGCCGAAGCGGCCAAGGCCGAAGGCAAGGCCGAGCCCTCGTCCTCGGGCTGGCTGGCGTCGCACCCGGCGAACGACAAGCGCCTGGCCGACATCAAGGCCTACGCCACCCGGTACTCGGGCCAGTACGGCGACGACTCCCGCGCTCGCTACCTGCAGGCGGTCGAAGGCATGACCTTCGGCGACGGCCGCGAGCAGGGCGTGGTGCGCGGGCGCAACTTCTACCACGAGCCCCTGGGCATCGCGCTGACCGCGCCCAACGGCTGGAAGGTGCAGAACTCGTCGTCGGCGATCGCACTCGTCAACGGCGAAGGCACGGCCGGCCTGATCGTGAGGCTGGTGCCGCCAAACGCCGGCAGCACGCACGACGAGATCATCCGCAACGCGGTGAAGCCGGTCGACGGCCGCACCGAGCGGCGCAGCGTCAACGGGCTGAGCGCCACGCACTTCGTCGGCACGGTGCGCAACCAGCAGGGCCAGACCGGCCAGGTGCGGCTCACGCTCGTGGCCGGCCCCGGCAACCGCAACTACCTGCTGCAGTACGCCGCCAAGGACGCCGCCGCCATGCAGCGGGCCAGTGTGCAGATGGTCGAGGCCGAAGGCTCCTTCCGCGAGCTGAGCGCCGCCGACCGCGCGGCGGCGCGGCCGTGGGTGCTTAAGACGGTGAGCTTTCCGCGCGGCGGGTTCCCCGAGCTCGCGCGCGGCTTCCCGATGCCCGAGCTGGCCGAGTCGCGGCTGCGTCTCTTGAATGGTGTCTACGGAGGCCACGCCGAGCCGAAGGTGGGGCAGGCGGTCAAGACGGTGCGCTGATGCTCGCCTCACAACCGTCATTCCCGCGTGCGCGGGAATGACGCAAGGGGCCCGTCAAGCCGCCACGTGGATCGCGTGCAGCCCCATGGGCATCAGCCGCGGCATCTCGGCCTGCGCCAGCGGCCCGTCGGCCAGGCGCTGCGCCTCGAACACCGAGAACAGCGTGCGCCCGCGCGCCAGGTCGAGCGCGCTGCCGAGCAGCCAGCCGTCGCCTTCGCGCGTGCTGCCGGGGCGGGGCACGAAGAGATGCTCTTCCACCATCACATCGGGCCCGTAGCGGTAGTGGTCGGTGTGGCCGCGGCCGATGTCGTGGCGCATCACCGCGTCATACCCCGGCCGGTCGCCCGGTGACAGTCGCAGCGCGGCAAAGAGCTGCTGGTGGCGCTGCCCCGTCTGGCGCGGGTCGATCCGCGGGAACTCGGCGATCTGCGGCAGCACCTGCTGGCGGGCGCGCCGGGCCTTCAGGTCGACCTCGATCAGCGTGAGCTGCGCAAACTCCTTCGCGATGAAGCTGCCGCGCATGATCTCCTTCAGGCCCACGGTGGCGTGCCAGGCGTCGTCGGCGCGCATGCAGTCGAGTCGGATCACGCCGTCACGGTCTTCCCACGCGTTGCCGATGTGGAAGACAAAGCCCGCGGGCAGCTCGAACCACTGCGGCTTGTCGAGCGCATCCTTCGGCAGCACCAGCACGCGCAGGCCGAGCTGCGGCTTCCACACGTGGCTGTCGAGAAAGCTCTGGCCGCCTTTCATGCGCGCCCCGTCGAACACCAGCGGCGGCAGCAGGAAGACGAGGTGCCGCGCCGTCACGGCGAAGTCGTGGACCATCGCGATGTGCGGCACCGGCAGCGTGGTCGCGGTGGCGAGGACGCCGTCGGGCCGCACGCGGTAGATCACCAGCCGGCCGGCCATCGCGCTCACGCCGAAGTTCCACAGCGTGCCGTCGGGCTCGATGCGCGGGTGGGCCGAGAAGGGCACGCCGGCGAAGTCAGGCGACCAAGTTTTCACGCCGCGGGTTTCGAGCGTCTGCTCGTCGAGCCGGTAGGCCGAGCCGCCTTCCCACAGCGCCATCAGCTCGCCAGCATGCTTGACCACGCTGGTGTTGGCGACGTTGAGCGAGTCGGGCCCGGTGGGCGGCTTGGCGCCCGGCACGGCGGTGCCGAAGCCCGAGCGCACCGGGCGGCCGGCGGCGGTGTCGTCGAGGTATTTCTCGGTGCGCACGAAGCGGCCCTGGTGGGTGATGCCCGTTGCGCCGAGCGTGTAGCGCTGCAGCAGGCCGTCGCCGTCGAACCAGTGGTGGTAGCGCATGCCGCCGAGCGCGTGGCGGGCCGGGCCGTTGCGGAAGAAGGCGCCGTGCAGCGCGGTTGGCAGCGTGCCGCGCAGCGTCATGGCCATCGGCGCCACGTCGGCCTGCACGCCGACGAAGGCCTGCGTCCAGGGGTGGGCGGCGCGCCGGGATTCGAAGCTCTCGGCGGTGGCCTCGTCGGCCCGCGCGAAGAGCGGCAGGCCTCCGGCCGCCAGGGCGCCGGCGCCGAGCAGGTGTTGCAGCGCGTCGCGGCGCGTCGGGCCCTGGGGCGAATGGGTGTCGTGCATGGTGGCCTCCGTCGTCTCAGCGCAGGGTCACGCGCAGGGTGGTGTCGGCCTGCACGTCGATGGCGGCAGCGTCGAACGACGGCGGGCCCATCAGGCCGCCTGTGCCGGTGAAGCCGTAGCGCTCGGTGGGCATGCCCAGCACGTTGGTGTCGAGCTTTCCGTTGCCGTTTTCATCGTGGTAGCCGGAGAACGCATAGCGGCCCGGGGCGAGGTCGGAGAAGACGAGCACCGTCTTGTCGCCGGCCGAGGGGATCTTCAGCGTCTGCACGGCGTTTTCGATCTTGAGCCAGCCGGTGTCGCTGTTGTAGATCGCAGCGCTCACGGTGCCTTGCGTCGAGCGCGCGTCGGTGACTTCGATGGTGAGGGTGAGGGCGGCGGCGGTGCCGCCGGTGCCGGCAGACACCAGGGCGATGGCAATCAGGTGGGTCAGTTTCATGGTCGGGTCCTCGCTGGGGTGAAGTGAGGAGCCGATGGTGGCGAGGGCTCCCGGCCGCGGCGACGGCGGTGCGACGAACTGCCGGCTGCCGTCGCGAACGGTGTCGGGGGCGGCGTGAGCGAAGGGCGGGAAAAGGGGGCTCTTGAAATCTTCCGGCCGGCGCACATCTCCTGCTCTGCCCGGCGGCAGTACCGGCCGGCCCTCAGACGAACCCCAAGGAGGCCCAGATGTTTGCATCGATCCTGAACTACCCCGACAGTGTCTTCGCCCAGTTCGACCGCCTGCGTCGTGACCTCGACGACGTGTTTGGCGGCTCGGGCGTGCCGAGCAGCATCCGCTCGGTGGCGCTCGGCAGCGTGCCGCCGCTGAACGTCGGCCGCACCGCCAAGAGCGTGGAGGTGTATGCCTTCGCGCCCGGCCTCGACGCATCGAAGATCGACGTGACGCTCGACCGCGGCGTGCTGCGCATCAGCGGCGAGCGCGTGGCCGACGTGCCCGAGAAAGACCCGAAGACGAGCGTCTACGCCCGTGAGCGCGCCGTCGGCCGTTTCAGCCGCTCGGTGGCGCTGCCCGATGACATCGACCCGGCACAGGTGAGCGCGACCTACCGCGATGGCGTGCTGCAGGTCAGCATCGGCCGCAAGGAAGCGGCGCAGCCCAAGCGCATCACCGTGCAGTGACGCGACGACGAACGCATTGACGCAACGGAGGACTCTCATGAGCAACCGCAACGACATCACCACCACCCAGGCCGGCCAGCAGACCCCGGCCACCCCGGCCCAGAACGAGCTGCAGCGTGCGGTGCAGCCGGCGGTCGACGTCTATGAGACCGAGGCCAGCATCACCCTGCTCGCCGACATGCCCGGCGTGCCGCGTGAGCAGCTGGAAATCCACGTCGAAGGCGACTCCCTGCTGATCCAGGGCCAGGCCCAGCCGCAGACCCCGCCCGACCTGGAGCCGCTGTGGGCCGAAGTGCGCACGCCGCGCTATCGCCGCAGCTTCACGCTCAGCCGCGAAGCTCGACACCTCGCGCATCGAAGCCAACCTGAAGGACGGCGTGCTGACGCTGCGCATCCCGAAGCAGGCGCATGCGCAGCCGCGTCGGGTGCAGGTCAACGTGGCCTGAACTGTCGGCGGCTTCCGAGCCACGAGCCCGCGGCAATCCCGCGGGCTTTTTTTGCGCTTTATATTCCACATCGGCTATATACTGGATCGACCATGCAGACCGATCCGCTCAACCTCGCTTTTGCTGCGCTGGCCGACCCGACGCGGCGTGCGATCGTGGCGCGGCTGGCCCGGGGCGAGGCGACCGTCAACGAACTGGCCGAGCCGTTCGAGCTGAAGCAGCCTTCGATCTCCAAGCACCTGAAGGTGCTCGAGCGCGCCGGCCTCATCTCGCGCAGCCGGGCCGCGCAGACTCGGCCCTGCCGTCTGGAAGCGGCGCGGCTCAAGGACGTGGCCGATTGGGTCGGCACCTATCGGCGGATGTGGGAAGACAGTTTCGACAAGCTCGACGCCTTCCTGCAGACCACTTCTTCCCCTTCGCCAAAAGGAAAAGCCCATGGGCGCAAACGCTGATGCCGTCGTGTTCGAGATCACCCGCCACTACGACCGGCCGCTGACGACCGTGTGGCAGGCCTGGAGCGAGGCCGAGGCGCTGCAGCAGTGGTGGGGGCCGAAGGGCTGCACCATCGAGGTGAAGCGCTTCGAGTTCCGGCCGGGCGGCTTCTTCCACTACGCGATGCGCTTCGCCGATGCCGAGCCGATGTGGGGCCGTTTCAACTACCGCGTGATCGAGGCGCAGAAGCGTCTGGTGTGGCTGAACTCGTTTGCCAACGAGCGATGCGGCATCGCCCGTGCGCCCTTCAGTCAAGACTGCCCTCTGGAGATCGAGAACACGGTGTCCTTCACCGAGGCCGGTGGGCGGACCACCGTCTTCCTGCGGGCGCAGCCGTTCGGCGAAGGGCCGGCGGAGCGGCGGTTTTTCGAGGGTCTGCAGCCCTCGCTGAACGAGGGCTACGGCGGCACGTTCGACCAGCTGGGCGACTACCTCAGGCGCTGACGCCGCGCTTGTGCTCCACGAGCTTTACGAGCGTGTGCAGCACGCGGTTGGCCGGCGTGGGCACGCCCAGCGCCTCGCCACGCTTCACCACCAGCCCGTTGAGATGATCGATCTCGCTGGTCTTGCCACGCGCCACGTCTTGTGCGGTCGATGAGTACTGGCCTTGCATGGTCTCGCCGATGCGCCGCGCCGCGGCGGCCACGTCGCCCGGCATGCTGATGCCTTCGGCCGCGGCCACCGCCTGGCACTCGGCGATCACGTCGCGGATCACCTCGCGCACGCCGTCGACCTTCAGCAGCCCGCCGTAGGGCAGCTGCGCCACGGCCGACAGCGCGTTGTAGGCACAGTTGATCGTGAGCTTGGCCCACAGCGCGCCGCGCACGTCGGGCGAGACCTCGGTGGGCACGCCCGAGGCGATGAGCGTGCGCGCCAGCGCGTCGCTGCCCTCGAAGGGCTCGATCACCAGATCGCCTCGGCCGTGGTGCTTCAAGTGGCCGGGGCCGGCCATCTCGGTGGCCACGTAGACCACGACGGCGGCCACGGTGTGCTGCGGCAGCACGCGGCGCAGCCGCTCGGCGTTGTCGACACCGTTCTGCAGGCTCAGCACCACCGCGCCGGGCGCGAGATGGGGGCGGATCTCCTCGCCGGCGGACTCGGTGTCGCCGGACTTCACGCAAAAGAGCACGAGCTGTGCTCCGGCCACCGCTGCGGCCTCGGTGCTTGCCTGCACCGGCACGCGCTCGTCGAAGCTTTGCGTGTCCATGCGCAAGCCCTCGCGCTGAATCGCATCCACGTGCTGCGGCCGGCCGATCAGGGTGACGCGGTGGCCGGCACGCGCGAGCATGCCGCCGTAGTAGCAGCCGACGGCGCCGGCGCCCATCACGGCAACGGTCAGCGTGGGGGTGGTTTCGTTCGTGTGTTGTGGCATGGCCGTGCAGGGGTGTGGGTCGGGAAATTGCGTCAATCTGGCGCAGGGTTTGCGCGCATCGCGGTGCAGCAACGCGTGGCGAATACTAGGCCGTTGCAGTCCCTTTTGCAGGAGCCAGACGCCATGCGCGATTACCTCAAGTTCTACATCAACGGCCGTTGGGTCGACCCCAAGACGCCGAAGACGCTCGACGTCATCAACCCCGCCACCGAAGGGTTGGCCGGCCGCATCTCGATGGGGTCGGCCGCCGACGTCGACGCCGCCGCCAAGGCCGCACGCGCGGCCTTTGCCAGCTACTCGCAGACCACGGTCGACGAGCGTGTGGCGCTGCTCGAACGCATCATCGGCGAGTACAAGAAGCGCTACGCCGACATGGCCGCCGCCATCACCGAAGAGATGGGCGCGCCCGCCGCGCTGTCGCAGAACGCACAGGCCGCGATGGGCATCGGCCACCTGCAGACGGCGCTGGGCGTGCTCAAGCAGTTCCACTTCCAGGAGCCGCGCGGCACGACGCTGATCGTCAAAGAGCCGATCGGCGTGTGCGGCTTCATCACGCCGTGGAACTGGCCGGTCAACCAGATCGCCTGCAAGGTGGCGCCGGCGCTCGCGGTGGGCTGCACCATGATCCTGAAGCCGTCGGAGATCGCGCCCTTCTCAGCGCAGATCTGGACCGAGATCCTCGATGCGGCCGGTGTGCCCGCGGGGGTGTTCAACCTCGTCAACGGCGACGGCCCGACGGTGGGTGCGGCGATCTCCAGCCACCCCGAGGTCGACATGGTGTCGTTCACCGGCTCCACGCGGGCCGGCATCGAAGTCGCCCGCAACGCGGCGCCCACCGTCAAGCGTGTGCACCAGGAGCTGGGTGGCAAGTCGCCCAACATCATCCTGCCCGATGCCGATCTCAAGAAGGCGGTGACGGCCGGCGTGCGTGGCGTGATGACCAACTCGGGCCAGTCGTGCAACGCCCCCACGCGCATGCTGGTGCCGAATTCGAAGATGGACGAGGCCATCGCCATCGCCAAGGCGGCCGCCGAAGCCACCACGGTGGGCGCACCCGACAGCGGCGCGATGCTCGGCCCGGTGATCTCGGCCACGCAGTGGGACAAGATTCAGACGCTGATCCAGCAAGGCATCCAGGAAGGCGCCACCGTGGTGGCCGGTGGCCCGGGCAAGCCGCAGGGGCTGGAGAAAGGCTACTACGTGAAGCCGACCGTGCTCGCCAAGGTGACCAACCAGATGACCGTCGGCCGCGAAGAGATCTTCGGGCCGGTGCTGGTGATGATCGGCTACGACACGGTCGACCAGGCGGTGGAGATTGCCAACGACACGCCCTACGGCCTGGCCGCCTACGTGTCGGGCAGCGACGTCGAGCAGGTGCGCAAGGTCGCCTCGCGCCTGCGCGCCGGGCAGGTGAACCTCAACAGCGCGGCCGTCGACATGATGGCGCCCTTCGGCGGCTACAAGCAGTCGGGCAACGGGCGCGAGTGGGGCGACCACGCCTTCGGCGAGTTCCTGGAGACCAAGGCGGTGCTGGGCTACGAGGCCAAACCCGCCTGAGCGTCACGCGCGTGTGATGGAATGTCGCGCAGCCGGGCGTGCCGTGCGCCCGGCGACTCACCGCGCGCCATCCCATGAACGAACTCGAACTCAAGTTCCGGCTCGACCCGGCGACGGCGCTGCGCTGGCAGCAGCTGTTCAAGGCCCAGGGTGCCAAACGCCTGCGCTTGCGCGCCCGTTACTTCGACACCGCCGACACCCGGCTCGCCGCCGCCAGCGTCGCCCTGCGGCTGCGGCTTGAGGGCCGGCGCTGGGTGCAGACGCTGAAAGCAGCCGGCGACAGTGCGGTGCACCGGCTGGAGCACGAGGTGGCGGTGCCCTCGCGCGGCGGCGAGCCGCCCGCGCTCGACATCACCCGCCACGAAGGCTCGCCCGCGCTCGATCGCCTGCGCCAGGCGCTCGGCGACCTGCCCGCCACCGCGCTGGAGCCACGCTACGAGACCGACGTGCAGCGCTCGACGGTGATGCTGCGCGGCTTCGACGGCTCCGGCGTCGAAGCCGCGCTCGACATCGGCAAGGTGGTGGCCGGCGAACACGAAGCGCCGATCGTCGAACTGGAGCTGGAGCACGTGGCCGGCCCGGCCCAGGCCGTGTTCCAGCGGGCACAGGAAGCGCTCGGCCTGGGCGGCATGTGGCTCAGCAGCATCTCGAAGGCCGAGCAGGGCGAGCGCCTGCGACAGGGCGGCCCGGGCGCTGCGGTCAAGGCCGCGCCGCTGCAGCTGCCGCGGCATGCGACGGGCGCCACCCTGCTGCGCAGCGTGTTGCACAGCGCGCTCGCGCAGATCCTGCCCAACACGAGCGTGGTGGCCGAAGGGCGCGCCGACAGCGAACACATCCACCAGGCGCGGGTGGGCCTGCGGCGGCTGCGCACCGCGCTGCGCGAGCTGTCGGACTTCAGCCCCCACATCGACCCCGCTTGGGAGCCGGCGCTGGCCGCCACCTTCAGCGCCCTCGGTGAAAGCCGCGACAGCCAGGCCGTGGCCGACGCGGTGCAGCCCCTGCTCGAAGCCGCCGGTGCGCCCAAGACACGCTGGACGCCCACCGTCGTGGCCGATCCGGTGGAGGCCGTGCGCGACCCCGAGTTCCAGCGTGCGCTCGTCGGCGTGCTCGCGCTGGCGCATGCCGGCGACGAGGCCTACACGCCGCTCACGGAAGGCGAAGTGCTGTCGCACATCGGCGGGCACTTGAAGCGCCTGCACCGCCAGGTGCTGAAAGACGGCCAGCGTTTCATGCGCCTGCCGATCGAGCGGCAGCACCGGGTGCGCAAGCGTGCCAAGCGCTTGCGCTACCTGAGCGAATTTGCCTGGCCGCTGTGGCCGGCCAGGCGCGTGGAGCGCTACCTCGACGAACTCAAGCCGGTGCAGGACGCACTCGGCCACCACGCCGATTGCGCCGTGGCCGCCGCCAAGTTCACGCAAGACGCGCTCGCCGACCCGGCGGCACAGTTCGCCGCCGGCTACCTGACGGCGCACCTCGCCGTCACCGGCCGGGCCGCGCACCAGCAGCTGAGGCGGCTGGCCAAGGCCGAGCCTTACTGGAAGCAGCCGCCGCTCAGGCGCTCAGCTCCTTGATCATGTTGCGCGCGATCACCATCTGCTGGATCTGGCTCGTGCCTTCGTACAGGCGGAACAGGCGCACGTCGCGGTAGAAGCGCTCCATCGCGTGCTCGGCGATGTAGCCCGAGCCGCCGAGGATCTGCACGCCGCGGTCGGCCACGCGGCCCACCATCTCCGATGCATAGAGCTTGGCGCACGAGGCCTCGGTCGAGTGCGGCAGCTTCTGGTCGCGCTTGCGGGCCGCGTCGAGCACCATGCATTCGGCGGCATACAGCTCGGTCTTGCTGTCGGCGAGCATCGCCTGCACGAGCTGGAATTCGGCGATGGGCTGGCCGAACTGCTTGCGCTCCACGGCGTAGCGCAGCGCGTCGTCTAGGATGCGCTTGGCCACGCCCACGCAGATGGCGGCGATGTGGATGCGGCCTTTGTCGAGCACCTTCATCGCGGTGTAGAAGCCTTTGCCCTCCACGCCGCCGATGAGGTTCTCGGCGGGCACGCGGCAGTTGTCGAAGATCACGTCGCAGGTGTGCGCGCCTTTCTGGCCCATCTTCTTGTCGCGCTTGCCGAGCGTGATGCCGGGCGACTTGGCGTCGACGATGAAGGCCGAGATGCCCGAGGCACCTTTCTTGGCCGGGTCGGTGCGGGCCATCAGCGTGAAGATGCCGGCCTGCGGCGCGTTGGTGATGAAGCGCTTGGTGCCGTTGACCACGTAGTGGTCGCCGTCCTTGATGGCGGTGGTGCGCAGCGACGCCGAGTCGGAGCCCGAGTCGGGCTCGGTCAGCGCGAAGGAGGCGATGATTTCACCGGTCGCCATCTTGGGCAGGTACTTCGCCTTCTGCTCCTCGGTGCCGTCCATCAGGATGCCCTGCGAGCCGATGCCCACGGTGGTGCCGAAGACCGAGCGAAAGGCCGGCGAGGTCTGGCCCATCTCGATCATCGTGAGCACCTCTTCTTCCATCGTCAGCTCCAGGCCCCCGTAGGCCTCGGGGATGGTCAGTCCGAAGAGGCCCAGCTCACGCATCTCGTCGACGATCGCCGGCGGGATCTCGTCGGTCTCGGAGACCTCGTGCTCGGCAGGCACCAGGCGCTCGCGCACGAAGCGGCGCACGCTGTCGACGAGGGCGGTGAGGGTTTCTTGATCGCGGATCATGATTTTTTGGATGGCAGTGCTGAAAGCCGAAAGCCTACCGCGTCTCGTGTTGTCACCTAGGCGACTTGCCAGGTGCCCTTGCTGACAGCCTGCCGCCAGCAACCTTCGCGGCTTGTGCCTACCATGCCGGCCTCGCATCAAGACGAGCCCCCATGTCGACATTCCCTCAGCACCCCGAGGCCGCGGTTTCCATCGCTGGCCTGTCCAAGACCTATGCCGGCGGCTTCCAGGCGCTCAAGCGTGTGGACCTCGACATCCGCCGCGGCGAGATCTTCGCGCTGCTCGGGCCGAACGGCGCGGGCAAGACCACGCTGATCTCGATCGTCTGCGGCATCGTCACCGGCAGTGAAGGCCGGGTGACGGTCGCCGGCCACGACATCGTGCGCGACTACCGCGTCACCCGCAGCAAGATCGGCCTCGTGCCGCAGGAGCTGGCGACCGACGCCTTCGAGAGCGTGTGGGCCACAGTGAGCTTCAGCCGAGGGCTTTTCGGCCGTGCGCCCGACCCGGCGCGCATCGAGAAGGTGCTGCGCGACCTGTCGCTGTGGGACAAGCGGAACGAAAAGATCATGGCGCTCTCGGGCGGCATGAAGCGCCGCGTGATGATCGCGAAAGCCTTGTCGCACGAGCCCGAGATCCTCTTCCTCGACGAGCCCACTGCGGGCGTCGACGTGGAGCTGCGCCGCGACATGTGGGAGATGGTGCGTCGCCTGCGCGAAGGCGGCGTGACCATCATCCTCACCACCCACTACATCGAAGAAGCTGAGGAGATGGCCGACCGTGTGGGCGTGATCCGAAAGGGCGAGCTCATCCTCGTCGAAGAGAAGGCCACCCTCATGAAGAAGCTCGGCAAGAAGCAGCTCACCATCGAGCTGGAGCAGCCGATGGCCGAGCTGCCCGCGGAGCTGGCGGCCTTGCAGCTCGTGCTCAAGCCCGGGGGCCACACGCTGCAGCGCGAGTTCGATGCGGCCGAGGCGAGCACGGGCGTGGCGCCCGTGCTCAAGCGGCTGGGCGATCTCAACATCGGTTTCAAGGATGTGCACACCCAGCAAAGCTCGCTCGAAGACATTTTCGTGAGCCTGGTGCACGACGACCGCAAAGAGGGAGTGCCGGCATGAGCAGCAGCGTGGGAATCTTCAACCGCCATGGTGTGCTCGCGCTCTATCGCTTCGAGATGGCGCGCTTCTTCCGCACCGTGGGGCAGAGCCTCATCACGCCGGTGATCACCACCTCGCTCTACTTCGTGGTCTTCGGCTCGGCCATCGGCCAGCATATGCAGAACGTGAACGGCGTGCCGTATGGCGCCTTCATCGTGCCGGGGCTCATCATGCTGTCGGTCTTCACGCAGAGTCTGTCGAACGCGTCCTTCGGCATCTACTTCCCACGCTTCACCGGCACGGTCTACGAGATCCTGTCGGCACCGATCTCGCCTTTCGAGATGGTGGTGGCCTACGTCGGCGCGGCGGCCACCAAGTCGGTGATCCTCGGGCTGGTGACGCTCGCGACCGCGGCCTTCTTCGTGCCGCTCAAGATCGCGCACCCGGTGTGGATGGTGGGGTTCCTGGTGCTCACCTCCGTCACCTTCAGCCTCTTCGGTTTCATCATCGGCATCTGGGCCAAGGGCTTCGAGCAGTTGCAGCTCATCCCGATGCTCGTGATCACGCCGCTCACCTTCCTGGGCGGCGCGTTCTACTCGATCGACATGCTGCCGCCGCTGTGGCGCACCGTCACGCTCTTCAACCCGGTGGTCTACCTGATCGACGGCTTCCGCTGGAGCTTCGTCGACACCGCCGACGTGGGCGTGGGCTGGAGCCTCGCGGCGGTGTCGTTCCTGCTCCTGGTGTGCATGGGCATCGTCGCCTGGATGGTGCGCACCGGCTACCGGCTGAAGAACTGAGCCCGCGTCAGCCGACGACGCTGCGGCAGATCGCCAGCAGCGGCACCATCGCGATCCACGCCGCATTGAAGGCCGCCGCGAGCAGCATCAGCCCGCAGTGGCCCGCCACCAGCGCGCCGCACGCCACCGTGCCCTTCACGAGGCGGCTCATGTGGCGCTGCAGCCGCAGGCGCTGCCCGCCTTGTCGGCCGTCTCGTAGCGGTCGTGGTGGCGCACCCATTCCATCGTGTAGGGCAGGGTGTCTTCGTCGCGGCCCCGGGGCGTGATGTCGAGGAAGTCGTAGGCGCCCATCATCAGCTCCACCCCACGCCCATAGGTCGAGTAGGTGTGGAAGACCTGGCCGGCGTCGTCGCGCACGAAGGCGCTGATGCCCGGCGCTTCTTCCAGCGGGAAGTCCATCATCCCGTAGTTGTAGTAGACCTCTCCGCGTGCGCGCTCCTCGGCTGAGAAGCTCACGTGGAAGTCGCTGTTGAAGTCGGTTCCGAACGACGACACCCACTGGAACTGCCACCCCATGCGCTGGCGAAAGCGCTCGATCTCGGCCAGCGGTGCACGCGAGATGGCCACGAAGCTCACGTCGCGCTGCGCAAGGTGGGGCAGGGCGCCGTCGACATGGTCGGCCATGAACGAGCAGCTCTTGCAGCCCTGCTCCCAGCCGGGGGCGAACATGAAGTGCTGCACGACGAGCTGGCGCCGGCCGCCGAAAAGGTCGGCGAGCGTGCGCTTGCCGCCCGGCGCGTCGAACACATAGGGCTTGTCGACCAGCACCCAGGAGAGCTGCCGGCGCTCGCGTGCCAGGTCGTCGCGCAGTCGGCTCATCTCCTTTTCTCGCGACAACAAGGCCTTGCGCTCGGCGACCCAGCGGTCGCGGGTGACAACGGGGCGGGGCGGCGTAGTGGTGATGCTCATGGGTGGTTTCCTTTCAGGCAAAGCGCGGCCCGACACCCTCGCAGGGCGCGCAGGTTGGGGATCCGGAAGAAGGGGTGCGCGGCGCTTGCCGCGGCGTCAGGCGGTGGTGCTCGCCTTGGGTCGCTTGACTGCGCGCAGCTTGCCGCTGCCGCCGCCGCCGCAGTAGAAGAGCCCGGCGCCGTCGGACTCGAGCCCGCTCACGCCCACGCCGGGCGGCATCTGCAGGCGCTCCTGGACCGCGCCGCTGTGCGGGTCGATGCGGCGCAGCTCGCTCTCGTCGCCTTCCCAGGTGCCGTGCCACAGCTCACCGTCGACCCAGGTCACGCCGGTCACGAAACGGTTCGACTCGATGGTGCGAATCACACGGCCGGTCTCGGGGTCGATCTGGTGGATCTTGCGGTCGCGGTACTGGCCGACCCAGAGGCTGCCTTCGGCCCAGGCCAGGCCCGAGTCGCCGCCCTGGCCGGGGGCCGGGATCGAGGCCAGCACGTGGCCGGTGGTCGGGTCGATCTTGTCGATGCGCGATTCGGCGATCTGGTAGAGGTGCCGGCCATCGAAGGCGGTGCCGGCGTCGCTCGGGGCATCGAGCGAGCGCTTGACGGTGCCGCTCGCGGGCTCGATGGCGAGGATCCGTGTGCCGACCGCGGCCCACACATGTTCGCCATCGTGGGTGACGCCGTGTACGGCGGTGGCGCCGTCGAAGGGGCCGTACTCGCGCACGATCTCGGCGGGGCGGGCGGGGGCGGTGTTCATCGTCGGGCTCCTCGGTGTGCTGTTCGATGAAGCAAATCTACGTGAGCGGAAGCGTTGAGGGGAGTAACAAGGTCGTCGTGAATCCGGCGATGGGCGCGGCGAGCCAGCGCTGCGCGCGGGCGCGGCCGATCGCGCGCACGCGGCCCGCGGCCGCCAGCTCCGTGAGCGCGCGTTGCACGGTGCGCTGGCTGGTGTCGAGCGCCAGTGCCAGGGCCGACGTGGACCAGGCGGCGCCATCGGCCAGCAGCGCCTGCAGCGACGCCTGCTCGCCCTCGATCGGTGGCACCAGCACCACGACCGGCCGCTCGCCGAGCGGCCGGAGCGCGAAGCCGCTGGCGGTGGCCTCGATGCGCGCGAGTGGCGCGGCGAGCTTGCGCAGGCGGCCGATCTCCACGCGCAGGCGCGCGCGGTGGGTCTCGTCGGGGTGGCGGGTGCGGAAGGCCCGCGCGATCAGCGCGTCGCGCGGCACGTCGCGCGGCCACGCTTCAGCCAGCGCACACGCGAGCGCAAACAGCACCGGCCGGCGAGCCAGTGGCAGCCCCGTCTCGCCGGCGCGCAGGCCGTGACGGCAGGCGTCGAGCACCAGCGCGCCGGAATCGAAGAGCGCCTCCACCTCGTCGAGGCGCAGGGGCTGGTCGCCGTCGGGTCCGCGGCGGCGGGCCGCCGGTTGGTCGAGCGCGGCGCGGGCCTCGGCGATCTCGCCGACCAGGGCGGGCACATCGGCTCGCTCGGCGGCGGCACGCGCACGCTCGAGCGCGGCCTGCGCGTCGCGGGTGTGCAGCCAACGCAGCGCGATCTCGGCCGACACCAGCTCGGCCACCGCCCTCAGCGCCGGTGGCAGCGCGCGGCCCTCGAGCGCCTGCAGCGCGTCGGCGGTGTCGGCAAGGCGGCCGAGCAGCAGATGCCGGCGGGCATCGATCAGGCGCGCGTGCAGCGCGTTGGCCTGGTCGCCGTGCGCTTCGAGGCTGGCGACCGCTGCCTGCAGCGTGCGCGGGGCCGTGCCCAGCTCGCGCATCGCGAGGGCCACCTCGGCCTCGGCGACGACGCAGCGTGCCCGCGCCAACTCCTCGTGCCGGCCGAAGGCCCGCGCCGCACGTCGCAGCAGCTCGCGAGAGCGCGGCAGCTCGCCGAGCTGCGCCATCGCGATGCCGCGCAGCGCCAGTGCCGGCGGGTCGTCGCGCAGGCTGATGCGCTTGAGCGCGCTGAGTGCGTCGCCCGCGGCGAGGGCCCGGGCCGAGGCGGCGATGAGGGAGTCCATGCGCGCGAGGTTAGCGCGGGTGCCTTGCCGGACAATCCAGCGCCATGAGTTCGCCATCCATCCCTGACAACGACCTCGACGCCGATCCGAAGCCCGAGCCCCCGGTGCCGCCCGACTTCGACCAATGCTGCGGCAACGGCTGCGAGCCGTGCATCTTCGACCTGCACGACATGGCGATGGACCAGTACCGCCAGGCCTTGCGGGCCTGGATGGCGAGACACCCGCAGGAGGCGGGGCCGACATGAAGACCCTGTACGAAGCATCCAACGCTGCCGAGGCGCACATGCTGGCCGACCTGCTCAAGCAGCAGGGCATCGCGGCCGAGATCCACGGCGAGCACCTGCAAGGCGCGGTGGGTGGCCTGCCGGCCCTCGGGCTCGTGCGGCTGGTGGTCGACGAGCAGGACTTTCCCCGCGCCCGCGCGGCCATCGACCAGTGGGAAAGCGCCGAGGCGGCGCACACGCCGGCCGCGGCAGGGCCCGCCCCGCGCTACCGCGGCCTCAAGGGCTTCGTGCTGGGCCTCGCGCTCGGCGTGGGGGGCATGTACGGTGCCTACCGCGCGCCGGCCGGCGTCGACGGCACCGACTACAACCGTGACGGCCTGCTCGACGAGAAGTGGACGTATGCGCTGAGCGGGCGGCCGTCGATGCTGGAGATCGACCGCAACCTCGACCGCAAGCCCGACCACATCGCCCACTACGACCTGCGCGGGCAACTCCAGTCCTCCGAATCGGACGACAACTTCGACGGCGTCTTCGAGACCCGCAGCCGCTACCGCGATGGCAACATCGTCATCAGCGAGGCCGACACCGATGGCGACCGCTACCCCGACCTGCGCAGCCACTTCAAGGACGGCGTGCTCGAGAGCGTGGAGTACCTCAAGCCGAGCACGGGCCGGCCGTTGCGCGTCGAGCATTTCAAACTGGGCAAGCTGACTTTCGCCCTGGTCGACACCGACGAAGACGGCCGCCTCGACGCCCGGCTGATCTACTCGCCGCTCGGCGACGTGGTCGAACGTCAAGCGGCAGAATGACCGCATGGACCGTTTCGTCATCCAGCTGTCGGACTCGATGTCGTCGGCGCGCACCCTCGAAGACCTGACCCGCCCGCTGCTTGAAATGCTCGAGGCCGTGACGGGTCTGGAGTCGACCTATCTCACGCGTGTCGACGAGGCGCAGGGGGTGCAGCATGTGCTCTACGTGCGCAACTCCCGAGGCCTCACCATTCCCGAAGGCCTGTCGGTGCCCTGGGGCGACACGCTGTGCAAGCGTGCGCTCGACGAGGGCCGCCCCTACACCTGCGACGTGCCGGCGCTGTGGGGCGACTCCGACGCGGCCAAGGCGCTTGGCATCCACACCTACGTGAGTTCACCGGTGCGCATGGAAGATGGCGCCCTCTACGGCACCTTGTGCGCTGCAAGCCAGGAGGCGCGCCCCTTGCCCGACAACGCCGAGAAGGTGCTACAGCTCTTCGCAAGGCTCATCGCGCAGCAGGTGGAACGCGAGGAGCTGCTGCAGCGCCTGGCCAAGGCCAACGCCGAGCTGGCGGAGCACGCGTCGAAAGACTTCCTCACCGGCCTGCCCAACCGACGCCTGCTGCTCGACGAGATGGAGCGCCTGTGGGCACGCTGCATGCGCGACCGGCGCTTTGCGGTGCTGTGCTTCATCGATCTCGACGGCTTCAAGGCCGTCAACGACGCGCACGGCCACCGTGTGGGCGACGAACTCCTGGTGCAGGTGGCGGCACGCCTGCAGCGCACCATGCGTGCCACCGACATGCTGGCCCGGCTGGGCGGCGACGAGTTCGTGATCGTCGGCCCGGGGCCGGGCCTCGGCGTGGATGGGCCCGCCAGCGTGGCTGTGCTCGAAGGTCGTTTTGCCGAAGCCACGCGCGGGAGTTATCCGCTCGCCGGCGTGCTGCTCGACTACGAAGGGGCCATTGTGGGCGGCCTGGCCATCGACCCGAATGCCACCACCGCAGCCGAGGCGCTTGCGCAGGCCGATGCCCGCATGTACGAGGTGAAGCGACAGCGACGCGACGGCGGTCCCGTCAAAACGTGATCTTGATCGACTCGGCGCTGCGTGTCTTCGCCGGCCCGTGGTACACCGCCTCGACGTTGTTCCCGTCGGGGTCGATCACGAAGGCGGCGTAGTAGCCGGGGTGGTAGGGGCGCTCGCCCGGGCCGCCGTTGTCCTGGCCGCCGTGGGCGAGCGCGGCCTTGTGAAAAGCCTCCACCGCGGCCCGGTCCTTGGCCTGGAAGGCGAAGTGGTGGCGGCCGGTGAGGGCTCCCTGGGCCGCCTGGCTGCTGGCCGTCGAGACGAAGAGTTCGTCGGCCCAGAAGTAACCGTCGCCGCTGCCGCCGATCGGAATGCCCAACGTTTCGAGCACGGCGGTGTAGAAGCGCTGGCTGGCCGGCAGGTCGCGCACGACGAGTTGCAGGTGGTCGATCAGGCGGCCGCGATGCAGTTCCTGGGTGTCCATGTCGTTGGCTCCTTGAGGGTGTGTGCATGGCTGCGCCAGCAGACGGCGTGCCTGGCCCCAGTGGCTGCGGCAGCGGGGGCGGCGGTCGTGCCGGAGGTTGGCGCCGGGGCGCCTGACGCCGCGCTCAGGCCGCCCGGCACAGCGCCGCCACCACGTCCGACTGGGTGATGATGCCGACCAGGCGTTTGTCGTCGTCGATGATCGGGATGTGGTGGTGGCCGGTGTCGGCAAAGAGCGGCACCAGCTCGCTCAACGGCCGGTCGGCGCTCGCCACGCGCACCTGGCGCACCATGATCTGGCCCACCGTCTCGGGCTTGTTCGCATAGGGTGTGGGCGAGGGCGTGAGAAAGCTCCGCAGCCGCTCCACCCAGCCGTGGTGGAAGTCGAGGTCGGCATGGCGCATGAAGTCGGCCAGTGTCACCACGCCCACCACGCGCCTGACCTTGTCGACCACCGGCAGCGCCTTGATGCGGCGCTCTCGCAGCAGCGTCCACGCGTGTTGCAGCGAGTCGCCGAACTCCACCGTCACGAGATCGGTCGACATCACGTCGCGGCAGCGCAGCTCGCCGAGGCGGCGCCGGTAGGCTTCGAGCTCGGTCTGTGCGAGCAGGGCTTGCAGGTCGTCGCGGCTCACGTCGAGCACCTGGTTGTAGCGGCGCAGCACGGCGTCGAGGTCGGCTTCGCTGAACACCGGCTTGGGTGCGCTCGGGGCTGGCGTGGCCAGGCCCTGGCCGTGCGGGTAGCGCTTGCCGGTCGCGTTGTTGTAGACGATGCCGGCAACGGCCAGGGCCAGCGAATGGGTGAAGACGGGCATGAGCGCGAAGACCGGGTCGTGCACGTTCGACAGCACCACCAGCAGCGCACTTGCGCCGCCCGGCGGGTGCAGGCAGCGGGTGGCGAACATCGCCACGATGGCGAGCGCCACCGCCAGCGCAGCGGTGCTGGGTGAGCTGCCGAGCACCGCGGTGACGGCAATGCCGACCAGCGCAGAAACCGAGTTGCCCCCGACGACCGACCACGGCTGTGCGAGCGGGCTGGCCGGCAGTCCGAACACCAGCACCGCGCTGGCCCCGAGCGGTGCGATCAACCACGGCAGGCCGGCCGCCTGGCCGATGCCCTGCGTGAACGCCAGGCACAGCAGCGCGGTGACGAGCAGGCCGATGCCGGCACCGGTGGCCACGCGCCAGCGCTCGCGCGCATCGACCGGCAGGGCGGCGGGCTTCAGGTCCGCGAGGCGCTGTGCGATACGCGCACGAAGTGGCGGGGAGCTGAGGTCGGTGCTGGACATGGGCTCTGCGTGAGGCGGTGTGCGCCAGTCGAAGAAGGCACGGATTGTGGCCGGGGCGTCATGGGCGCGTGCAGGGGGCGGTGCTAAGCTGGATCGCGTCTGTTTCCACTCTCACGCGAGACCCACCATGCCCGGACTGCTGCCCCACGTCGACCCTGATGGCCTGCTCGAGTTTTCGGTCGTCTACACCGACCGCGCGCTCAACCACATGTCGAAGAAATTCCAGGGCGTGATGCGCGACATCTCGGCCACGCTGAAGGAGGCCTACAACGCGAAGTCGGCGATCGTGGTGCCGGGCAGCGGCACCTTCGGCATGGAAGCGGTCGCGCGCCAGTTCGCCACCGGGCAGAAGGTGCTGGTCATCCGCAACGGCTGGTTCAGCTTCCGCTGGACGCAGATCTTCGAGATGGGGAACATCCCCGCGTCGTCGACGGTGCTCAAGGCCAAGCGCATCGGTGCTGCGCCCGACGCGGCGTTCGCGCCGGCGACCGTTGACGAGGTGGTGGCCGCCATCGAGCGCGAGAAGCCGGCGGCCGTGTTCGCCGCGCATGTGGAGACCGCCAGCGGCATGCTGCTGCCCGACGACTACCTGCGCGCCGTGGGCCGCGCGGTGAAGGCGGCGGGAGGGCTTTTCGTGCTCGACTGCATCGCCTCGGGTGCGATGTGGGTCGACATGGTGGCCAACGAGGTCGACGTGCTGATCAGCGCGCCGCAGAAGGGCTGGAGCGGCTCGCCCGGCTGCGCTTTCGTGATGCTCGGCGAGCGGGCGCGTGCGCGCATCGACCAGACCACGAGCACGAGCTTCGCCTGCGACCTCAAGAAGTGGCTCACCATCATGGAGAGCTACGAAGGCGGGGCCTACAGCTACCACACGACCATGCCCACCGATGCGCTCACCCGGGTGCGAGACGTGATGCTGGAAACCAAGGCCTTCGGCTTCGAGAAGGCCCGCGCGGCGCAGCAGGAGTTGGGCAGCAAGGTCCGCGCACTGCTCGCGAAGAACGGCTTCAAGAGCGTGGCGGCGCCGGGCTACGAAGCACCGGGCGTGGTGGTGAGCTACACGACCGACCCCGAGATCCAGTCGTCGAAGAAATTCCTCGCGGCTGGCCTGCAGACGGCTGCGGGCGTGCCGCTGCAGTGCGACGAGGGTGGCGATTTCAAGACCTGGCGCATCGGTCTCTTCGGGCTCGACAAGCTGTCCAACGTCGACCGCACCGTCAGCCAGCTCGACGCGGCGCTCAAGCAGATCCGCTGACCGTCCCCAGGGCCTCGGCGAGATAGGGTGCGGTGCGGCTGCCGGCCGCCCGTGCCACCTCGGTGGGCCGGCCGCAGGCGATCTGCCGGCCGCCGTCGTGCCCGGCACCGGGGCCCATGTCGATCACCCAGTCGCTCGCGGCGGCCACGCGCATGTCGTGCTCGACGACGACGACGGTGTTGCCGGCATCCGCCAGGCCGTGGAGCTGGGTCATCAGCTTGTCGACGTCGGCCGCGTGCAGGCCGGTGGTGGGCTCGTCCAGCACGTAGAGCGTGTCGCCGCGCTGGGTGCGCTGCAGTTCGGTCGCGAGCTTGATGCGCTGCGCTTCACCGCCGGAAAGCTCGGTGGCCGGCTGGCCCAGGCGCAGGTAGCCGAGGCCGATGTCCTGCAGCAGCTGCAGGGGCCGCTGCAACGCGGCCTCGTCGGCAAAGAACTCCAGCGCCTGGCCGACCGTCATCGCCAGCACCTCGGCAATGTTCTTGCCGTGGAATTGCACCTTGAGCGTCTGCTCGTTGTAGCGCGCGCCGTGGCAGGTGGGGCAGGGCGCGTACACGCTGGGCATGAAGAGCAGTTCCACGCTGACGAAGCCCTCGCCTTCGCAGGTCGCACAGCGGCCCTTGGGCACGTTGAACGAGAAGCGGCCGGCGTCGAACCGCCGCGAGCGTGCACCAGGGGTGGCGGCGAAGAGCTTGCGCACATGGTCGAAGAGGCCGGTATAGGTGGCCAGGTTGGACCGCGGCGTGCGGCCGATCGGCTTCTGGTCGACGCGCACCAGCCGGCGGATGGCCTCCATGCCCGCGGTGATGCGGCCGTGCGCCAGTTCGGCGATCTCACGGGCGGCATCGTCACCCTCCTCGTCGGCGGGGGGTGGCTCATGGCCAAGCTGCGCCGACGCGAGCTGCACCAGCGCCTGGCTCACCAGGCTCGACTTGCCCGAGCCCGACACGCCGGTGACGCAGGTGAAGGCGCCGATCGGAAAACGCGCCGCCACGCCACGCAGGTTGTGGCAGGTGACGGCTTCGAGTTCGAGCCAGCGCGTGACCGGACGCTGCGCCGTCTGCAAGGGCCGCTCGCCGAAGAGGTGCCTCGCGGTGTGCGAGCCGGCCACGCCCTGCAGGCCTGCGGGCGGCCCGCTGTAGAGCACGCGGCCGCCGAGCTCGCCGGCGTCGGGCCCCACGTCGACGATCCAGTCTGCACGGCGCATCAGCGACAGGTCGTGCTCGACGATGAAGAGCGAGTTACCGCCGTCCTTCAGGCGGCCCAGCGCACGCAGCAGCGCCTCGCCGTCGGCGGGGTGCAGGCCGGCCGAGGGCTCGTCGAGCACGTAGACGACGCCGAAGAGGTTGGAACGGATTTGCGCCGCAAGCCGCACCCGCTGCAGCTCGCCGGGCGAGAGCGTGGGCGTGTTGCGCTCCAGAGCGAGGTAGCCCAGGCCCAGGTCGCACAGGGTGCTGACACGTTCAAGCACGTCGTGCGCGATGCGCTGGGCGGCGATGCGCTTTTCTTCCGACAGGTGCGGCGTGAGGCGCACGTTGGGCGCGGCCGCGTGTGCCGACCCGCCGGCGGCGACGCGGCGCTGGGTCTGGTCGCGCACGGCCGAGCGGCTGAGCGCCGAAGGCGCATCGCCCGCGGTGTCGAAGCGGCCGGCGGCGGCTGGTGCCAGCACCTCCGCCACCCGGGTGAGCGGCACCTGCGAGAGCTCCCCGATGTCGAGCCCGGCGAAGGTGACGGACAGCGCCTCGCGCTTGAGCCGCTTGCCCTGGCACTGCGCACACACGCTGCCCACCATGTAGCGCGAGACGCGCTTCTTCATCAGCGCGCTCTGCGTGGTGGCGAAGGTCTGCAGCACGTACTTGCGGGCGCCGATGAAGGTGCCCTGGTAGCTGGGCTCCATCTTGCGGCGCAGGGCGGCGCGCGTCTCGGCGGGCGTGAAGCCGGCGTAGACCGGCACGGTCGGCTGCTCGTCGGTGAAGAGGATCCACTGGCGGTCCTTCTTCGGCAGGTCGCGCCACGGGGTGTCGACGTCGTAGCCCAGCGTGACGAGGATGTCGCGCAGGTTCTGCCCGTGCCAGGCGGGTGGCCAGGCGGCAATGGCGCGCTCGCGGATGGTCAGCGAGTCGTCGGGCACCATCGACTTCTCGGTCACCTCGTACACGTGGCCCAGGCCGTGGCATGCCGGGCAGGCGCCCTGCGGCGTGTTGGGCGAGAAGTCTTCGGCGTACAGCATGGCCTGGCCGCGGGGGTAGGTGCCGGCGCGCGAATAGAGCATGCGCAGCAGGCTGCCGATGGAGGTCACGCTTGCAATCGACGAGCGCATGCTGGGCGTGCCGCGCTGCTGCTGCAGCGCGACGGCCGGCGGCAGCCCGTCGATCGAGTCGACGTCGGGCACGCCCACCTGGTCGATCAGCCGGCGCGCGTAAGGCGCGACCGATTCGAAGTAGCGCCGCTGCGCCTCGGCGTAGAGCGTGCCGAAGGCCAGCGACGACTTGCCCGAGCCCGAGACCCCGCTGAAGACCACCAGCGCATCACGCGGCACGTCGAGGTCGACGTTCTTCAGGTTGTGCTCGCGGGCGCCGCGCACACGCACGCAGTGCTGGGGATCGTTGTTCGGCATGGCCGAGGATAGGGCAATCGACATGCCCCTGCCGGGGGCGTCCGACGCCTCCGCCCCTCGCATACGATTGCGCGCATGCGCTCCGCCCTCACCCCACCCGCGCCGCGCGACAGCGCCGAAGCCGAGCTCCACCCCTTCGGGCGGCCCGCCGGTGGCGTGCGGCAGCGGCTCTACCGCGTCATCTTCGAGTCCGACACGCGCGCCGGCAAGCTCTTCGACGAGGTGCTGATCGGGCTCATCCTCGCGAGCGTGGCGGTGGTGGTGCTCGACAGCATCGCCTCCATCCACGCGAAGTACGGCGGCCTCTTCACCGTGCTGGAGTGGAGCTTCACGCTCATCTTCACGCTGGAATACGTCGCGCGGCTGATTTGCGTGCAGCGCCCGCTTCGCTACGCGCGCAGCGTCTTCGGCGTGATCGACCTGGTGGCGGTGCTGCCCACCTACCTGGCCATCCTGGTGCCGGGGTTGCACGCGCTGATCGACGTGCGGGTGCTGCGGCTCCTGCGCATCTTCCGCATCTTCAAGCTCAGCGCCTACATCGCCGAATACGGCGCGCTCGGGCGGGCGCTCTACGAGTCGCGCCGCAAGATCCTCGTCTTCCTGTCGTTCGTGCTGCTGGTGGTGCTCATCATGGGCACGCTGATGTACGTGGTGGAAGGGCCGCAGCACGGCTTCCACAACATCCCGACCGGCGTGTACTGGGCGATCACCACGATGACCACCGTGGGCTTCGGCGACATCACGCCCAAGACCGACCTCGGGCGTTTCATCGCCTCGCTGATGATGCTGCTCGGCTGGGGCACGCTGGCGGTGCCCACCGGCATTGTGAGCGCGGAATTCACCGCGCAGAAGCTGCGGCCGCGCACGCGCCACTGCGTGGCCTGCGGCAGCGACGGGCATTCGATGTCGGATCGCTTCTGCCGCGATTGCGGGGCGGCGCTGCCGCCAGTGGCGCCGCTGCCTGCGGCGCGGTGAGCCGGGTCAGGGCTGGAACATCAGGTCGAGCACCCGCTGGGCGCGCCGGGTGTTGACGCGGCGGGTGCCGATGAGGTTGGCGATCAGCTCGTTGGCCCCCGGAGCCTCGCTGTAGGCCAGGCAGGTCTCGCCGTGGCGACGCTGTGCGAGCCGGCCCTTGACGAGCGTGCGCACGGTGTCGTGCCGGTGGTCGGCGGCGATGGCGACCATGGTTTCGGCGAGCGTCGCCGCCGGCCCCTCGATCACCTGGGCGAAATGGCCGCCGGTGTAGAGCAGCGAGCCCGTCACCTGCCGGCGTGCGTTCAGCGCGCGGGCGCTCATGAGGATGTCTTGCACCTGCTCGCGCGAGGCGAGCGAGCGGCTCACGTAGAAGATCTGGTACAGGTCGGGGCGGTTCACGGGCTGAAGCGTATCGGTGGACGACCGTGCGGCATGCCGGGAAGACCGGTGCCAAAACTGCCTTTATCGCTGCGTCTTAACGTTCGCCTAACCCCGGCCTAAGCCAGTCTTCATCCAGCCTTTCTATGGTTTGCGACATGCGGGGAGGGCCCCGCGTGGTTCATTCCTCCAAGACGAAAGGCTCGCGATGAAACTCAATCCTCTGAACGCCACTCTCGTGGCTGCTGGCGTGCTGGCGATGGGCACGGCGGGCGCGTTCAGCCTCAAGCCGTGGTTCCAGGACAAGCCCGACGCCAGCACTTCTTCCGCACCGGCTGTGGTGGCCGCCGCCATGCCGTCGACCACGGCCCCGGGCGCCGCCGTGAGCCCGGCCACGGTGGCCGCGGGCGCGATGGCGCCGGTGGCGCCGATCCCGGCGCAGGGTGTGGTGCCCAACTACCGCGCGATCTTTGCGCAGGCCGGGCCTGCGGTGGTGGGTGTCACGGTGTCGGGCACGCACAAGGCCTCGGCCGAAGAGCAGCAGCTGCAAGGCGGCGGCCTGCCGCCGGGCTTCGAGAACGATCCCTTCTTCAAGTTCTTCCGCGGCCTGCCCGGCATGCAGCCGCGCGGGCGCGGCGGTGTGCCCGAGCAGCCCTTCCGCGGCCAGGGCTCGGGCTTCATCATCAGCGCCGACGGTCTGATCCTCACCAACGCGCACGTGGTGCGCGACGCGAAGGACGTGACGGTGAAGCTCAGCGACCGCCGCGAATTCACCGCCAAGGTGCTGGGCAGCGACCCGACCACCGACGTGGCCGTGCTGCGCATCAACGCGAAAGACCTGCCGACCGTGCGCCTGGGCAACCCCAAGCAGCTGGAGGTGGGCGACCCGGTGATGGCGATCGGCTCGCCCTTCGGCTTCGAGCAGACCGCCACGCAAGGCATCGTGAGCGCCAAGGGCCGCTCGCTGCCCGGCGACTCGGTGGTGCCCTTCATCCAGACCGATGCGGCGGTGAACCCCGGCAACTCGGGCGGCCCGCTCTTCGACGGCAGCGGCTCGGTGGTGGGCATCAACGCGCAGATCTACTCGCAGTCGGGCGGCTACCAGGGGCTGTCGTTCGCGATCCCGATCGACGTGGCGCTGAAGGTGAAAGACCAGATCGTCGCGACGGGCAAGGCGCAGCACGGCCGGCTGGGTGTGAGCGTGCAGGACGTGAACCAGTCGCTGGCCGAATCCTTCGGCATGAAGCGGCCCGACGGTGCGCTCGTGGCCGCGGTGGCGCGCAACAGCGCCGCCGCCAAGGCCGGCCTGAAGCCAGGTGACGTGATCACCGAAGTGAATGGCGAACCGGTGGTGCGCTCAGGATCGCTCAGCAGCCTGATCGGCATGGCGAGCCCCGGCGAGAAGGTCAAGCTCAAGGTCTGGCGCGACCGCAGCGCGATTGACATCGAAGCCACGCTCGGCAGCGCCGAAGAGGCGCGCCAGCAGGCGGCGGCTGACGCTCCGGGCGAAAGCGCCGGCCAGCTGGGCCTGGCCCTGCGCCCGCTCTCGCGCGACGAGCGCCGCCAGCTCGAGAGCGATGGTGCGCTGCTGATCGAGAACGTGACGGGAGCGGCCGCGCGGGCCGGCATCGAGCGCGGCGATGTGCTGATTGCCATCAACGGCAAGCCGGTGGTCTCGGTCGACCAGATCAAGAGCGTGATGGCCACCAAGCCCAAGAGCGTGGCGCTGCTGGTCGAGCGTGACGGAGAACGGATCTTCGTGCCGGTGAACCTCGGCTGATGCGGCCGTAGGACTTGGCCGCGACCTGCGCCGGCGGTGAAACAGCGGGGCGGAATTGAGCGACAAAGGCGTACCTTCTTAACCACCCTTGAGAGGACGCCATGAAGAATTCGATCCCGCACCTGCTGATTCCCGCCGCCATCGCGGCGCTTGTCCTGGCCGCCAACCCGGTCCGCGCGCAAGACAACGGCGCCTCGCCGCCCCCGGGATCTTCAGCCCGCTCGGTGCTGCCGGGTGAGGCAGTGCCGCTGCCGGAAGTGCAGACCTCGGGCGATGTGAGCTACGTGTCCGGCGGCATACCTTACGAGCAGCTGCCCGCATTCCACGCGGCACGCAGCCAGTTCCCGCTCAACATCGAGGTGTACGAGCGCGACGGCAACCGCAACGCCTTCACCGCCGAGGCCGATGTGCGCGTGATCAACGCGAAGACCGGCGACGTGGTGCTGGAGACCAAGACCGAAGGCCCCTACCTGTGGGCCAAGGTGCCGCCTGGGCAATACAAGGTCGAAACCACGCTCAACGGCAAGGTGAAGGAGTCGCGCGTATCGGTGAGCAGCTCGCGCACAGCTCGCACCATCATCGTGTTCCCGGACGGGACGACCGACTAATCGGTCGCGGTGCAGCTCAGCCTTCGTCGGTCATGAGCGCGGTGTAGCGCCGCTGCATCTCGTCGGGCTCCACCTTCTCGATCGAGTGTCCGATGAGCCAGGTGTGGCCGAAAGGGTCGCGCAGCTTGCACGATCGCTCGCCATAGAACTGGTTGGTGGGTGGGCTGACCATCAGGGCGCCGCATGCGACGGCCTGCTCGCCCATCGCGTCGCAGTCGTCGACGTGCAGGTGGATCACCATGCCCGACAGGCCCTGCGGCGGCGGTGCCGTGATCCCGTATTCGGGGTACTCCTCTGACACCATGAGGATCGCATTCGGGCCCATTTGCAGCTCGGCATGACCCACCCGCCCGGAAGGCTCCGTGAGCCGGTACAGCTCCTGCGCGCCGAAGGTCTTCGTGTAGAAATCGATGGCCTCTTGCGCTTTGGGCACGCAAAGGTAGGCATACAGCTCGTGGATGCTGTTCTTCATGGGCGTCTCCTGAGGGTGATGGCCCATGCTAGGCGCGGTAGCCGCTGCCTGTCTTGGAAGTTTTTTCACCGCGCGCGCGGTACGGCCATGTGGGTGGGCTGGTCGGGCCGCAAGGGCGCATAGGCGGTCGGGGTCATGCCGGTGATCCGCTTGAACTCATGGATCAGGTGCGGTTGGTCGGCGTAGCCGGCATCGAGGGCCGTGAGTGCCCAGTCGTGCGGCGCGGCAAGGGCGATTCGCGAGAGCAGGGCATGGAAGCGCAGCACCCGGGCGTAGCGTTTGGGCGTGAGGCCCACCTGCTGCTCGAAGCGGGCAATGAATCGCGTGGGGCCGAGGCCGCTGGCATGCCGCAGGCGCTCGACCTGCACGCCGGCGGGGTCTTGCAGCATCGTGTCGACGGCCCGGGCGACGAGAGGGTCGTCGGGGCGGGGCCCAGAAAGCCGAGCCATCAGGTAGGCCTCGAGCCGCAGCAGCCGGGCATGCAAGCCGGGCGTGTCCTGCAGCTCGGTTTGCAGCGCGCGGGCGTTTGGGCCCCACAGCACATCGAGCGGCACCGTCTGGTTGCGCAGGGCCGGCAGCGCGCCGCCGAAGAAGGCCGCGGCACCGCCCGGCTTGAAATGCACGCCGACCACGCACGATGCGTCGGACGTGTCGCGCTGGCAGGCACGGTCGTGTGCGCCGTGCACCACGCCCCCTTCGAAGTGTTCGCCCGCCGAGTCGTGGCTGCCGGCGAAGCGGTGGATGCGCTGGCCGTCAAGCAGCGGAATGACGATGTCGACGCGCCCGGTGGGCAGGTTGTATTCGCGTGGGTGGGGCTGGGCGCCACGCTCGCTCGCCCAGAGCATCTCGACGTGCGGCACCAGCGGGGCGATGGGGCGGCGCGTCAGCATCATGGCCTGTCTATCTGCCGAGGACCCTACTTGCTGCGCGCCGGTGCGCGCACCACCGTCACGCTGCACTCGGCCTGCGCGGTGACCTCGGTCGACACGCTGCCCAGGTAACGCCGCAGGCCACCGCTGCTGCGGGCGCCCATCACGATGTGGTCGACCTGGTTCTTGCGGGCGTAGTCGACGATGGCGCTGGCCGGATCAGGGGCCTCGAGCACATGGAAGGTGACGCGGCTGGCCTGCACTTCGGCGGGCAGCTTCATCGCCTGTGCGATCGGGCGCGCCCAGTGCTTGAGCTGCACGAGCAGGTTGACGTGCTTGCTGCTGCCGTCGGCTTCGAGCAGCTCGTCCATGCCGATGCGGGCGGTCTTCATCACGGCCAGGCAGGCGAGGCGGGCATTGGGCTCGGTCTGCAGGAGGCGCAGGGCGGTCAGGCGCAGCGTCTCCAGCAGCTCCGGCTCGGCGCTGCCGACATCGACCGCGGCCAGCACGATGGGGCTGCGCGCGAGCTGGTTGGTGGCGGTGGCGCGCGCGTTGGGCTCGGCGCCGAGCGCGGTAAACCAGCGCGACATGCGCTTCATCGTGCCGCTGCGTTCGCGACGCTTCGCACGATCGGTGAGCGGCACCTGGTCGGGATTCTGCAACTGGAAGGCCAGCTGGGCGCCGGTCTGCTGGCGCTGCTCGGGCTTGGGCTCCAGCGCCTGCAGGATGATTTCCTGCAGCCAGGGCGGGCAGTCCTTGCGAAGGGTGATCGGCGGCACGGGGTCCTGGTAGAGCCGCTCGCGCAGGCCGCGCACCGAGTCGGGTGCACCGAACGGCCGCTCGCCGGTTGTGAGGTGGTAGAGGATCACGCCGAGCGCAAAGAGGTCGCTGCGCGGATCGTTGCGCACGAACTGCACCTGCTCGGGCGAGATGTAGGGGCCGGTGCCCATCGGCAGCTCGAACTCCTCGTCGAGCAGGTCGGGCAACTGGTCGTGGCGCGACAGCCCGAAGTCGATGAGCACCGCCTCGCCGGTGATGCGGAACATGATGTTGCTCGGCTTCACATCGAGGTGCACCAGGTGCTGGCGGTGCAGGTCGTGCAGGGCGGTGGCCACCTTGATGCCGATGTCGACGATCTTCGGGATGGGCAGCGGCGCCTCGTCGAGCAGCGGGCGCAGCGAATCGCCGGGGATGCGCTCCATCACGATGTAGGGCTGCGAGGTGAAGTCACCCTTGGCCACGAAGCGCGGCACGTGCGGGCCGCTGAGCTTGGGCAGGATCATCTGCTCGACCTCGAAGCCGACGATGCTCGCCGGGTCTTCGCCGCCAAGGATGCGCGGCACCTTCATGATGAGGTCCATCGGGTCGTCGCTGTTGACGTCGACCACTTTCCACAGGTGGGCCATGCCGCCCTGGTGCAGGTGGCGTTCGAGCTTGAAGTGGTCGATCAGCTCGCCGGCCTGCAGCGGGCGCAGCGGATGGGTGGCCGGCAGCGCCGTCGCGCCGAAGCCGCTGGGTGGGGCGCCGAGTTCAGCCGCCATCTTCGAGACGCTTCGCAAGACGCTGCGGCAGGCCGGCGGCCCGCACCTTCGCCGCGGCGGTGTCGTAGTCGTAGGGCACGCGGAAATACGTCAGCTCGGCGCTGTCGCTGTCGTAGACGGCGTAGCAGGCGGCGGGGTTGTTGTCGCGCGGCTGGCCGGCCGAGCCGGGGATGGCCAGCCACTGGCGCTGCTGTGAAAGGGGAATGGGGACGCCGGGCACCGGCTGGAATTCGCCGATCTTGCCGGTGGACGCCAGGTGGTAAAGCCGAGGCTCGTGCACATGGCCGCAAAAGGTGATGCGGCAGGCCGTGGCGTGCATGCTGCGCACCGCGTCGACGCGCGCGTGGATGTAGCCCCACTCGCCCGGCGCGTAGGCATTGGCGTGTACGTAGAGGCGGCCGTCGTCGATGGCGGTCAGCGGCAGGGTGGCGAGGAAGTCGATCTGCTCGGCATCGAGCTGCTCGCGCGTCCAGGCGACGGTGAAGCGGGCGTCTTCGATCATCGTGGGCTGCGGGCCGGCCACGGTGGCGGCGTCGTGGTTGCCGCGGATCGCGATGGCGCCCTGGGCCACGTGCTCGCGGATCCGGTCGACCACCCAGGCCGGGTCGGCGCCGTAGCCGACGAAGTCGCCGAGGAAGACGTACTTGCTCGCCTGCTGGGCCTCGGCGTGTTTCAGCACCTCCAACACCGCCTCTCGGTTGGCGTGGAGGTCGGTGATGAGGGCGATCTTCATGAGGGTGCGGTCAAGGCCTAGCCAATGCGCCCGATGAGCAGGAATTCCATCAAGGCCTTCTGGACATGCATCCGATTCTCTGCCTCGTCCCAGACCACGCTTTGCGGGCCGTCAATCACCTCGGCCTCGACCTCCTCGCCGCGGTGCGCCGGCAGGCAGTGCATGAAGACGGCATCGGGCTGGGCCACAGCCATCATCTCGCGGTCGACGCACCAGTCGGCGAAGGCCTTCTGTCGGGCTTCGTTCTCGGCCTCGTAGCCCATGCTCGTCCAGACGTCGGTGGTCACGAGGTGGGCGCCGCGGCAGGCGTCGAGCGGGTTCTTGAAGGTCTTGAGGCACTGCGTGTTGGACACGCCGGCCACCTTCGGGTCGATCTCGTAGCCGCTGGGCGTGCTCACGTGCAGCGTGAAGCCGAGGATGTCGGCCGCCTGCAGCCAGGTGTTGGCCATGTTGTTGCCGTCGCCCACCCAGGCGACCGTCTTGCCCTGGATCGACCCGCGGTGCTCGATGAAGGTGTAGACGTCGGCCAGGATCTGGCACGGGTGGTACTCGTTGGTGAGGCCGTTGATCACCGGCACGCGCGAGCTGGCCGCGAAGCGCTCGATCTTGGCCTGCTCGTAGGTGCGGATCATCACCAGGTCGACCATGCGGCTGATGACCTTGGCCGAGTCTTCCACCGGCTCGGCGCGGCCGAGCTGGCTGTCGCCGGTGGTGAGGTGCACCACCGAGCCGCCCATCTGGTACATGCCGGCCTCGAAGCTCACGCGGGTGCGGGTGCTGGCCTTCTCGAAGATCATGGCCAGCGTGCGGTCGGTCAGCGGCGTGTACTTCTCGTAGTTCTTGAAGCGCTTCTTGATGATCGTCGTGCGATCGAACAGGTAGGCGTATTCCTCGGCGCGGAGGTCCTTGAACTGCAGGTAGTGCTTGATAAAGCTCATGCCGGGTTTCATGGCGTGGACTTGGCGAGGAAGCTCTTGATGAGCGGGCAGAGGATGGCGAGGAGCTGCTGCACTTCGTCCTCGTTGATGATGAGCGCGGGCAGCAGGCGCACCACCTTGTCGGCGGTGACGCTGATCATGAGGCCCGCTTCGGCCGCCTGGCCGAGCAGCTCGCCGCAGGGGCGGTCGAGTCTCGACGCCGATCATCAGGCCCTGGCCGCGGATGTCGACCACGCCCTTCTCAGCGCCCAGTTCGCGCTTGAGACCCTCGGTGAGCAGTGCGCCCATCTTGGCGGCGTTCTCCAGCAGCTTGTCTTCTTCCATGATGCGCAGCGTCTCGACGCCGGCGCGCATGGCGAGTGGGTTGCCGCCGAAGGTGGTGCCGTGGTTGCCGGGGCCGAACACGTTGGCCGCACGCGGGCCGCAGACGAAGGCGCCGATGGGCACGCCAGAGCCCAGGCCCTTGGCCAGCGGCATCACGTCGGGCTTGATGCCGGCCCACTGGTGGGCGAACCACTTGCCGGTGCGGCCCATGCCGCACTGCACTTCGTCGAGCATCAGCAGCCAGCCCTTCTCGTCGCAGATGCGGCGGGCCTGGCGCAGGTACTCCGCATGTGTCGGGTTGATGCCACCTTCGCCCTGAATAACTTCGAGAAAGATGGCGACGACATTGGGGTTGCTGGCGGCGACCTTCTCGATGGCGGCGACGTCGTTGAGCGGCACACGCACGAAACCTTCGACCAGCGGGCCGAAGCCGGCCTGCACCTTGGGGTTGCCGGTGGCCGAGAGGGTGGCGATCGAGCGGCCATGGAAGGCCTTCTCGTAGACGATGATCTCGGGCTTCTCGATGCCCTTGTCATGGCCGAACTTGCGGGCGACCTTGATCGCACCTTCGTTGGCTTCGAGGCCCGAGTTGCAGAAGAAGACGTTGGTCAGGCCCGAGATCTCGACCAGCTTGGCGGCGAGCTGTTCCTGAAGCGGCACCTGGTAGTAGTTGGAGCTGTGCATCAGCTTGCCGACCTGGTCTTGGAGCGCGGGCACGAGCTTGGGGTGCGCATGGCCAAGCGTGTTGACGGCGATGCCCGACAGCCCGTCGAGGTACTTCTTGCCGTTCGTGTCCCACAGCCAGCAGCCTCGGCCGTAGGCCAGCGCCATCGGCAGGCGGCCATAGGTTGGCATCACGTGCGGCATGGGGGAGGCAGACAGCTTGTCGGGGGCGTTCATGGGACGAGGCTCCAGGAGAGACAAGGCCCGCAGGAGATGCGGGCCTGGGGCGTTTGATTCTAAAGGGGGTGTTTGACCCTGCGCCCACCGTGAGGCGGGCGCTGTCTTTGAGATTTGCAAAGGGGTCGTTCGGCGATTTCGAACGACCGGCCGGCTCACATCTCGTCGATCGCGGTCGATGACGACGGGGCTTCCGAGCTGCCTTCGAGCGAGAAGCGCTCGCGGGTGTTGATATAGAAGCTGGCGCCAAAGCGCGCCACCGGAAAGTAGTCCTGCAGCCGCACGCGCCAGCGCTCGGTGTCGATCAGCCCGTCGCGCGCGTGCAGCCAGCGCACCTGGCCGATGAAGATCTGGCGGCTCTCGGTCGACAGCGTCTCCCACAGCGTGCATTCAAAGGCGACCGGTGCTTCGACGATGCGCGACGGCACGACCGCCTTGCTCGGCGCCGCGTGCAGGCCGACGTGGGCCAGTTCGCTCACGTCGGGCGGCAGGCGCTCGCCGCAGCGGTGCATCTTCTCGGCCATGGCCTCGTCGCAGATGTGCACGACGAACTCTCCGGTGCGCACGATGTTGGCGGCGGTGTCTTTCAGCGCGCCGTCTTTCAGGCGGTTGATGCTGATCATCACGATGGGCGGCTCTTCGCCGAGCATGTTGAACATGCTGAAGGGGGCCGCGTTGACGACGCCGGACTCGCTCAAGGTGGTCACGAGCGCGATCGGCCGCGGCACGATCAGGCTGGCCATCAGCTTGTAGCGCTGGTACTCGGTGAGGGTGGCGAAGTCGATGTCCATGCGGTGGATTCAGCCGAGCCCGAGCATGTGGGCCAGTGTCTTGACGGGAGGATTGCGGTCGAGGCTGATGTGGCGTTCGAGCGTGCGCAGGTGGTCGTCCATCGCGGCGACGGCACGCTTGGTGTCGCCTTGCTCGATGAAGTCGACGATCTGCGCGTGCTCTTCGTGCTCGCAGGTGGCGTTGCCCGGTGCCTCGTAGAGGGCGACGATCAGCGAGCAGCGCGAGATCAGCTCGGCGAGGTAGCGTTCGAGGATGGGGTTGCGTGCGAGAGCGGCCACCCGCAGGTGGAAGCTGCTCGCCAGTCGCGCCCAGGCGGGTTGGTCGAAGCGGTGCATCGCTTCGTGCTCCTCGTCGAGCTGGCGGCGAAGTGCGGTGAGGTCGGCCTTGGTGGCGTGGCGCACGGCCAGTTCCATCAGCGCGGCTTCGAGCGCGCGGCGGGCATCGAAGATCTGGCGGGTTTCTTCCGGCGAGGGGGCGGCCACGATCGCGCCGCGGTTGGGCCGCAGCTCCACGATGTGGTCGTGCGCCAGCGTCTGCAGCACCTTGCGCACCAGCGAGCGGCTCACGCCGAAAAGCTCGCACAGCGCCGCTTCGGGCAGCTTGGTGCCGGGCATCAGGCGGTGGGCCATCACACCTTCGAACACGGCCTGGTAGATGCGTTGCTCGACGTCGGAAGCGGCGGTGGGCGCCGGCACCGGGATGGCGACCGGCGGCGCGGCGGGGCGGCCCTTGCGGGCGGGGGGGCTTCGAGGAGTACTTCGACGAGGTCTTGCGGGTGGTGGTGGCCATGTCGTGTGCCTCAATCGCCAAGCGCATCCACCGCATCGCAGATCGCGCCGGGCGTGGTGAACCAGATCTCGTCGCGATGCTCGCACAGGTGCTGCAGCGCGCGCCGCAGGTGCCGCAGTCGGTAGGGCTGGCCGACGATGTAGGGGTGCAGCGCAATGCCCATCACCAAGGGCTGGCGGCGCGACTGCGCAAGCATCTCGTCGAAGTTGTCGACGATCATCTGCGCGAAGTCCTTCGCGTCCATCTGGCGGGCCACAATCATCGGGATGTCGTTCAGCTCCTGCGGGTAGGGTAGGGACCAGAGCGTGCCGCCGTCGCGCGTGCGCAGGCGCACCGGCTGGTCGTCGTGGCACCAGTTGAGCGTGTAGCGGTAGCCTGTCTCGGCCAGCAGGTCGGGTGTGACGCGGCTCTCCGAGATCCACGGCGAGAGCCAGCCGCGTGGCGCCTTGCCGCTCTCGCGCTCGATGCGCTCGCGGCAGTGCGCGAGCAGCGCGCGCTCGTCGTGCTCGGGCATCTCGCCCTGGCGCTCGGCATTGGTGTGGCCGTGGCCGATGAGTTCGTCGCCACGCTGCACGAACGCCTGGACGAGTTCGGGGCAATGGTCGTAGAGCGAGGTGTTGAGCAGCACGCCGGCCGGCAGGCGCAACTCGTCGAAGAGCCCAGGCAACGCCACGCGCCCACACGGTTGCCGTATTCGCGCCAGGCGAAGTTCAGCACGTCGGGCTCGGGCGAGGCCGGGGCGAGGCGCGCGCCCAGGCCTTCGCCGAACGAGAAGTGCTCCAGGTTGAGCCCGAGGTACACGGCCAGGCGCTTGCCGCCCGGCCAGTCGTGGTCGGGCCGGCGGGTGATCGCGCTGTAGTCGAAACGGTCGTGGTGGTGCAGCGGGCCGAAGCGGGTCATCGGTGGAGGTTGGTGCGAGCGCACCGTTGGGTGGCGTGGGTGCGGGTCAGGTTGGTGCCGCAATTCACCCGTTGAATTGTCGACAACAGCGCCAGTCGAATGTCCGCAAGATGCGAGCCACGTGGTCGCGCAGGGCACGGCACGGGCGATGCGCGACGATCCTGCGCTGCAGAGTGCGCATCTCAGGGTGGGGCTGGCGTGCTGCGTCGCAGCACACGCAGGCACAATAGCGGCTTCTTCGCAGGCTGCATCCGGGCACAACCCACAACGCGGCCACGTGCAGCCGCATGACCACCGCCAAACCCCGAGAAGTTTTCATCCAGGGCCTGACCAAGGACGGCAGGACCTTCCGCCCAAGCGATTGGGCCGAGCGTCTGGCGGGGGCGATGTCGTGCTTCCGCCCCGGTGGCACCGCCGCGGGTGGCCCGGGGGCGTTCATCGGCTACTCGCCCTATTGCGTGCCGCGCGTCATCAACGGCGTGAAGTGCGTGATCGTCAACGAGGCCCTGCGCGAGATCGAGCCCATGGCCTGGGATTTCGTCATGAACTTCGCGCGCGACAACGAGTTGCAGGTGGCCGAGGCCTGCCTGCTGCCGGAGCCTCCCAAGAAAGCCGGCTGACGGCCCCCCACGAAGACGCGCCCGAGAGACGGGCCTGAAAATGAAAAACCCGCCGAGAGGCGGGTTTTGTCTTCGCGAACCGGGAAATCTGGTTCAGGCAGCGGTGGCGAGGGCCTTGACCTTGGCCGACAGGCGGCTCTTGTGGCGGGCGGCCTTGTTCTTGTGGAAGAGGCCCTTGTCGGCCACGGAATCGATCACGCTCTGGGCGGCCTTGAAGATCTCGGTGGCTTTCGCCTTGTCGCCAGCGGCAACAGCCTTCTGGACGTTCTTGATGACGGTGCGGAACTTCGAACGCAGCGCGGTGTTGGCGGCGTTGAGCTTCACGTCTTGACGCGCACGCTTGCGGCCAGAGGCAATGCGGACGGTCTTTTTGGCTTTGGAGGAGGTGGCCATTGAGCTTGTACCCGGTTTTAGCGAAGTCCGCGAGTATAGCAGCGCCATGTGAGCTACCGCAAACCGATGCCAGGGGTGGGCCATAATCCCCGCCGCCCATGAACCTGCTGCGCGCCGCGTCCACCGTCTCCCTGCTGACCCTGGCCTCGCGCATCACCGGCCTGGCCCGCGACACCCTGATCGCCGCCGCCTTCGGTGCCAGCGCCTGGGCCGATGCGTTCAACGTCGCCTTCCGCATCCCCAACCTGCTGCGGCGCCTCTTCGCCGAAGGGGCCTTTTCGCAGGCCTTCGTGCCGCTGCTGGGCGAGACCCGCGGCCGCGAGGGCGACGACGCCACCCGCCGCCTGATCGACGCCGTGGCAACCATGCTCTTCTGGACGCTCCTCGTCACAGTCGCCCTCGGCATCTTGGCCTCGCCGATCGTGGTGTGGCTGATGGCCTCGGCGCTGCAGGAGTTCGACGGCGCGGTCGTCATGACCCGCATCATGTTTCCCTACATCGGCTTCATGTCGCTGGTGGCGCTGGCGGCGGGGGTGCTCAACACCTGGAAGCGCTTCGCGGTGCCGGCGGCCACGCCGGTGCTGCTCAACGTGGCCATGATCCTCGCAGCCTGGCTGCTGGTGCCGCAATTCCGCCGCTGGGGCATCGAGCCGGCCTACGCGCTGGCGGTCGGCGTGATGGTGGGGGGTGTGCTGCAGCTCGGCATCCAGGTGCCGGCGCTGATGCGCATCGGCTGCCTGCCGCGCATCGGCCTCACGCCAGCGCGCATTGCCGCGGCGTGGCACCACCCCGGCGTGCACCGCACGCTGCAGCTGATGCTGCCGGCGGTGCTGGGGGTCTCGGTCGCGCAGCTGTCGATGATCATCAACACGCAGATCGCTTCGCACGTGTCGGTGGGGGCGGTGTCGTGGCTCTTCTACGCCGACCGGCTGATGGAGTTCCCGACCGGGCTCCTGGGTGTGGCGCTCGGGGTGGTGCTGATCCCGCAGTTGTCGCAGGCGCACGGCAAGGGCGATGCCGCGAGCTATTCCGCCATGCTCGACTGGGGTCTGCGCCTGGTGCTGTTGCTGACCCTGCCTTGTGCGGCCGCCCTGTTGGTGTTTGGCACGCCGCTGATCGCCGTGCTCTTCCACCGCGGGCAGTTCACCGCGGACGATGTGCAGATGACCGTGCTCGCGTTGCGCGGCTATGGCGTGGGCCTGATCGGGATCGTGGCGGTCAAGGTGCTGGCGCCGGGGTTCTATGCGAGCCTCAATGTGCGCACGCCGGTCAAGATTGCCGTGGGCGTGTTGGTGCTGACGCAGGTCCTCAACGCGATCCTCGTGCCCCACCTGGGCCATGCGGCGCTCGCACTCTCGATCAGCCTGGGCGCGACGGTCAACGCGCTTTTGCTCTTCTTCGGTCTGCGCCGCCGCGGCAGCTACGTGCCGAGCCCGGGCTGGGCGGCGTTTGCGGCGCGCGTGATGCTGGCCACCGCGGTCATGAGTGGCGCTCTCTGGTATGCCGCCGCCCAGTTCGACTGGGTGGCGCTCGGCCGGCACGAATGGCAGCGTGTGGGGTGGCTTGCCGCCTGCATGACCGGCGCCGTGCTGCTGTACTTCGGCACGCTGCTGGCCACCGGGCTCAAGTTCAAGCAGTTCATGCGGCGCGGATAATCTCGCGCCATGCCGACCTTTCCGCAGTTCCAGCCTCAGACGCCGCTGGAGTACTTTGCCCTGCTGGTGGCCGATGACGCGAATTTCTCGCTGCTGGAAGCGGCGATCTCCGTCGGGCAGGACGACAACCCGACGCTCGACACCCAGGCGGTGCTGCACCAGATCGACACGCACGCCGCGCGGCTCAAGGCGCGCGTGCCGGCCGATGCCGGCCCGCGCCAGCGGCTGCGCCTGCTGAACCAGTTCTTCTTCAAGGAACTGGGCTTTGCCGGCAACGTCAACGACTATTACGACCCCGCCAACAGCATGCTCGCCACCGTGCTGGAAACCCGCCGCGGCATCCCGATCACGCTGGCGCTGCTCTACATCGAGTTCGCGGCCCAGGTCGGGCTCACGGCGCGTGGCGTGTCCTTCCCGGGGCACTTTCTCGTCAAGCTCAAGCTCAGCGAGGGTGAGGTCGTGATCGATCCCTTCACCGGCCAGTCGCTTTCGCGCGAACGGCTCGACGAACTGCTGCTGCCCTACCGCCGCCGCCAGGGCCTCACCGGCGACCTGGATGTGCCGCTCAGCGTCTTCCTGCAGGCCGCGCCGCCGCGCGACGTGCTTGCCCGGATGCTGCGCAACCTGAAAGAGATCTACCGCTCCACGGCGGACTGGCAGCGCCTGGTGGCGGTGCTGAACCGGCTGGTGGTGCTGCTGCCGCAGGCCTGGGACGAGCGCCGCGACCGCGGCCTCGCGCAAGCCGAGCTGGGCGCGGCGGAGGCGGCGGCGGTCGACCTCGGCGCCTACCTGGCCCACTGTGCGGATGCACCCGACCGCGAGGCCATCGGCCAGCGGCTGATGGCCTTGCGCCAGCCGGGCCAGGGGCCGCTTCACTGACGGCTGTATGAACGGCCAGCCCGCCCGGGCGTGGCCCTAGAATCTGGCGCTTCCGCGAGGCCTCGCGGCTTGGCACCACCCCCACGGGCATCGATGCAACTCACCCCTGCTCAGCGGCAAACCCTCTCCTGGCTCCTGATCGCCTTCATCGGCGCGTTGCTGGTCTGGCTGCTGGCGCCGGTGCTCACGCCCTTCCTCTTTGCCGGCATCCTCGCCTACATCCTCGAGCCCGCGGTCGGAAAGCTCGTGAAGCGCCGGGTGCCGCGCGTGCTGGCGGTCACGCTGGTGGAGGTGGCGGCCTTCATCGTCATCCTGTCGGTTCTGCTCCTGATCGTGCCCATCGTCTCGAAGGAGCTGCCTCTTCTGCGCGAGCAGTTGCCGCTCCTGGCCGACAAGCTCAACACGACCGTCACCCCCTGGCTTGCGAAATACGGCATCGAGGTCGCGCTCGACGTGGCGAGCATCAAGGCCTTCCTGGTCAAGTACCTCGATGCCAACGTGGAAGACGGCCTGGCTGCCGTCCTGAGTTCGGCCCGCATTGGCGGTAGCTTCCTGCTTGCGCTGATCGGCAACGCGGTGCTGGTTCCGGCGGTGCTCTTCTACCTGCTGATGGACTGGCCCCAGCTCATCGCACGCATCGACCGACTGGTGCCGCCCCGCCTGCGCGACGGCGTGCGCAGTTTCATGCGCGAGAGCGACGAGATGCTTGGCCAGTACCTGCGCGGGCAACTGCTGGTGATGGTGATCCTGGCGGCGTTCTACAGCGTCGGCTTGGCGCTATTCGGTTTCGACCTCGCGGTGCCGGTCGGGGTGTTCACCGGGCTTGCGGTCTTCATTCCCTATCTCGGCTACGGGCTGGGCATGCTGCTGGCCTTGATTGCCGGCGTGCTGCAGTTCGCAAGCTGGTACGGCGTGATCGCCGTGGCGGTGGTGTACGGGCTCGGCCAGGTGATCGAAAGCTTCTTTCTGACGCCGCGCCTGGTGGGCGAGCGCATTGGCATCAACCCGCTGACGGTGATCTTTGCGCTGCTCGCCTTCGGGCACCTCGCCGGCTTTGTGGGCGTGTTGCTCGCGCTGCCGGTGTGCGCCGTGCTGGTGGTGGCGGGCAAGCGGGTCTTGGCCTGGTACACGGGCAGCAAGCTGTATCTGGGTTGAGCGTGAGACAGATTCCCTTGGCCATTGCCGACGAGCCCGTGCGGTCGTTCGACAGCTACGTGGCCGGCCCGAACGCAGCCGCGGTCGAGCACCTGCGAGGCCTGCTGCAACAGACGGCGCCGGTCTACCTGTGGGGGCCGGCCGGTGTGGGCAAGACGCATCTGCTGCAGGCGCTGGCCCATCACGTGCAACGTGTGGGCGGGCGGGTGGGCTGGTTCAACGCCGCCTCGGCCGTGCCGTGGGATTTCGACGAGACCCATGCGCTGATCGTGTTCGACGATTGCGACCGCTTCGACGAGCCCCAGCAGCATGCGGCATTTGCCTTGTTCGTCGAAGCGACGACCCACGGCATTCCGGTGGCCGCTGCCGGCCGTGTGCCGCCGGTCGACCTGCCCCTGCGCGACGACCTGCGCACGCGCCTGGGCTGGGGCCACGTCTTCGCGCTCGCGCCGCTGGCCGAATCGGAAGCGCGCGCCGCGATGCGCCGGGAGGCCGACCGGCGCGGCCTCTTTCTTTCCGATGACGTGATGAGCTACCTCTTGACGCGCTTTGCGCGCGACCTCAAGCACCTGATGACGGTGCTCGACCGGCTCGACGAATTCGCCCTCGTGCACAAGCGCGCGATCACCGTGCCGCTGCTCAAGCAGATGCTGGCCGAAGAGAAGGACGCCGCCGCATGAACCTGTGTCTGTTCGACCTCGACGACACGCTGATTCCGCTCGACTCCGACCACGCCTGGGGCCGCTTCATGATCCGCCAGGGGTGGGTCGACGCCGAATCCTTCGACCGGCAGAACGAGGTCTTCTTCTCGCACTACAAGGCCGGCACGCTCGACATCCACGCCTACATCGCTTTCGCCACTGCGCCGTGGCGCGAGCGCCCGGCCGTGGAGCGCAAGGCCGCGCAAGACCGCTTCATGCAGGAGGTGATCGCGCCGCAGCTGCGCCCGGCAGCGCACGACCTGGTGCGGCACCACCAGCGGCAAGGCGACCTGGTCGCCATCGTGACCGCCACCAACGAGTTCGTGACGGCGCCCATCGCCAGAGCCTTCGGCGTGGCCCACCTGCTGGCCGTCGAAGTCCGAAAAAGACCCCGGGGGTAACATCACCGGCCGGATCGCGGGGGTGCCCTCGTTCCGCGAAGGCAAGACGGTGCGCACGCACGAGTGGCTCGCGGGTCTCGGCCACAAGCTGCAGGACTTCGAGCGCATCAGCGTCTACAGCGATTCGGCCAACGACCTGCCGCTGCTCGAGATGGCGACCGACCCCGTGGCCACCAACCCTTCCGCACCGCTCGAAGCCATTGCCCGCGAGCGGGGCTGGCGCATTCTTCGGCTGTTCGACTGACGGACTGATGATCAAGAAATTCATAGACAGGCTGCTCGGCAAGAGCGCCAAGCCCGCCATCCCCAAGGGCAAGCGGGTCGAGGTGCCGCTGTCCGAGCACAACATCGATCTGAAGCTCGTCGACGACAACGCCATCCGCGTGGTCAAGACGCTGGCCGATGCCGGCTACGAGGCCTACATCGTCGGTGGGGCGGTGCGCGACCTGCTGCTGGGCCTGCGCCCGAAGGACTTCGACGTGGCCACCAACGCCACGCCGGAGCAGGTCAAGGGCCTGTTCCGCCGCGCCTTCATCATCGGACGGCGCTTCCGCATCGTGCACGTGGTGTTCGGGCGTGGGCGCGAGCACGAGGTGATCGAGGTGTCGACCTTCCGGGCGATGCTCGATGCGTCGGCCTCGGAGCAGGTCGCCGGCAACGAAAAGACCTCGAAGGCCGAACTGGCCGACAAGCACCATGCGGTCGACGCGAGCGGCCGGGTGCTGCGCGACAACGTCTGGGGACCGCAGATCGAAGATGCCGCGCGCCGCGACTTCACCGTCAACGCGATGTACTACGACCCGCAAAGGCAGATCGTTGTCGACTACCACGGCGGCATCAAGGACGCGAAGAAGAAGGTCCTGCGCATGATCGGCGACCCGGTCACGCGCTACCGCGAAGACCCGGTGCGCATCGTGCGTGTGGTGCGCTTCGCGGCCAAGCTCGGTTTTTCAATCGACCCGAAGACGCGTGCGCCGATCCGCGAACTGGCCGGCCTGCTCGACGACGTGCCCGCCTCGCGCACCTTCGACGAGATGATCAAGCTGCTGCAGACGGGCCATGCGCTCGCGAGCATCGAAGAGCTGCGCAAGCAGGGCCTGGTGGGCGAGCGCACCGGCGTCTTCCCCATCCTCGACGTGGTGCTGGCCGATGCCAACAAGCACCCCGAGCGGCAGAAGTTCGTGGAGCTGGCCCTGTCGGACACCGACCGGCGCGTCAACGAAGGCAAGCCCGTGGCACCAAGCTTCATGCTCGCCTGCATGCTGTGGCACGACGTGCTCGACCGCTGGGAGAAGTTGAAGAAGAAGGGCGAGGCCCCGTTCCCGGCGCTGCAGCAGTCGGTCGATGCGGTGTTCGATGCACGCATTGGCGACATCTCCGGCCGCGGCAAGCTCGCCGCCGACATGCGCGAGATCTGGCTCATGCAGCCGCGCTTCGAGCGGCGCACCGGCAACGGGCCGTTTTCGCTGGTGGAGCAACCGCGCTTTCGTGCCGGCTTCGACTTCCTGCGGCTGCGGGCCGACGCCGGCGAGGCCGACCCCGAACTCGCCCGCTGGTGGGAAGAGTTTTCGCTCGCCGACGAAGACAAGCGCACGCGCCTCATGGACCAGCTGCGCGGCCAGGGCCACGGTGGGCCGCGCCGGCGCGCGCCGTCCGCGGCGGCACCGGCTGCTCCGACCGCTGCCGAGGCCGAGGGTGACAGCGAGCCTGTGGAGGGCAGTGCCGACGCCCCGCGCAAGCGCCGCCGGCGCCGCCGCAAACCCGCAGGCGCCTCGGGCGACGCCGCACCGTCGTCCAACGGCTGACGCGCCGCGACGTGGTGCCGTTGCTCGCCTACGTCGGCTTGGGGGCCAACCTGGGCGATCCGGCCGACACCGTGCGCACCGCCATCGAGGCGCTGGCCCGCATGCCCGCCAGCCGCGTCGAGGCCGTCTCGGCCCTGTACCGCAGCGCGCCTATCGACGCCGAGGGCCCCGAGTTCGTCAACGCCGTGGTGGCGCTGCACACCACCCTGAGCGCGTACGAGCTGCTCGCGCAGCTGCAGGCCATCGAGGCCGAGTTCGGCCGCGAGCGGCCCTACCAGAACGCGCCGCGCACGCTCGACCTCGACCTGCTGCTGTACGGCGACCGCGAGATCGCCTCCGACGACCTCACCGTGCCGCACCCGCGCATGCACCAGCGCGCGTTCGTGCTGCGGCCCTTGGCCGAGCTGGCCGGTGACGGCCTGGTGATCGGCGGGCACGGGTCGATCGCCTCGCTGCTGCCGCTCGTGGCGGCGCAACCCATCACCAGACTGGAGACCGCATGAACATGACCCGCACCCGCCTGCCCGAGCGTGCGTCGCCGCAGGAGGCCGGTTTCCGGCCCGAAGGGCTGGCGCGGCTGACGGCCGCCTTCCAGGAGCAGATCGACCGCCAGCGGCTGCCCGGCGTGGTGGCGATGGTCGTGCGGGGCGGCAAGCTCGCCTACTTCGAGGCCCTGGGCCGGCGTGACCCGGCGCTCGCCGACCCGATGCAGCGCGACAGCATCTTCCGCATCTACTCGATGACCAAGCCCGTCGTGTCGGTGGCGGTGATGATGCTGTTCGAGGAAGGGCGTCTCTTCCTGCATGACCCGGTGGCGAAGTACCTGCCCGAATTCGCGTCGACCCAGGTCGGCGTGGTGCGTGCGGACGGCCAGATCGACAACGTGCCCGCTGAGCGCGCCATCACCGTGCAGGACTTGCTGCGCCACACCTCGGGCCTGACCTACGAGATCCTCGCCGAGGCGCCGATCCGCAAGCTGTACGCCCGCGCCAAGATCTACCGTCGCGACTGGACGAACGACGAGTTCAGCCAGGCGCTGGCAAAGCTCCCGCTGATGTACCAGCCCGGCACGGTGTGGGACTACAGCCGCGCCACCGACGTGCTGGGCCGGCTCGTGGAAGTGGTGTCGGGTCAGCCGCTGCGCGACTTCTTTGCCGCGCGCATCTTCGGGCCGCTGCGCATGGTCGACACCGGATTCCACGTGCCGAGCGTGTCGCACGAGCGCCTGGCCGAGCCGTTCGCCAAAGACCCGGACACCGGCGCCGACGTGCGCGTGCTCGACGTGCGCGACCCGGTGGCCATGGACATGGGTGGCGGCGGCCTGGTCTCGACCGCCACCGACTACGCCCGCTTCACGCAGATGCTGCTGAACCGCGGCCTGCTCGATGGGCAGCGCCTGCTCAGCCGCAAGACCGTCGAGCTGATGACGAGCGACCACCTGGGCACGATCCCGAGCGTCAACGACCTGCTGCCGGCTGGGCATGGCTTTGGCCTGGGTTTTGCTGTCCGTCTGCAGGCGGGCATTGCGCCGGTGGCCGGCTCCGCCGGCTCGTATTTCTGGGGTGGCATGGCCGGTACCACCTTCTGGGTCGACCCAGCCGAAGAGATGCACGCCGTGCTGATGGTGCAGGCGCCGGGGCAGCGCGACGAGGTGCGGGCGCTGTTCCGCAACCTGGTCTACGGTGCCATCGGCGATTGAGGTGAAGGCAGAGGAGGGCAACTCGACATGACCGGCATTTCGATTCCGTTGCAGACCGTGGTGCTGCTTGTGGCCTCGAACGTCTTCATGACGTTCGCCTGGTACGGCCACTTAAAGAGCCTGGCGACGAGCCCCTGGTACATCGCCGCGCTGGTGAGCTGGGGCATTGCGCTCTTCGAGTACCTGCTGCAGGTGCCGGCCAACCGCATCGGCTACAGCGGCGGCTTCACGCTCGCGCAACTCAAGATCACGCAGGAGGTGATCACGCTCGCGGTCTTCGTGCCCTTTGCGATGTTCTACATGAAAGAGCCCTTCAAGCTCGACTACGTCTGGGCCGGGCTGTGCCTGGTCGGCGCGGTGTACTTTATCTTCCGCAACTGATGGCAGAACAAGGTCTCGAACGTTTCCGCCACATCGCCATCGAAGGTCCGATCGGTGCGGGCAAGAGCCGCTCGCGCGCCGCTTGGCCGCTCACCTGCGCGCCGAGCTGATGCTCGAGCGGGCCGACGAAAACCCGTACCTCGAGCGCTTCTACGCCGACGTGCCGGGCTATGCGTTCCAGACGCAGGTGTTCTTCCTCTTCCAGCGCATGCGCCAGGTGCGCGAACTGGCCCAGCCCGGCCTGCTGGCACCCGCGGTGGTCAGCGATTTCATGCTCGCCAAGGATGCGCTCTTTGCGCGCATGAACCTCTCGGATGAGGAGTACCACCTCTACCAGCAGATGTACGCGCAGGTGTCGGCACAACTGCCCCAACCCGACCTCGTCATCTGGCTGCAGGCGACACCGCCCACGCTCATCCAGCGCATCAAGCAGCGCGGCATCGCGATGGAGCAGCGCATCGCGCCCGAGTACCTGCAGAAGCTGTGCGACGCGTATGCCGACTACTTCCAGAGCTTCGATGGGGCGCCGCTGATGGTGGTGAATAGCGAGAACTTCAATCCGATAGCCGAAGAGTCTGATTTCCAAATGTTTCTCGAATCTCTCAGAGACCTGCGAGGTTCTCGCGTTGTCTTCGACCTGCGAAGTTGCGCTGCGCGCGACGAGAGCAAGATTAAAGGTTAAGCGCCACTTGCATCTGCAAATTTAAGCGGCAACGTGTGTCGGTGAAGTGCTGCCCGACAGAGATGGCTTGCAAACGGGCAAAAGCGGCGCACCAATCGAGATTGGCATCCCGGGCGGACACTCCACCGACCGCGTGCTCAAGGTGGATGTCGAGGTGATCTATCTCTCATCGAGGTGGTAGGCCGGGAGTCGCCCTCGCAGAACTTTGGGGGATAGGAAATTCCTCTCTGGGGTGATTGACCCTTGTCGACAGAGCCAAGTACATTGCCGCGGGCTTGAAAATGGGCTCACCGAGTTGCTGGGTTCAACGCGGCTCATCAGAACATGGGTTAGGGAGGGGGGCATGGTCCTCTGGAGTCTGCTCGGCGTACGCCGAACCAATTCGGTCGCTGCTCGCCTGCTTGGTGCCACCACGATCTGTGTGACCTTTACGCTCGCCGGATTCGCGGGCGTTGCACTTGCAGCTGATATCCGCGATCAATGTGCCGACCGGAGAATCAACGGCGCCGTTGAGTGCACATATCGCCCGCACATCATTGAGCCATTCAAGTACCGAGCTACAGGGCCATACGAAACCACAAGCATTTTCCTGGACGAGGATGGCGCAAAAGGCGAGATGGGCGAGTTGATTGCTGCCAAGTGCCCAGACTGCTGTGATGCGGGTCGTCTGGTGTCGGAAAGCGGTTGGGTTGACGCAGGCAGCGGGCCGAGTTGGGCGTGGCTTCCGGACTTAGAAGGGGGCAAGCTCAACCACTTGACCTACAGTTTTAGCCGGAACTGTCAAACACCCCAGACGGTAACTTCCCTGCTTTCCAAGTGGCGCAGCGCATACTGCGAATTGGGTTGGACACATCAGTACTTTGCTGACCAGACTCTCTGTACCCGCCCCCGTCGGAATCAAGAATGCCTTACGCGTAATCCGATTGCGGTCCCTTCCTTGGCAAAGGTCTTTCGGGAGGAAGACTACAAATCAGTTGCCAATCAAAGCCTTCGATTCGTTCGCCACTATCGGAGTGAAGGGTTCGCGTACCCGCCCGGGTTCGCTGGCAACCTTTGGCACGGCCTGGGAACTCCCTGGACTCACAACTACGCAGGCGGGCTCTTTGTCACTGAACATTCGGTGTGGTTGATGTGGGGAACGGAGGCTCTGCAGCATTTCCAACTTGCTTCTGGTTCTGGATTCCCACGTGTCCTTTTGCCTCTGAAGACGTCTCAGCAAGCTCGACTAGTGGAATCGTCACCGGGCACATATGACTACTACTCTGCCAACAACGAGTTGATCCGCTTTGTTGGAGGTCTGCCGACGACGGTGGTATCGGCGACAGGCCGCTCCATTCGTTTGAGCTACGGAGGCGCTGGCATTGCAGTAGTGCAAGACGCGTCGGGTCGAACTCTCACATTTGGCTACGGTGAAGATGATCACTTAGTCTCGCTAAGCGATCCAAGTGGCGCGATGATTCGCTATGACTACAAGCCTAGGCGCCAGGATCTTCGCCAAAACTGGCAACAAAACAGCACGTTTACGAGTCTCGTGCGGGTTCGTTTTCAGGACCAACAGTTTGTCGAGTATCGGAGCCCTGACTGGGATTACTCGAACCCTGCTTCAAACTCAAGCCAGTGGGCAACTCGACTCACGGCCGTCATTGACGAAGTTCTCGGAAAAGAGTACAAGCGGGTTGTCTACAGCAGGGATGGAACGGTCCTGAGTTCCGAACTGGCGAATGGGATAGACCGATACAGCGTCACGGGTGGCGGCATTCTGGACCCTCTAGGTAGTGTGCGCCGCTATACCTTCACAGGCGTCTTGAATGCTCCCGACGGGGTCTACCAGCCTGAGGGCTCTGGTTGTGCTGCGAGCTACGCGAACGTCGGGTATGACAGCAACGGGAACGTGGCAAGCCGGGACGATTTCAATCGGAAGCGTGTTTGCTATGCCAATGATTCCTCTCGTAGTTTGGAGACTGTTCGCGTTGAGGGATTGGTCGCTGGTCAAGCATGCGGTGCGTTGGTTTCCGTAGGTGCAGTGCTTCCTGCTGACAGCCGCAAGACCAGCACCCAATGGCACCCTCACTGGCGTCTTGAGACGAAGGTTGCCGAACCCGGTCGCATCGTGACGAGCGTGTACAACGGCCAACCCGACCCGTTCAACGGCAATGCGGTGGCAAACTGTGCCCCGGCAAGTGCCCTGTTACCTGACGGTAAACCGATCGCGGTGCTGTGCAAGCGGGTGGAGCAAGCGACGGCAGATACAAACGGATCCGCGGGCTTCGGTGCAACGCTGCAAGCCGGCGTGCCCGACCGAGTGAGCACGTGGACCTACAACCAATGGGGCCAGGTGCTGAGCGAGAACGGCCCACGCACTGACATCAACGACAGCACCAGCTACGCGTACTACAGCAACACAAGCTTCACCGGCGAGGGATCGGCGGCAGAAGGTCACTTCATGGGTGACCTGGAGCGCGTGACCAACGCGGCTGGCCAATCCACGCGGTACACCAAGTACAACAAGCACGGGCAACTGTTAGAGAGCGTGGACCCCAACGGCGTGGTCACCACCAACACCTACGACCTGAGGCAGCGCCTGCTGAGCACCAGCACGGGCGGGCAGACCACGCGCTACCAATACGACCTGGCAGGCCAGCTCACGCGGGTGACGCTACCCGACCAGACCTGGGTGGGCTACGACTACGACGACGCGCACCGCCAGGTGGCCGTGTACGACCACAAAGGCAACCGCATCGACTACGTGCTCGACAACGCGGGCAACCGCATCGGTGAGAACACGCGAGACCCGGGCGGCAACCTCAAGCGTCAGCTCGTCAGAAGCATTGATGCGCTCGGGCGCGTGCAACGAACCACAGGCAGGGAGTAAGAGATATGCAAGTTGCGGTACTCAAGAGCGTGGGTCGCGCTATCGCAGTGGCGCTCTTGTCTTCCATGGTCGCGCCCGTCTGGTCTGGCTACATCTACGTCGAGCCCAAGATGCTTGGGTATACGCACATCCAGGCCGGTGTAGTGCATTTCGATTCAATTCAGGAGGCAGCGGCCGCTTTTGACGCCAACGTCTTAAGCGCGAATGCAGGAAGCCCGTGTTGGGGAAGGTTTTCGGACACGGGGCCGTCGCCGTTCGATTCCATGCCCCCAACCTTCATCTATGACTACAACGGCGTGCGAGGCATGTGGGGTCACAGATTCCAGTATGCGGGCTGGGTTAGTCCTCCGTCGCCTGGCTACTGTGGCTATGGATACACGGAGTGGCATCAAACGGCCTACTTGGCCCCTAAATGTCCTCAGGGCATCACTCCTGGCTTGACCTATCTGTCTTCGACAGAAGTTTTTGTCAGTTGCGCGATCTACTACCCCGACGAAGAGCCGTGCGACACGTGCCAGGTCGGCAACCCAGTGCTGGTGTCCAAGGGCGAGAAGATCCAGGTTGAGCCCGACTACCGCGGCCCGAGCGGCCTGGACTATGTACGCACGTTCCGGGGCAAGTCCGGCAAGTTCACCACCACCCAAGAGCGCCGCCTGTTCGACCTGGCCAGCCGAGGCCCGCTGGACGGGTGCTTGCCGGCGATCTACGACCACCCCCAGCAATCTGGCCCGGTGCAGCGGGAGCACTGCTTCCGCTACGTAGGCATCGGCACCCCGCAGATCCGTCTGCAGGACGCCAGGGGAGGCAACCTGGTGGCCAGCACGGCGGCCAGCGCGCCGACTCTGCCGACCTACGCCCGAGAGCGCATCGCACGCGCGACCACGCCGCAAGGCCAGACCGAATGGCATGTCTGGCGAGAAGACAACCACCTTGAGGTCTACGGTGCGACGGGGCGCCTGCTCAAGCGCGTGCGCCACGACGGCCGGGCCCACACGGCAGCTGACCTCGGCAACGGCGTGACCACGTGGAGCGACGACTTCGGCCGCAGCCTGAGGTGGGAACGGAACGCACAGCAACGTGTTGCCCGCATGGTCGACCCCGCTGGAGCGATCTACGAGTACAGCTATGACCCCAGGCTCAACCTGAGCGGCGTGCGCTACCCCGGCACGCCCCTGGACCGCCAGTACCACTACGAATCGGTGTACTACCCGGGCACCAACGCGGTCCCCATTCACCAACTCACCGGCATCACCGACGAACTCGGCCACCGCTACGCCACCTACGTCTACGGCCCTGGCAACCAGGTGAGCCGGAACGGCACCACGCCGGAGGCGGTGTGGACGTCAACCAATACATCTTCGCCAACTACCCCAAGACGGTGACCGATCCGCTGGGCAGCCAGCGCACCTACAACTTCGGCAGCATCCAGAACGCCCGCCAAGTGCTCACCGGCATCGCCCAGCCTGCAGGGGCAGGCAGTGCGGCGGTCACCTCGAACTACGCCTACGACACCCAAGGCAACCTCACCAGCCGGGACGACCACAACGGCAAACGCACCTGCTACGCAAACGACCTGAGCCGCAACCTGCAGACGGTGCGTGTCGAGGGCTATGCCGGCACGCAAAGCTGCCCGCCCAATCTTGAGACGGCGGCAATGCCGGCGGCTGCGCCGCCCAGTTGCCCAAGCGGATCTGCGTACTACAGCAGTGGGTACGGCAGCAGTTGCACGGGTGGAACCTGCTGGTCGCAGACCCCGTTCGATGGGTCGCAGAGCGGCGCTCCCCTGGGCTGGGCTACCTGGCACTACGCGTGTCCCGTCCTGCATACAGGCAGTCCTGGCCGCAAGACCAGCACCCAATGGCACCCGGATTGGCGGCTTGAGACCCGGGTGGCCGAACCCGGGCGCATCACCACCATCGTCTACAACGGCCAGCCGGACCCCTTCAACGCCAACACGACCGCGAGCTGCGCCCCGGCAAGTGCTCAGTTACCTGACGGCAAGCCCATCGCCGTGGTGTGCAAGCGGGTCGAGCAGGCCACCACCGATGCCAACGGCTCACAAGGCTTCGCCGCCGCGCTGCAAGCCGGCGTTGCCAACCGAGTGCACAGCTGGACCTACAACCAACATGGCCAGGTGCTCACCGAACGCGACCCGCTGAACCGCCAGACCAGCTACGCCTACTACAGCGACACCGCCTTCAGCGGAGCCGACCCCCATGCGGTCGGCCACACCCTGGGTGACCTGCACACCATCACCAACGCCAAAGGCCAGGTGACCCGGTACACCCAGTACGACAAACACGGCAACGTGCTGCAAAGCATCGATGCCAACGGCGTGGTCACCCAGAACGTCTACGACCTGAGGCAGCGCCTGCTGAGCACCACAACGGCGGGCCAGACCACGAGCTACCAGTACGACGCGGCGGGTCAACTCAAGCGCGTCACGCTGCCCGACCAGAGCTGGGTGGGCTACGACTACGACGGGGCGCATCGCCAGACCGCGGTGTACGACCACCGGGGCAACCGGACCGACTACACGCTGGACAACGCGGGCAACCGCATCGGTGAGCAGACCAGAGACCCGAGCGGCAGCCTCAAGCGGCAGCTCGCCAGAAGCATCGACGCGCTTGGACGCGTGCAACAGACCACAGGCAGGGAGTGAGGAAGCGATGAACTCGATGATGCAAAGCGCGCCCGTGTGGCGCTTCGTCCAAACGTGTGCCGTGCTGGCGAGTGCCCGGCTCGCCCTCGGGCGCGCCAAGCGAAGCCTCGCCGTCCTAGGGCTATGGTTCATCGCCGGTACTGCGCTCGCACAGACCGCCACCACGACGACCCTCACGGCGAACCCCTCGAGCGTCTACGCCGGCCAGACCTTCACCATCACCGCGAGAGTCACCGGCAGCAGCCCCACCGGCTCGGTGACCGTGTACGACGGTGCGCAGGCCTTGTTCTACTTCAACCTCTCCGGGGGCACGGCCAGCACCAGCTACTCCTTCACTGCCACGGGGGATCACAGCCTCACCGCCCGCTACGCCGGCAACAGCACCAACGCGGCCAGCACCTCCGCTCCCGTCATCCTCAACGTCTACACGCGTGCGCCAACCACCACCACGGTGACCGCGAGCCCGACGGCCGCCTACATCGGGCAGACCGTCAGCTTCAGCGCCACGGTCACCGGCGCCACCACGCCCACCGGCGTCGTGCGCTTCAACAACAACGGCTCATACGTCGCGCAGGGCACCCTGAACGGCTCTGGTGTGGCCACCGGTACCTGGGTCATCAACTCCACATCGCCGACCATGTCCCTGTCGGCCTCTTACGTGGGGGACGCCACCTATGCGCCCAGTACCTCGAGCGCCATCGCCGGCACGGTGAGCCCAGCGCCCGTGAGCACCCAGCTGACGTGTCCGACGCCGTCCCCCGTGGCCACCGCGGTGGCCTGCACCGTCACCGCCACCTCACCCTCCATCTACGCCTCGGTCAGCTCGGCCACCATCACCGAAAACGGTGCCACCGTCGGCACCGGCACCCTGAGCTACGTCGCGAGCAACCCCACCACCTTCCGCGGCACCATCACCTTGCCCGCGACCGCAGCGCCCGCGACGGTCGCCGGCAGCCACTCGCTGGTCGCACAAACGGTCGCCAACTCACAAACACAGGCGAGCACCTCGCCTGCGACGACGCTCGTCATCGCGCCGCGCAGCACCACCACCACCCTGAGCAGCACCCCGAGCACCGCGGGTGCCACGCAGATCGTCACCCTGACGGCCAACGTCAGCAACGGTCTCGCCCCCACCGGCAGCGTCACCTTCCGTGACGGTGCCACCCCGCTCGGCACCGTCCCCCTCAACGGCACCCAGGCGAGCGCCACCACCAGCTTCACCACCACCGGCGCTCATAGCCTCACCGCCGTCTACAACGGCGACACCAACAACACCAGCAGCACCTCGGCCGCCGTCAACCAGACCATCACCGCCACCGCGCCCACCAGCACCGCGCTCACCGTCTCACCCGGCAGCGTGACCGCCGGCTCGACCGCGGCCCTGGCCGCCACCATCACCGGCAGCAGCCCAAGCGGCACCGTCGTTTTCCTCGACGGCACCACCGTCCTCGGCCAGTCCGCCGTGTCTGGCGGGCAAGCCACCCTGAGCGTGCCCTTCGGCTCCACCGGCGCCCACAGCCTCACCGCCCAGTACTGGGGCGACACCGCCAACGGCTCCAGCACCTCGCCTGCGGCCGTACTCACCGTCACCCAGCGGCCAACCACCACCACGCTCACCAGCACGCTCACCCGTGCCCACCAGAGCCAGCCCGTTCCGCTGACGGCCGCCATCGACGGCGCCAACCCCAGCGGCACCGTCACCTTCCGAGAAGGCAGCACCACCCTTGGCACCGCCAACGTCGTCAACGGCGCGGCCAGCTTCAGCCCGACCTTCACCGTCATCGGCGCCCACACCATCACCGCCGCCTATGCCGGAGACGCCAACAATGGCGCCAGCAACGCCGGCACCGTCACCGTGCAGGTCGAGCCCGGCCCCGTGCCGCCCACCTCCACCACCCCGGTCGTCAACTACGAGTACGACGCCAAGGGCAACCCCACCAAGGCTGTGCAAGCCCCCGGCGTGAGCGGCTTCAACTTCGAGACCAGGGCCAGCTACGACAGCCTCTCGCGGGTCAAAGACACCACCAACCCCAAGAACGGCATCACCCGCTTCGAATACGACGGCGGCGACCGGCTTAACAAGGTCACCGACCCGCGGCTGCTGGTCACCCAGTACCCGCGCAACGGCCTGGGCGACGCGACCAGCCTCATCAGCCCCGACACGGGCACCGCCACCCACACCTACGACGAAGCCGGCAACCTCAAGACCCGCACCGACAGCCGCAGCGTCCTCACGACCTACAGCTACGACGAAGCCAACCGGCTCACGCAAGCGGCCCACACCAAGACCGGCATGAACAGCCAGACCTTCGGCTGGACGTATGACCAGACCGGCGCCGGCTTCAGCCACGGCATCGGGCGCCTCACCAGCACCACCCACCCGGCCGGCAGCACCCAGTACGCCTACGACGCCCAAGGCCGGCTCACCACCGACATCCAGCGCGTCGACGCCGCGGCCGGCGCCAACGCCACCCAGATCGTCAACACCGTCGGCTACGAGTACGACGCGGCCGGCAACCTCACCCGCATCACCTACCCGAGCGGTGCCCAGGTCAGCTTCGGCCACACCGATGGGCAGGTCAGCTCTGTCAGCCTCGCACGCAACGCCGGCAGCACCGCCGCCACGCTCGTGAGCGGCATCGAGTTCGAACCCTTCGGCGCCATCAAGCGCTGGCAGTGGCACCTGGCCGGCGGCAGCACCCAGGTCAGCGAACGTCGCTATGACCTGAGCGCACGCCTCACCCGCTATCGACTCGGCAACGTGCTGCGCGACCTCACCTACGACGCAGCCGACCGCATCACCAGCTACAGCCACTACGACGCCACCACCGGCGCCGCGCAGACGAGCCTCAACCAGAGCTTCGGGTACGACGAGAACGGCCGGCTGACCACCATCACCACGGCCACCGCCAGCTGGAGCATCGGCTACGACGCCAACGGCAACCGCACCAGCGTGACCCTCAACGGCACGCCCAGCACCTACACCACCTCGACCACCAGCAACCGGCTCAACAGCATCACCAACCCGGCCCGGAGCTTCGGGTACGACAACGCGGGCAACACCACGAGTGATACGGCGGGCTATACGAGCACGTATGACGCGGCGGGGCGGCTGAGTACGCTGACCAAGGCGGGTGTCACCACCACCTACAGTTACAACGGGCTCGGGCAGCGGGTGAGGAAGTTCGGCTCCACGGGGGCGAGCAGCACGACAGTCTTCGTGTATGACCAGCAAGGCCAGTTGCTGGGCGAATACTCCAACACCGGAGCCGCACTACGAGAGTACGTGTGGCTGGGGTCCACGCCGATTGCGATGTTTGTGCCCAACGGCACCAACGATCCGACGGTGTACTACTTCCACACGGATCATCTGGACACGCCGCGCATTGCGACCGATACGGCCAACAACGTCCGCTGGAGGTGGATGGCCGAGCCCTTCGGGACGACTGCGCCTGAGGACAACCTCAGCAACCTCGGAAGCCTCACTCAGAACCTGAGGTTCCCCGGCCAGTACGCCGACGCAGAGAGCGGGCTCTACTACAACTACTTCCGGGACTACGACTCGACGACCGGGCGATATGCTCAAAGCGATCCGATTGGACTGGCTGGTGGCATCAACACCTTTAGCTATGTGGGTGGGAATCCGATCGCTTTGTCTGACCCTTTGGGACTGAAACCGCCTCCTTCTGTTTTGTCTCGGATATTGCCTACGGCAGGTGCAGTAGCTCTTGCAGATGGCCCTGAACCTGGTCCGGCGGATGCCGTTGCCGTAGCTCTCCTTGCCGCAGCGGTTATCTATGACGCATGCACAGTTGACAATGACGAGAGGTGTCGCGAGAAGCTTGCGGAGATTCACGCTGCGATGCAAGTCATCAACGGACGGATTGGAGATCTGCTGCTGGACAAATGCGATATGTACCGACTCGCCTTCTGGGTGCCAAACCCCGCGCTCGCGGCTGGATGTTCTGGCACGTCATGGGTGGGTCACCTCAAGGCCGTGGACGGATGGCAGCAGCGCCTCAGGAAGCTCATTCGGGAGGCAATCGCACTGAAATGCAAGATCCCGCCAGATGCGTGGGCTATCGCGACGAGACCTATTCCTAGAGCACCTAGAGGAAGTAATGGCAATCCTTGAAGATGAAAACTTCGACACATCGCTGCTGTTGCTGAGCAGCGACTGGTTTCTTCCGTATTGGCAACTCGCGAGCCTCGAAGTCCCGCTTAAACAGCGGGCAGATGTTCAAGCTGTTGCAAGGCGAGAAGTTCAAGCATTGCTCGGCGCAAGCAAGAATTTCTGGGATGCGAACTTCGATCCCCAAAGATTTGAAGTGGCACGGGCAGCGTTGCTTAGAGCGATTGCACAAGGTGCGCGATCTGACCCCGTCGACTCAACTGGGCGCGACGGGCAATCACTCGCACTGATAGGTGCGGTGCTTGAGGCATCAGTGTTGGGGGAAGAACTCGATGCCGAAGTGAGCGGTGAAGTTGCGGCTGTTGTTCGCGAGTGCATTCACAAACACTCAGCTTTCTCATCGTCGATCGACTTCGAACTAGCGGCTAAGCATTCGTCATCGGATTGGGATGGCTATTTGCGATCCTTGACGCCCGATTTGCCAACATATCTTTCTGATTTCGCATCTGAGCACATAGAGATGGAAGGATTTAGCTCTCTTTGGGCGCAGCTCGTGACTCAGTTGAGCCCGAGGGACTTGGGGATGCTTGCGAGTTGGCTGGGTAGGCAAGCGAGTGTTCTTGTGCCAGAAGCTACGCTAGAAATCCAAGGATGGCTGGAGCAATGGATCCAACACGACTGAGCAAACTCGACGGCTCAAAGTAAGACCGGGGTCAGGTCTTGCATTCCAACATTTGCGACCTGTTCCAGGGGAGGGGAGTTTGAAGAAGATTCTGTTTGTCGCCGCGATGGTGCTCACTCCATGCTGGGCGCAGGAGGGAGTGAGCCAGGTGACCATTGCGGTGAAGCCGCAACTTTTCTACAGCGCCGAGTGGACGTCTCCCGTCCTGCTGAGATGCGCGTCGATCGGCGAGTGCGCTGCAAACGCGGCCGCCAACAACCTCGCGCAGCGCCAGGCCGCGGGCGAGCGCGCGCTGAGCTTCCAGATCACCAATCTGCGCCCGTCGTCGCAGACCTTGAACGGAATCCCGGCCGGGTATCTGGGAGACACCGAGTTGGTGAGCCTCAACGCGCAGGGCGAGCAGGTCACCAGCCGCTGGACGGGCGCTTGGCGTGCATCGGCCGGCGCTGATTGCCCGAACGACGGATTCGATTGGAGGTCTGTCACCGAGTCGCCCATACCGAACCAGGTGGTCTACTGCGCTCGCATCGTTTATCAGCCGCAGCGCCCGCCGTGCCCCGAAGGTTGCCCGCGCAGCGAAGTCGGCAACCCGATCGACATCGCCACCGGAGACAAGCGGCTCCGTGTTCGAGACTATCGGGATGTGAAAGGTCTGCTGACACTCGATCGCCTTTACGCGTCGAGCGGCAGTTCTTTCAACGGCGGCCAGTCCTGGAATCACATTGCCACGCTCTTCGGCCCGGCCTACGCGTCGGGCGGGCCGCCGGCGTGCTACAGCTCGTTTTACAAGACGGCTTTCGTCGACCCCACGAGCGGTGCGCAGTCGCCGTATTTCGAACCGTATTGTTTCGAGTACTACAGCCCACCGGGCTTCACCGGCACATACGCCAGCATCGACAACTCCGAGCGAATCGTCTTCGCCGGAACTGCCGCCACGATGACGAGCATCGACGGGCTCGGCACCTTGATCGCATCGGGGGCGGGCCCCACCCTTCGCTACATCCTGAAGCGCAACAGCTTTCCGGGGCTCGAGTTCTTCGATGGGACCGGCCGGCTCCTCAAACGTGTGTATGCCAATGGAAGACAGCTCGACTACGGCTATCAAACCATCGGAGACGAGCACTACTCGCGTACCGTGCTCAGCACGGTGACCGACAACTGGGGGCGTCAGCTGTCGTTCGCATATTCAGCGGCCAAGCAACTCGAATCGGTCACCGACCCGGCCGGGCAAACCATCTCTTACGGATATGGAGGGCCAACGGCCGTTTGCCAATATCCAGGTGCATGCCAACGCCTCACCTCGGTCACCTACCCAGACGGCACTCGTCAGCTCTATCACTACGACGAGCCGCAGCACACAGGGCAGGCGCCTCCATACGGCCGACTGACCGGCGTGACCGATGAACTGGGAAGTCGGTATGCCACGTACACCTATGAAAACACCACCAGAGCAAGAGCGCTGAGCACCGAGCTCGCGGGGGGCGTCAATCGATTCAGCGTCCAGTACTCCCCCAACTCCACAGGAAGCTTCATCGGCTCGGCCAGGGTGCGCGACCCTCTTCAGTCCGAGTTCACGATGAACTTCATCAACCGCGGGATGACGTCATACATCAGCGGGCGGTCTCAGCCGCAAGGCGCGGGCAGTCCGGCCGCGAGCGAGTCCGAGGTGTATGACAGCAGCATCCACCTTGTTCGCAAGGACGGCTTTACCGGCCTCCGCACGTGCTATGGCAATGACCTGGTGCGGCATCTTGAGACAACGCGGATTGAAGGCCTGAGCAGTAGCGCTGACTGCAACGCGGTGATGGCGGTGAATGCCGTATTGCCAATTGGTAGCCGCAAGGTCAGCACCGAGTGGCACCCTGATTGGCGCATCGAAACGCGAGTGGCCGAACCTGGCCGCATCGTGACGAGCGTCTACAACGGCCAGCCCGACCCCTTCGCGGGTGGAGCAGTTGCGAGCTGTGCTCCCGCAAGTGCCCTGTTGCCTGACGGTAAGCCCTTCGCTCTGCTATGCAAGCGCGTCGAACAAGCCACTACCGATGCCAACGGCGCCGGGGGCTTCTCCGCTGTGCTCCAGGCAGGCGTTCCTGCGCGCACCACGACGTGGACCTACAACCAATGGGGTCAGGTGCTCACAGAGAACGGGCCGAGAACCGACATCAACGACACCACCACCTACACCTACTACAGCGACACCAGCTTCACAGGGGAAGGCGCAAGCGCGCGGGGCCACTTTATGGGTGACCTGGAAACGGCAGCGAACGCGGCAGGACGGGTGACCCGGTACACCCAGTACAACAAGCACGGCCAGGTGCTCGAGAGCGTGGACCCCAACGGTGTGGTCACCAGCCACACCTACGACCTGAGGCAAAGACTGCTGAGCACTACCGTGGGTGGGCAGACCACCAACTACCAATACGACCCGGTGGGCCAACTCAAGCGCGTCACGCTGCCCGACCAGAGCTGGATCGGCTACGACTACGACGACGCACATCGGCAGGTGGCCGTGTACGACCACCGAGGCAACCGGACGGACTACACGCTCGACAACGCCGGCAACCGCATCGGCGAGCAGACCACGGATCCGAGCGGGGCGCTCAAGCGCCAGCTCGCCAGAACTATTGATGCGCTTGGGCGTGTGCAACAGACCACAGGCCGGGAGTGAGGAAGCGATGAGTGCCAACGTACATGTCGGGCAGCGGCTTGCCGCCGTAGTGGTCACGGCTGTCCAATGGGTAGGTGTGTTCGCATTGGCGAGCAGCGGCATCTCAACGCATGCACAGACCACGCAAACCTACATTGAGAGCGTCAAACCAGCATTCATTAGTGGGAAGGGATATGCATCAGTACAGCAGGAATTCGCTGTAGAACAGGCTCGGTGGGCCGCAAGTTGTGCCGCAAACCCTGGGTATTCTTGTGTCTCGCTCCACAACCTGCATCCTTGTGCCAACAACACGGCGTACCACTGGGGTGAGCCTCAAGACTGGTGTTGGAATTGGACAAGGACGAGTCCAAGCGGAGTAGTGGAAGGCGAAGGCATCACTGGTGCCATTTCGTGGAACAACGTTTGCCCGACCTACCCTTACTTCCGCGTGGTCGTCAACCAGATCTCAGGTTCGGGTACGGATGGCGATCCGCGCGTCTTTAAGAACCGCTGCGAGAGAACCGTCACTCGAGTCCTCCCCGCTGAGTGCGGTTTAGGGAACCCGATCTATCCAGCCAGCGGTACGAAACGACAGAGCGAGCGAGATTACGGCAGCGCTAGCGGCTTGCTCACTTTTACCCGCCACTACAACAGCACGCACGGCCGCTTTCGCCATGAATATGAGCCAGATTTTGCTGGGCCCACGGCAGAACTAAGTTCCGGCTGCGTGGCAGGGGAGGTTTGGTGGGGTTCGCCTGCTGTCAAGTTCGCAAGCTGTTTTCCTTTGCTCAATGTGGCTCCGACCGTGGCACAAGCTCTTTTCACGGGGCCCGATGGGGTGCGTGACGAACTTGCCTGGGATGGGACGTCGGGGCAATCTCTCGCGCCGCATCTGAAGAACAGTCTTATTCGGATCAACTACAACGGATCACCAGCTTGGTTGATGACGCGTCCGGAAGAGCGACGGCTTTTGGTGTTTGATGAGGGTGGCCGATTGCAAAAAGTGCAGCGCGTTGACGGCGCCAGCGTGAGCCTTACTTACTCAAACGGCCAGCTCGCAACCGTCAAAGACGATTGGGATCGAACCCTGCGGTTTGCGCAAGATTCGAACGGCATTTCTGGCCTGACCGATCCGGCGGGCGTCCAAACAACATATAACTACAGCAACCAGAAGCTGACGACCGTCCGGTACCCGGATGGCGGCCTCAGGACATACGTTTGGAACGAACCAGAACTTTCCACTGGAAGCGTGAGTGTCAATCGCCTGACTGGCATCGTCGACGAAGCGCAACGGCGCTTCGCGTCGTTTGGATACCGAGATGGAAAAGCGGTTAGTACCGAGTATGCCGGTGGTGTCAACAGGTTCTCTATCGCAGACGCCCGTACCAGTGGACGCGGGGCTGTCTCGCTGACTTATCCGTCGGGATCGGTTCACACAACCACCTACGAACTTGTCAATGGTTTCTCCAGGGTTGTCGCTAGTACACAGCCCGCTGGCTCGGGATGTACTGCGTCGACGAGCAATATTTCTTACGACGCAAACGGCAATGTGGCCAGTAAGGATGATTTCAATCGCACGCGTACTTGCTACGTCCACGATCCAAATCGAAATGTCGAGACCACGAAGGTCGAGGGACTTTCAAATGCCGTTGCATGCGGCAACGTGACTCCCTTAAACGCCGCGTTGCCCGCAAACGGTCGGAAGACAAGTACAGCTTGGCATCCAGATTGGCGCCTAGAGACAAGGGTCGCCGAACCCGGCCGCATCGTGACGAGCGTCTACAACGGCCAGCCCGACCCCTTCGCGGGTGGAGCCGTAGCAAGCTGTGCTCCAACAGGTGCCCTGTTACCTGACGGTAAACCCATCGCCGTGCTGTGCAAGCGCGTCGAGCAGGCCACCACCGATGCCAACGGCGCTGCAGGCTTCGCCGCCGTGCTCCAGTCCGGCGTTCCTGCGCGCACCACCACCTGGACCTACAACCAATGGGGCCAAGTGCTCACCGAGAACGGGCCGAGAACCGACGTCAACGACACGACGACGTACAGCTACTACAGCGACACCAGCTTCACAGGGGAGGGTGCGGCCGCCGAAGGCCACTTCATGGGTGACCTGCAGACCGTGACCAACCCGGCGGACCGAGTGACCCGCTACACCAAGTACAACAAACACGGCCAAGTGCTCGAGAGCGTGGACCCCAACGGTGTGCTCACCACCCACACCTACGACCTCAGGCAGCGCCTGCTCAGCACCACCGTCGGTGGGCGCACCACGTCCTACCAATACGACCCGGTGGGCCAGCTCAAGCGCGTCACGCTGCCCGACCAGAGCTGGGTGGGCTACGACTACGACGATGCGCACCGCCAGGTGGCCGTGTACGACCACAAGGGCAACCGCATCGACTACGTGCTCGACAACGCGGGCAACCGCATCGGTGAGAACACGCGAGACCCAGGCGGCGCCCTGAAGCGCCAGCTCGTCAGAAGCATTGATGCGCTCGGGCGCGTGCAACAAACCATCGGCAGGGAGTGAGAGATGAGTGCCCGTTTTTCATTTGAAGCGGCACGGGGTGCTGCATTTCTGCTGGGCACATTCGTGTTTGCCACACCGGCGCTCGCGCAGTACGACACGTATTGCCGGCAGTCCGGCAACCCAAGCGCTCCGAACTTCTGTGTCAAGGCGGAGGCAACAGACTGGGTGTATTTCGGAGGAAGTTATCCGTTTACGCTTCAGTACTACAACGAGAAGTCGCTGGAAGACGTTGTAAGCAAGCTAATTGGGGGGGATGACCGAGAGATCCGGGTTCTGGTGTGGATCTCCCACAGTCACTCCTGAGGGTGAATGGGTCACCAGCCCGCCGGAAACGCATGTCCGGTGGTATCAGTACCACCTTCTGCGTACCAGGGGTGAAACAGCGGGCGGGGGTTGCACAGGTCAGCCCGGTTCACTGGTGGACAGCACATATACCGTTTACGCGGACCGATACAAGAACTACTACTGCCCGCCCGGCGAGCAAGGCCCTTTTCTGGGTCCGCTGGGTCAGCGCTACTGCACTCGCTCCATCAATCAATGCGTGAAGAGCGCGAACCCGGTGGCGATCTCCAGTGGACACAAGTTCTATTCACGTCTGTTCGACGCGCCTCTGCTCAGACGTTTTCATTTTTTCCGCAGCTATTTCTCCGTCGCTGAGCAGAACCCTTTTGGTCTCCTGAATCGACCGAAGCCAGAAACGGATCTTCCAATCCTGGACGATCCCACTCCCCGTGCGGATGTGGTCGGCTGGCGAGCCAGCTACGACGCGACGATCTGGACTTCATCGAATCAGGCCGGGACCAACACCGTCATGAATGTTGACATTCCCGGTGGCGGAACGGCCTCCTTCCTTGAAACTGTCTCTGGCTTCACATCGCTGCAAAACAGTCCTGAAGCCCTGGTGCGAACTGCTCAAGGTGGTTTTGTCTATCGCAGTGCCGATTTGCGCGGGTGGGAATTCGATGCGCAACGGAGGCTCACCTCCATCTTCAGCCCCCAGGGGACGCGCATTCGCCTCACTTACGGAGCCAACGGTCAGCTGCAGTCGGCTGACGATTCCTTTGGGCGTTCTCTGGTGTTCAATCTTGGCTCGGATGGCTCTCTGCAGAGCATCTCCAGGCCCGATGGTGAGACCTATGAGTTCAACCTGGGGGCAGGTGTTCTGAGGTCGATTTCTTTTCCTCCGGTGGAGGGAGTGCGCCATTCGATCGGCTACTACTACGACTACGAGAGCGCCGGGCGTCCTGCCTTGGTGACGGGCGAGTTCGACGAGACCGCGCGCCGCACCTCTACGTTTGCCTACGGCTCCGACAACCGTGTGCAAACCACCCAGCTGCACCGTGGAGACGGTGCAATGGTCAATCGCCATGTCTTCGACTACAGCAGCGGTCCCGGTGAGGTGCGCGTGGAAGACCCGCTAGGCACTGTGCGTGCTTTCAGGTTCGGGACATATGGCGGGTTCAAACGCCTCGCTGGTATGTCTCAGCCTGGTGGAAGCGGCTGCGAGGCTGCGTCCAGTTCGACCATTTTTGGTTCTGATGGTTTGCCGCTGGCGATCGACGCCTTCGATGGCACGCGGGCCTGTGTGTTTCATGACGTTCCCCGAGGCCTCGAGGTCGTGCGACTTCAAGGGCTGGCTCGTTCCACAACGTGTGGCGGATATAACACCCCTGGTATTGCGCTTCCTCTTGGCAGCCGCAAGACCAGCACACATTGGCACCCTGACTGGCGCATCGAGACGCGAGTGGCCGAGCCCGGCCGCATCGTGACGAACGTCTACAACGGCCAGCCCGACCCCTTTAACGGCGGGGCCGTTGCCTCGTGTGCTCCCACAAGTGCCCTGTTACCTGACGGCAAACCCATCGCCGTGCTGTGCAAGCGTGTCGAGCAGGCCACCACCGATGCCAACGGCGCGGCAGGCTTCGCCGCCGTGCTCCAGTCAGGCGTTCCCGCGCGCACCACCACCTGGACCTACAACCAATGGGGCCAAGTGCTCACCGAGAACGGGCCGAGAACCGACGTCAACGACACGACGACGTACAGCTACTACAGCGACACCAGCTTCACGGGGGAGGGTGCTGCCGCCGAAGGCCACTTCATGGGTGACCTGCAGACCGTGACCAACCCGGCGGGCCGAGTGACCCGCTACACCAAGTACAACAAACACGGCCAAGTGCTCGAGAGCGTGGACCCCAACGGTGTGCTCACCACCCACACCTACGATCTCAGGCAGCGCCTGCTCAGCACCACGGTCGGAGGGCGCACCACGTCCTACCAATACGACCCGGTAGGTCAGCTCAAGCGCGTCACGCTGCCCGACCAGAGCTGGGTGGGCTACGACTACGACGACGCCCACCGGCAAGTGGCCGTGTACGACCACAAAGGCAACCGCATCGACTACGTGCTCGACAACGCCGGCAACCGCATCGGTGAGAACACGCGAGACCCGGGCGGCGCCCTCAAGCGCCAGCTCAGCAGAAGCATCGACGCGCTCGGCCGCGTGCAACAAACCACCGGAAGGGAGTGAGAACCATGAACGTCAACCTGAACCTTGGCCGCGTCCTGGCCACCACGGCGCTGGCCCTCGGCGGCCTGCTCGGCAGCGCCATTGCGTTCGCCCAGACGGCGACCACCACGGTGCTCACCAGCGCCACCAACCCGCAGGTCGTCGGCCAGAGCAGCGTGCTCACGGCGACGGTGACCCCGGCCGCCGCCACCGGCACCGTCACCTTCCGAGACGGCAGCACTACCATCGGCACCGGCACCCTCTCGGGCGGCGTGGCCACCTTCACCCGCACCTTCCCCACCGCCGGCAACCGCAGCCTCACCGCCATCTACTCCGGCGGAGGCGGCTACACCACCAGCACCTCCGCCACCCTCACCCAGACCGTGAGCAAGGCCGCGAGCACCACCACCCTCGTGAGCAGCGCCAACCCGGCGACCGCGGGCAGCATCACCCTGACGGCCACCGTCGTGGGCTTCGGCACCCCCACCGGCACCATCACCTTCCGCAACGGCACGGCCAGCCTCGGCACGGCCACCCTTGCCTCCGGCAGCGCCAGCCTCACCGTCACGACCCTCGGCATCGGCACCCACAACCTGACCGCCGCCTACGGCGGCAACACCAACAACGCCACCAGCACCTCCACCGTGCTCGCCCAGACCATCAACGGCGCAGCCCTGCCGCCGGCCCCGGTCGCCTCGGCCCCGGTGGTCAACTACGAATACGACGCCCAGGGCAACCCCACCAAGACCGTGCAGGCCCCCGGCCAGACCGGCTTCGGCTTCGAGACCCGTGCCAGCTACGACCCCCTCTCCCGCGTCAAAGACACCACCGACCCCAAGAACGGCATCACCCGCTTCCAGTACGACGGAGGCGACCGCCTCACCCAGGTCACCGACCCGCGCCAGCTCGTCACCCAGTACCCGCGCAACGGCCTGGGTGACGCCACCAGCCTCGTGAGCCCCGACACCGGCACCGCCACCCACACCTACGACGAAGCCGGCAACCTCAAGACCCGCACCGACAGCCGCGGGGTGCTCACCACCAACACCTACGACGCCCTCAACCGCCTGACGCGAAGCGTCTACAGCAGAACCGGCCTGACCACCCAGACCTACGTCTGGAACTACGACCAGACCGGAACCGGCTACGCCAACGGCATCGGCCGCCTGACCAGCACCACCCACCCGAGCGGCAGCACGCAGTACACCTACGACGCCCAAGGAAGACTGCTCACCGACATCCAGCGCGTCACTGCGGCCACTGGCGCCAACACCAGCACCATCACCCGCACCGTCACCTACACCTACGACACGGCCGGCAACATCGCCACCATCCTCTACCCGAGCGGCCGCAAGCTGACGCTGACCTACACCGATGGGCAACTCACCAGCATGGGGCTGGGCGCCAACGCCACCGCCACGCCGGTCAACCTCATCAGCAACATCAGCTTCGAGCCCTTCGGTGGCCCGAAGAGCTGGAACTGGCAGCTGGGCAGCAGCACGCAGGCGTATGAGCGCAGCTACGACGGCAGCGGGCGATTGATCCGCTATCGGCTGGGCAACAGCGTGCGCGACATCGGCTACGACGCGGCCGACCGCATCACGAGCTACACGCATTACGACGCGATCACCGCAGCACCGCAACCCAGCCTGAACCAGAGCTTCGGGTATGACGAGAACGGGCGGCTCACCACCATCACCACGGCCACTGCGAGCTGGACGATCGGCTACGACGCCAATGGCAACCGCACGGGGGTGACGCTGAACGGCACGCCGAGCGTGTACGCGACGGCGACGACCAGTAACCGGCTCAACAGCATCACGAACCCGGCCAGGAGCTTCGGGTATGACGAGGCGGGGAATACCACCAGCGACAGCACGAACTACACCGCCACGTATGACGCGGCGGGCAGGCTTGCTACGCTGACCAAGGCTGGAACGACGACGACCTACAGCTACAACGGGCTGGGGCAGCGCGTCAGGAAGTTCAGCAGTACGGGGGCGACCAGCACCAACATCTTCGTGTATGACCAGCAGGGACAACTGCTGGGTGAATACACGACCACGGGCACAGCGATCCGGGAGTACGTGTGGCTGGGCAATACACCGGTTGCGATGTTCACACCGCCGCCCAGCGGCAGCACGCCAGTCGTCTACTACTTCCAGACGGATCACCTGAACACACCCAGAGTAGTGATCGACACGGCGGGCAATGTCCGATGGAGATGGTTGGCTGAGCCCTTCGGGACGACTGCGCCTGAGGACAACCCCTCTAACCTCGGAGCGATCACGCAGCCGCTTCGCTTCCCAGGCCAGTACGCGGACTCAGAGAGTGGGCTCTTCTACAACTACTTCCGAGACTACGACTCCACCACCGGTCGGTACGCACAAAGTGATCCGATCGGATTGGCTGGAGGTATCAATACATATGCATACGTTGCTAGTAATCCGCTCCTCTATATCGATCCTGATGGTAGATTTTCGACGCTTGGTGGTGTGTTGGTTATTGGTGGAGTTATTTACGGAGGTTATAAAATTTATGATAAGTTCGAACAATTCAACAGGGAAAACGAAGCTTGTAAGCGTATGTGTGAGAGCACGGTTGCCTGTGGCGACCCAGAGCGTACGGCGATGTACCAAGCAAACGCAGCAAGGTGTATTGCCACATGCAAAGCGAATGCACATATAACGACCTTCTTTGGCGTAGGCAGAGGGCCGACCGGGCCAAAATCGCCTTTAACGACTCCAGACTACTTCCCTAAAACGCCGCCGGCGATCGGTAAGCCGTGATCGTTGCAATTAATGCGCTCATGTTCCTAGGCACTGTGTGGACAGTCGCCTCGTTCGGGTTCGTCGCCGTCGCTTTGTCCACTGTGATGAACGAGCCAAGTTATATAGCGAATAATCAACTTTATTTCGCTTTGGCGGTAAACGCGATCTCTGCCGCGATCTCTCTCGCGCTTTCTATTTTCTTGGCGATGCTTTTGCTCCGTCGGAAGTTTTTCATTGGAAATCGACTCTCCCGATTGATATTTTTAATGATCGGAGCTGTATATTTTTCCGTTGGTATCTACTCGTTTTTTATCATTCCTACAGAGGCGCTAGATAGCTTCTTTGGACGCTTTCTAAACAATGCCAGGTTTGAATTTATTTGCCTTGGCGCAATTGCGACCGTGTTGTATGCGCGTAATCTATTTGGGGAAGACTAGGGTTACACGAAGACTGGGAAGACGAAGACTGCGAAAGTAGACCTGGGGTCAGATACCGTCTTGAAAGTCAAGGCGGTGGATAGCCAGAGAAGCATCGAAGGGCTTGCCGGAGCGAACGACGCCGAAGAGGAAGTGGACGAGCTTTCGCATGGAAGCGCCCACGACGGCCTTGGGCGCCAGGCCGTGGGCCTTCAGACGCTCTCCGAACGCTTTGATTGCTGGGTTGTGCCTGAGGGCGACGAGCCCTGGCATGTAGAGGGCGTGGCGTACCGAAGCGTGGCCGGTACGACTGAGCATGGTGCGGCCTTTGACGGACGAGCCTGATAGCTTCAGGCGAGGCGTCACGCCGATGAATGCGGCCAGGGCCTTGGCGTTGCGGAAGCGTCGGATGTCGCCGATATAGGCCAGTACCTTGGCCACTGTGGTGCCCCCGGAATACTGCGCATGAGATCAGCGTCGCGGCGCAGTTGCGGGTGCATGTCGATGTGATCATCGATCTGGCGCTGCAACTCGGCCATGCGCTCCTGCAGCCAGTCCATGTGCTGGCGCACCGATGCGATCAGCTCCTCCTGGCCGGCAAAGCAGTGGCCTTCCAGCCGGTTGGCCTCCTGTTGATGCATGTCCTTGAGCGCTTGCAGTCGGTCGACCAATGCACGCAGCTGCCGGTACTCCAGCGCAGGCGGCTGCCAGGCGTCGGGGCGCATTGCAGCGCAAAACCGAGCCAGCAAGGCGGCGTCGGCCCGGTCTGTCTTGTTGCGCACCAGTTCGCTCTGAGCAAACCCCTTGATGCGAGCCGGGTTGACCACGCTGACGCGCCAGCCGCCGTCGGCCAAGGCGATGGCCGCCGCTTCGCTGTACGGCCCGGTAGCCTCCAGGCACAAGTGCGTGTGCTCTGCGAGGGCCGCGCGATCTTGCAGCCAACCCAAGAGCGCTGCGTGACCCTGCGCATCGTTGTCGAACACGCGCGACTTCACCTTGCCCCGCTCATCCATCAGCGCCACGTCGAGCTCGCGCTTGGACACATCCACACCTACCCACAGTTCGTTCATCGCTACGGACCATCCTCGTATGCGGGCTCTTCGGCGTGCTGCTAAGGGCACACCCGCCCAAGTTACCGTTCGGTCTTGTCGAACGAAGAAACGGGCAGGAGCACCTATCTAACCCACGGGCTTCTCAACGCTTGAACCTTGATCGCCCTTGGTCTCGCCGATGTCATCCTGCCCGGCCTGCTCAGCTTCGCTTCCACAGCTTACTGAGTCGGCGGCGGGAAGATACGAGGTCTTGCATTCCAACATTTGTCGCTTATCCACGTTCGAGGAACAGGCGGCGCGTTTGACGGTTCGGAACAAGGCGCGATCGGTTTCATTGATGCGCTTAGCAGGGTGACGCACACCTTGATCGACATACAGCACCCGTACCCCGTCTTCTACGTCGAGCGCCCTGACCCTGTCGATGGCCGGTGCGTGCTGCAGGCCCAATGTGACCCCGACTGGGTACAGGAGCCCGAGGGTCTATGAAGCGGAATAAGATGGCCTGCCCTCTGCGTCTGCAATTCGCTGGAGCCCTGTACCACGCAAAGACTAGGGTCACGAAGACTGGGGTCAGGTCTTGCGCGACGACATTCACTGGCGTCAATAAGCCTCCCGACTTGCTGAGAGTCTTCGGCTTTGCGACCCGCGCAGTACCCGCTCAGTACCCGATAGAGACCCGATTCCTACCCACTTGATACCCGATGCAGGGCTGTATCGGCGCTGTGGCGCAGGCTCAAACGCTACCTATTGAGCCGCAAAATGCCCGACGCAGGATAGGCCGACCCGCCGTTATGTACCCCCACACGCGGCGTAGAGCCGCGTTACGAGTTGGACTTGGTCGCTGAGGCTCTGGCCTCGGCGAGTGAATCGCCCCGGGTTTCCTAGACACCCGTGAGCCGTTGGGAATGGCGTCGTTCGAACTCTACCGGCGAAGTGCCGCCAGCGGTGCCGTGGCGCCGCTTGGAGTTGTAGAACATCTCGATGTAGCTGAAGACATCGGCGCGCGCGTCGCTGCGAGTTGCATAGACCTGCCGGCGGATGCGCTCGCGCTTGAGCAACTGGAAGAAGCTCTCGGCGAGGGCGTTGTCGTGGCAGTTACCGCGCCGGCTCATGCTGCTGACCAGGCTGTGGTCGCGAAGGAAGGTCTGCCACGCGTGCCCGGTGAACTGGCAGCCCTGATCTGAATGGACCGTGACCGGCTGCTGCGGCTGGCGTCGCCACAGCGCCATGAGCAGCGCGTCGAGCACGAGGCCGGTGTCGATGCGGCTGCCCATGGACCAGCCCACCACCTGGCGCGAGAACAGATCGACCACGACGGCCAGGTACAGCCAGCCCTCGTGGGTTCGTATGTAGGTGATGTCAGTCACCCAGGACTGGTTGGGCTCGCTCGCCGTGAACTGGCGTTGCAGATGGTTCGGCGCGACCACCGCAGGCTTGCCACCGCGCACGCCCGGCCGGCGCCGGTAGCCGGCCTGCGAGCGCAACCCTTCGAGCTTGAGCAGCCGCGCTACGCGGTGCTTGCCGCAACGCTCACCCAGGTCGCGCATGTCCAGCGTCAGCTTGCGATAACCGTACACGCCTCCACTCTCCAGCCAAGCCTGCTTGAGCAGACCCGTCAGTCGCTGGTCGTCCTTGGTCCTCGGGCTTTGCGGTTCGGTCCTCCGGACGTAGTAGCCGCTGGGGTGCACCTGCATCACCTTGCACATGCGCCGAACGCTGTGTTGCTGGTCGTGCGCCTTTATGAACGCGTACCTCACCCGGACTGCTTGGCAAAGTACGCTGCGGCCTTTTTTAGGATGTCGCGCTCCTCGGTCACGCGCTTGAGTTCGGCCTTGAGACGGCGCAGTTCTTCGGCCTGCGTCGCTTGCGCTTGCTGTTCAGGCTTGGGCACGCCGTAAGTCTTGATCCACTTGTACAGGCTGTGCTGGCTGACACCGATCCGGGTCGATACCTCGGCCACCCGGTGGCCTCGCTCCGTAATCTGCTTGACCGCCTCAATCTTGAATTCTTCGGGGTAGGGTTGGTTGGTCTTCATGGCACCTCCTATTGGGCCTTAGATTGAGGCTCAAAGGTGTCTACTGGACCCGGGGCGATTCAACCGCACCGGCGTGACCCTGAACGGCACGCCGAGCGTGTACACGACCGAGGCGACGAGCAACCGGCTCACAAGCACGACCAACCCCGCGAGGAACTTCGGCTACGACAGTGCGGGCAACACCACCAGCGACACCTCGGGGTACACCAGCACCTATGACGCGGCCGGGCGGCTGGCGACGCTGACCAAGGCCGGCGTCACCACCACCTACAGCTACAACGGGTTGGGGCAACGCGTCAGGAAGTTCAGCAGCACCGGAGCGACCAGCACCAATATCTTCGTGTATGACCAGAGCGGGCAGCTGCTGGGTGAATACTCCAACACCGGGGCGGCGATCAGGGAGTACGTCTGGCTCGGCTCAACGCCCATTGCGATGTTCACCCCACCGCCCAGCGGCAGCACGCCGGTGGCGTACTACTTCCACACAGACCACCTGAACACGCCGCGCGTTGCGACCGACACGGCGGGCAACCTCCGCTGGCGATGGATGGCTGAGCCCTTCGGGGCCACGGCACCCGAGGACAACCCCTCTAACCTGGGGGCACTGACGCAAAACCTGCGCTTCCCCGGCCAGTACGCGGACGCGGAGAGCGGGCTCTACTACAACTACTTCAGAAACTATGACTCGACCACGGGGCGGTACAACACCAGCGATCCGATCGGGCTTGCGGGCGGCATCAATACGTACGCATATGTGGGTAGCAATCCGTTGATGGGGATTGATCCGAATGGCCTACTTGACCTTCGCAATCAAGGCCCGATCAGATTCCCGCGCAACCCGGGACCCGGAGAACCCGGCTTGCCGTGCGCAACGGCCGAGTGTGCAGCCAGGGTGTTGCCAGCCGGGCAGACTGCGCCCGCTGCGTTGCTTCCTGGCGGAGTCGGATTCAATCAGGATCGCTGCGTGCAAGACTATTTGCGGGACTACTATGGTGCGGTTGGTGCAGAGGTAATGGTCCCAGGATTCAGCTTGCTGAGCTATGTGCCTGGTAGTGGCACGGCTTCCGATGCCTGGATCAGTACAGGCTTGTCGCTGTCTACTAAGGGATTGGTGGTTGGCATTCCTGCCGCAATGGAGATTGCCATTGATGCCTCGGGGGCTGCCGGCGCTGGTGTTAGGGGCGGGAACTCATCAAGGACCCTAGTGAGAGTTGGAGCCAGGGCGGGTAGCTTTGCACGCGGTGGGAGCGCAGTTATGGCTGTGGCAGGAGTGGGGGGGCGCATCGTGGTCGACGGCGGCGAATGCAGCGGCCCTGATTCACTGTGCCTGCCAAAAGTAGGAGGCGATACATGCGTGAGTTCTTCAATACCTATCCGGTTTTAGCCAGCCTTCTCGTAATGGTGCTCTCCTTGGTGGTTGGCGCAATCGAGCTTGGTGCAATGAAGTCGCGTGCACCGGCCATCCTGACATGGGTCTTCGGCGGGCTCGCACTTACCGCACCAATAGGATCATCGGCGTTAGCCTCAGGTATCAAGTTGGTACTGATCGCCGCTTTCCTCGCAGCCTATGGTTTAGGCGTCGCCTTTGTGTGGAAGTCAAATTGAGGGAGAGCGAGAAGAGCTGGGGTCCGAGAAGAGCTGGGGACAGAAGAGCTGGGGACTGGCGTGGGTCAGTTTTGGATGGAAATCTACCGGCTCAGTGGGTCAGTTTTGGATGGAAATCAACTTCGGTACGAACAAGGCGAAACTTGCTCGGCAACCCCTGAAGGGACGACGGGCAGAGCGGCTTGCCGAACAGCCCCTCCGCGGTAAAGTCCCACCCCACAAAAGCGTGGGAGGCGCGTCGACATGAAGAGATACACGAACGGTTTTGCCTTGCTGAAGTTGCTGCAGGGCCTAGGCGTCTTTCTATTTGCGTTGGCGGCACTTCCGCAGACCGCTTCCGCCCAGAACACCTATACCGACCCGCAGGACATCGCTCGCTGCCAGACGCCCAACGTGGAGTGCGTCAGGCCGACGAGGCAGGATCCGTATCAGTACAACTTTGTCGACTATCCCTCTGGTGGTGGCAACATCAGCGTGCCGGCGGCCACCGAAGCGGAATCGAAGGCGCGCTACCTTGAGGCGCTGGGGGGGTGCTCCGTCAGCTTCACCGACCTGCCATGGATGGATGTTCCGCAGCCACCGGCCTCGGGCACACATCGTGTGGGTGCCAGCTGCGGAGGCCAACCCGGCGACGGCGGGTGGGTCAACTTTTCAGGCGGGTTGGAGAGCTTTCAGATCGTCTGCCAGACCCGCGCCGTGGTGGTGTATCCGCGCTTCAACTACGGAGGGCCGACCTGCGACAAGACGCGCACCGTCGAGGGCTACAAGGCGCGCTGGTCAACCGTGAGTTGTCCTGCGGGGTTCAACTTCACTGGCGGCTACTTCTGCTATCGCTACTGTCCGGCCGGCAACTATTCAACCAATGGCGCTGCGTGCAGCCCCATTCGGTACATTGACGTCTATCGCGACAAACCCAAGGACCCAAGCTGCCCGACGAAGAATCCTCAGGTCGGCAACCCCATCTATCCACTCACGGGCGCGAAGCGGCAGGATGTTGGCCTGGGTATCCGCATCGGAGGCCAGGAAGTCACGATCAGCTACGACACCCGGACGCGTCTGCCCGGGGCTGTGTGGAACATCGGTGCATCACCTTCGTTCGGCCCGCTGTGGCAGAGCAATCTGCACAAGAGCATGGTGCTGCAGTCTGAGTCCGGCGGGCCGGGCTCCGCTTACAGCTCCGTGGCACTGATGCGTGGCGGCGGCAGGTCGCAAAGTGGCAGCGTGGACGGGATGGCCGGTTGCACGGGCGGTGGCGGCGGGCCTGGGAGCGCAAGTGGCGGCATGCTGTACACCTCGCCGGCCGACAAGGCCCTGCGAATCGATTTCACGGGCGGCACCGGCCGGCTGGTGGATGGCACCGATCTTCTGTTGGAGACCTATTCCCCGGCGGGAGTCTTGCTGACCCTGGGCCGGGCCGATGGGAGTGGCGGGCTGACCTATGTCTACAGCGATGCCAACACGCCGCCGGCCATCGCGCCCGCACCGGGCTTGCTGATTCAGGTCAACGACCACTTCGGGCGCAGCATTTCCTTTGCCTACGAGCAGCCCACGAACGGCGCGCCGCGTGTCGTCGCGATCTCCGATACGGCCGGCCAGGTTATCCGCGCCGCGTACGACACCGCGGGCAACCTCAGCACCTTGACCTGGCCCGACAACCGGGTCGAGACCTTCGTCTACGAACGCAGCGACCTGCCTTGGGCCCTGACGGGGATCGTCGATGGAAACGGCCGGCGGCACGCGACCTATGGCTACGACAACGCAGGTCGCGCCACGAGCACGGAGCTGGCGGGAGGCGTGAACAAGTTCACCGTCTCTTATTGGGGTAGTGCACCGGGGTGGTCGGTGAGCTCCACGCAAATCAGTCCGGGCTTGGTCTGCCGAGAGCACAGTTGGACAGCGCCCGGGGGGGCCATCGTCGTCCAGCCCAATGGCTCGGACAACAGGCTCACGGCCACCACGTCGCAGGGCATGACCGGCCTCGCCGGGCAGACCTTGCCAGCCGGCAGCGGGTGCGCTGCCAGTACCAGTGCACAGCGCTATGACGCGCAGGGCAACGTGAGTTCGTATGACGACCACAGCGGTCGGCGCACATGCTTTGCCTACGACAGCGACCGACGCCTGCGCACCATCACGCTCGAAGGGCTGTTGAACACGACGAACTGCCCGGCGAACCTTGAGACCTACGTTCCGCCCGCCAACTCAGCCAACCCGGTGCGCATCACTCGCCGTTCGTGGCATCCGGACTGGGTGCTGGAAACGAGGCGCTCCGAGCCAGGGCGCATCACCACCAGCGTCTACAACGGACAACCCGACCCCTTCGCCGGTGGAGCCATCGCGAGCTGCGCACCTGCCTCGGCATTGCTGCCGGACGGCAAGCCGATTGTGGTGCTGTGCAAGCGCGTGGAGCAGGCCACGACCGACGCGACCGGTGCGGCTGGTTTTTCTGCGGCGATTCAAGCGGGGGTTGCTGCGCGTGTGACCACCTGGACTTACAACGGCTGGGGGCAGGTGCTCAGCGAAGACGGGCCGCGAACCGACGTCAGCGATGTGACGACCTACGCGTACTACGCTGACACGGTGTTCACGGGCACCGGCGTCGCTGCGGAAGGGCATTCAACTGGCGACCTGCACACCGTCACCAATGCGAGAGGTGGTGTGGTCCGCTACACGAAGTACAACAGGCATGGGCAGGTGCTTGAAAGCATCGACCCGAACGGTGTGCCCACGACGTACAGCTACGACCAGCGGTTGCGCTTGCGCGCCACGACGACCAACAATCAGAGCACCCTCTATGACTACGACGCGGTGGGCCAGCTCAAGCGCGTGACCTTGCCCGACCAGAGCTGGATCGGTTACGACTACGACGATGCACACCGGCAAGTGGCGGTGTACAACCACCAAGGCAGCCGGATCGACTACGTGCTCGACAACGCGGGCAACCGCATCGGCGAGAGCGTCAGGGATCCGGAGGGGAACTTGAAGCGGCAGTTGAGCAGGAGCATCGATGCGCGAGGCCAGATTCAACAGATCACCGGGAGGGAATGAGAACGGCTGGGTTCATCCTCCTGAATGAAGCGGGCCGGCCGCGGTAAAGTCGCAGCCGCAGACGGCCAGGGAGGCGCGCAAGACATGAAACGACCCGCACACGGGTTCACGTTGCTGGAGTTGCTGGTGGTGATGGTCATCATCGGCCTGCTGGCGAGCTACGTGGCGCCTCGCTTCTTCGATCAGATCGGCAAGAGCGAGGTCAAGGCGGCCCGTGCTCAGCTGGATGCGTTCGACAAGGCGCTTGCCACCTATCGGCTGGACACCGGGCATTTCCCAAGTGGTGATCAAGGGCTCAAGGCCCTGGTCGAACGGCCTGCGAGCGAGCCCAAGTGGTCGGGCCCCTATCTGGCCAAGGCTCTGCCGCCCGATCCGTGGGGCAGGGCGTACCTCTATCGCATGCCCGGTGAGCAAGGCCGTGACTACGACCTGTTGTCGCTCGGGAAAGACGGCCAGCGTGGCGGCAATGGCGAAAACGCCGACATCAGTGTGTGGGACACCGGCCGCTGACCCGGCGCCGGTACAGCGGGAGGCGTGGTGCGAGTGCAGTTGACGGTGGCCCAAGGGCGGGGCGCACCCAAGCAGATCGAGCTGGAAGCGGCGTCAATCGCCCAGGCACGCGCGATGGCGATGGAGCAGGGCTATGCAGTGCTGGCCAGTCGCCCATCGACGCTTGGGGGCGACTGGTGGCGGCCCATTCGGGGGCGAAGCACTTTCGACGTGCCGGTTTTCATCGAACAGCTGCGAGACCTGCTCACCGCGGGCTTGAGCGTGATCGAGTCGCTCGACGCGCTGCGGCGCGGTGCCAAGGGCGAATCGATCGCGGTGATCCAGCGCGTGGAACAACAGTTGCGCGAAGGCAAGACCCTGTCGGACGCGCTGGCGGCAGACGAGGCTTTCCCGCCGCTGCTGGTCGCGCTCGTGCGTGCGTCGGAGCTCACGTCGGACTTGCCGCAGAGCCTCTCGCGCTTTCTGGACCACGAGCAACGGGTGGCTGAGCTGCGCCATCGCCTCAGCTCGACCGCGATCTACCCGGCTTTGCTGATGGGTGTTGGCGGGTTGGTGCTGCTGTTCCTGCTGTTCTATGTGATGCCGCGTTTTGCCCGCGTCTTCGAAGGCATGACGGGCGAGCTGCCGTGGTCGGCGCGTGCCATGGTGGCGTGGTCGCAATTGCTTGGCGGGCATGGTGCGTGGCTGGTGGGCCTGGCCTGTGCCACCGCCGCAGGTCTCGCCTTCGGATTGAGTTTGCCTTCGGTGCGCGCCAAGGGCATGCAGGCGCTGATGACCTGGGCGCCGCTGCGTGAGCGCTTGAGAACGTACTTCCTGTCCCGCTGGTACCGGGCCACGGGCATGCTGGTGGAAGGGGGCATTCCGCTGCCCCAGGCGCTTCATTTGGCCAACGGATTGTTGCCGGAGGCGCTTCGCCCAGGCGGGGCCGCTGTGCTTCAGGCGGTCAACCAGGGCTTGTCCCCTTCAGCCGCGCATGCAAAGGCCGGCATGGCGACGGCGATTGCGGAGCAGTTGATGTTGGCCGGTGAGCGCACGGGTGATCTGGGGGGTGTGCTGACCCGCATCGCGCAGTTTCATGACGCCGAGGTGAGCCGCAGCCTGGAACGGGGCATGCGCGCGCTCGAGCCGGTGGTGATGGTCTTGATCGGCCTGGGTGTTGGTGTGGTGGTGGTGCTGATGTACATGCCCATCTTTGAACTGGCATCGGCCATCCAATGAGCACGGCTGCGCTCCCGACCGAAAGCCTGGTTGCTCGTATCGCAGCGCTGCGCGGGCAGGGCTGTGGCGACCTGATGGCGGCGTTGCGTGAGGGCAGTGCCGACGTGCAACAGCTCACCGAAAGCCTCGGCCCGCTGCTGGGCCTGTCGGTGGTTCGCCTCCAAGACATCGAATCCTGGACGCCTGCATTCGATCGGCTGACGTTCGCTCAGTCGGCGCAACGGCGTTGCGCTCTCTTCGCACCGACGACGCAGAGCGAACGCCGGCACCTCGTGCTCACGGATCCCTTCGACACCGACCTGGTCGCCTGGGCGCTCACCCGCTTCGGCTCGCTGCACCTCCACTTGGCGAGTGCAGAATCCTTCGACGCGTGGATGGCCCATGCGGAAGCGGGCATGACGGCCCTTGGCAGCCTTGGGGCGCAGCTCGCGGACAACAGCGTGGCACCTCTCGGTGCAGCGGCCGAGTCGCTGAGCCTGCAAGACATCGGCTCAGAGGAAAGCCCGGCCGTTCGCTTCGTCAATTCCACGCTCTATGACGCGCTCAAGACCGGGGCCTCCGACATTCACCTGGAAAGCGATGCGACGGGTTTGGGGGTCAAGTTCCGCATCGATGGCGTGTTGACCGCCATGCGCCGTGTGGACAGCGTGGAGCTTGCTGCCCAGGCCATCAGCCGCATCAAGGTGATGGCGCAACTCGACATCGCCGAGCGCCGCGTGCCGCAAGACGGTCGGCTGCAGATTGGCTACAAGGGTCGCGCCATCGACGTGCGGGTGTCGGTGATGCCGAGCATCCACGGCGAAGACGCCGTGCTGCGCATTCTCGATCGCGAACATTTGGCGCAAAGCCTGGCGGGCCTCACGCTGGCGAAGCTTGGCTTCGACGACACGATGCGAACAGCCTTGCACGCGCTCTGCCGCAAGCCGCACGGCATGCTGCTCGTCACGGGGCCCACGGGATCCGGCAAGACCACGACGCTCTACGCCGCGATTTCCGAGACGCACCAGTCGCGCGACAAGATCATCACCATCGAGGATCCGGTGGAGTACCAACTTGCGGGCGTGTTGCAGATTCCCGTTAATGAGCGCAAGGGCCTCACCTTTGCGCGAGGCTTGCGCTCCATCCTGCGGCACGACCCGGACAAGATCCTTGTCGGCGAGATCCGTGATGCCGAAACGGCTCAGATCGCGGTGCAGTCGGCGCTGACGGGCCACCTTGTGTTCACGACGGTGCATGCGAACACGGTGTTCGATGTGGTGGGGCGCTTCGATCAGTTTGGCATTGACCCGTACACCTTTGCGTCGGCCATTAACGGCGTGCTCGCTCAGCGGCTGCTGCGCAAGCTGTGCCTTCAATGCGCGGTGCCGGCGAGCGGGGAAACGACCCGGCCCCCATTGTTGGCAAGGGGCTGCGAGCATTGCCGAGGCACGGGCTACAGCGGGCGCTTCGCGCTGGGCGAGCTGCTGGTTCTCACGCCTGACATCAAGGCGCTGCTGGCGCGCCGGGCGCCTCTGGCCGAGATTCAGGCCGAGGCGGCTCGCCACGGTTGGCGGGGGCTCAGAGAACAGGCGATGGAAGCCGTGGCGCAAGGCATCACGACGCTCGACGAGGTGGACCGTGTGGCGGCTTAAGCAGTCTTCCTCTCGTGAAGTGCTTCGACTCGGGCGGTTGGCAGCAGAGCGTTGGAAGGAAGTGCCCGGCGGCTTGACTTGCGTCGCCGCGCATCCCCTGACCCCGGATGCGGCCGATCGTTTTGCACCACTGCCACATGCAATCGAATCGCTGTTCGCGCAGGCCGGCGACGCTCGTGTCACAGTGGTGCTGGAGTCGGCCTGGGTGCCGTTGATGCTGGCCGAGACGGGCCGAGCGATCTGGCACCGATCCGAAGTGGAAGCCTTGTTGCGCCACCGCTTTGCAGCGTTGCACGATGAACTCACCGACCCGGTGGGCGAGTGGGATGTACGTGTCGATCATCGGCCAGGGGACCAATGGGCCCTGGGCTACGGATTCAGCAGCCGTCTGCGTATGGCCTTGGACGAGGCCTCGCGTCTTTCGGGCCGTGAATGGGTGGCCTGCCTGCCGGCCTGGAGCTGGGGTTGGCAGAGGGTTCAGCCGCAACGCCAGTGGGCGAAGAATGCAGGTCACTGGGTCTGGCAAGAGCAGGATCGCATGTTGCTCGGCAGCTTCGTTGCGGGACGGCCGGTGGCGCTCAATCCTGCAGGCCGCTGGTCCCACGACGCTGAGTCGCTTGGAAGCGAGCTTCGTGTACACAGCGTGCGCTGTGGGTTGCAGTCGGCGGATTGGCACGCAGTGGTGGCTGGCTGGCATGCAGCAAGTGAGTTGCCCGCGAGCGCAGGCCACCTCACTTGGGCGGGATTGGGCGGGCAGGGCGCCAAGGCGAGGGTGGCGGCATGAGCTTGCGTGTCGTCGACTTTGCCGAACCGCGCGACCGTGTGCCCAGGCTTGGTGTCGTCTTCATGGCCGCGGGCCTGATGAGCTTGCTCGCGGTCGCCTGGTGTCAAGAAAGATGGGCGGCAGACCGTGAGCGGGCGTTGCAAGAGGTCGAGCGCCGAGCTGAAGCGCTGCGTGTGCAACGTCAGGCGAAGCCTGTCGTGACCACTGCGACGGTGGATGAGAAGCGTATGCAGCGCGTCGTCGCCGAACGAAGTCGCCCTTGGATGGCGGCTTTGCGTGCCGTGGAATCTGCGACGCGTGATCCAGTGTTTCTCTTGGCCATGAATGCAGATGTGTCGAATCACAACCTGCGTCTGGATGCAGAAGCACCCAGCTTCGAGCACGCACTGGCGTATGTGCAAGTGCTGCCAGACGGGGTGGGCATCGCGTCGGCGCACTTGCTGTCGCACGAGTCGGTGACCGATGCCACTTCGGGGCGGCAGGTGGTACGGTTCTCCGTGTCTGCCCGCTGGAGGTCGCCATGATTTTGTCTAGGCATGCGGTGCTCGTGTTCGTGGCCCGCGGCACGACGCGCTTTGGACGCACCGGGTGGCTGGGGCTGGCACTTCTTGTCGTGGCGGGCGTCTGGTTTGCGCAAATCTGGGGGCAGCATCAGCAGCCGGTGGCTCTAGATGCGGATGAGCCTGCGCTTGTCTTGCCCGCTGCACCCGTGCGCCTGCCCGCCACGCAGCACGGCATGTCGTTGGCCCGCGAGAATGAACAGGCATTGCTGCTCACGCAGATCCAGCAGGTGGCCGTGTCACAAGGCCTGTCGTGGGCCGCGGCTGACTACAAGGTCTTGCCTGCAGGCGAGGCCACGCCCGCGTCTGTCGAGGTGCGCTGCACCCTGAAGGGCACTTACCCGCGTTTGCGCGGAGCGCTTGCGCAATGGGTGCAGCAGGTGCCGGGGCTTGCGATCCGCGACCTTTCCCTGTCTCGGACGAGCAGTGACGTTGCAGATGTGGAGGCGAAGCTCCAGCTGGTCGTCTTCATGCGCTCGGAATCAGCCGAGGGTCGACCGTGAAGCAAGGGCGGCTCGTCGCGCTGCTGGTAGTTGCAGCGGTACTCGCTGGCGCCCGCTGGTGGTGGCCCCCCCGCGCGGACGCTCTTCCCCAGGCCATGGAGGTGGTGACAGCCGTGGAGCGCCGATCGGTCGAGCCTTCTCCTGTGACGAAGGGGCCAGCAGCGACCCTGGGCGTCGGTGTGGACCTGCCAGGCAACGCCTTCTCGGTGCGCATGGTTGCGGTGCCGAGCACGCCGCCTCCGCCGCCACCCCCGCGCCCGCCCAAGGAAAAGCTTTTTGTAGGGCCGCCGGCGCCACCACCGTACGTGCCCCCGCCGCCACCTCCGCCTCCTCCGATCCAGGTGGTGGGGACGTGGGATGACGGTAAGTCTCCGGGCGTGTTCATATCGTCGCCACAAGGGGGCACCGTCCTCGCGAGGGTGGGCACCGTTCTGTTGGCCGACTACAAGGTGACGGCCCTCACGCCTCAGCATGTGGCGCTGATCCACACCTCTTCGAAACACGAGTGGCGCCTGCCCATCCCACGCGCCGGAAGTCATCCATGAGATTGAGCAATTTCTATCCGTCGCGGCGAGGCCTGTGCCTCTTGCTCTCGTTGGCGATGGTCGCCTCGACAACGGGATGCGCAGGCTATCAGTCTTTCCGAGATGGCAAGTCTGCTCTGGCCGAAGGCCGCACAGAGCAAGGCCTGGCCAAGCTCAAGGAGGCGTCGGACAGGTCGCCGAACGACAACGACTACCGCCGAACCTACTACACCGAGCGCGAAGCCGCGGTGAATGCGGCCCTGCGCGAAGCCGATGCAGCGCTCGAGCAGGGGCGCTTCGCCGCGGCACGCGATGCCTACGGGCGTGCATCGCGGCTCGACCCCTCGAACGCCAAGGCGTCTGCTGGCATCGGGCGCACTGAAGCGGCAGAGCGCCACTGGACTGCGCTGGACGCCGCGGCTGCACAGGCAAAAAGCGGTGGTTTTGATTCGGCGATTGCCAAGGCGCAGCAAGTCTTGTCTGAGAACCCTAACCACCGGCGTGCGAGCCAGATGCTGCGCCAGTTGATGCGCCAGCAGGCGGATGCGACCGGCAAGGAGCTGGGCATCTACCCGAAGCTGAAGGCCGCCTACCGTGTGCCGGTGTCGCTGAGTTTCACCAACGCGTCGTTGCTGCAGGTGTTCGATGCGCTCAAGCAGGCGTCCGGCCTCAACTACATGATTGAGCGCGATGTACGGCCTGACCTGCGTGTGACGCTGTCGGTCACCAACAAGCCAGTTGAAGACATCGTGCGCTTGTTGCTCGCCACCAACCAGCTTGAACGCCGGGTGTTGGACGACGATACCTTGCTCATCTATCCCAACACACCTGCCAAGGCGGCCGAGTACCGCGAAATGGTGGTTCGCACCTTCTATTTGAGCAATGCCGAAGCTGGCAAGGTCGCCAACGCAGTGCGCAGCATTGCTAAGGCACGCGACGTGGTGGTGGACGAGAAACTCAACATGCTGATGGTGCGCGACTCGGCCGAAGTGGTGAGACTCGCCGAGAAGTTGATTGCGGCGCAGGATCTGCCCGACCCTGAGGTCATGCTGGAGCTGGAGGTGCTGGAGGTCAGCGTGAACAGACTTCTGGAGCTGGGCATTCGGTGGCCGGATTCGGTGTCGGCCTCGGTGTCGGGTGTGGATGGCATTGCGGGACAGTTGCGTTTGGACGAGTTGCGCGAAGGGCGACGTAACCGGGGCATGATTTCGCTCAGCACCAACGATCCGTTGATCTCTGCACAACTCCGCAGCACCAAAGGCGATGCTAACCTCTTGGCCAACCCTCGCGTGCGTGTGCGCAACAAGCAGGCCGCGAAGATCCTCATTGGCGAGCGTGTGCCGGTCATCACGACGACGGCTACCGCCAACGTTGGAACGGCGGAGTCGGTGAGCTACCTCGACGTAGGCTTGAAGCTAGACATCGAGCCGACGGTGTCACTCGACGACGAGGTGTCGATGAAGATTGCGCTGGAGGTGTCGAACATTCTTGACACCGTCACGCGAGCGAGCGGAACCCAGGCATATCGCCTTGGGACACGCAATACATCAACCAGCCTGCGAGTCAAAGACGGTGAGACGAACATCCTCGCGGGGTTGATTCAGCGTGACGAGCGTCGCTCGAACACAGGCATTCCTGGGCTGAATGAGATTCCCGTTGTGAGCAAGCTGTTTGGTGCCGCGCAGGACAGCGACACGCGCACCGAGATCGTCTTGTTGATCACGCCTCGGATTGTTCGCAATCTCGATGTGCCAGGGGTCGGGCTGCAGGAGTTTTTGTCGGGCACTGACGCATCAGTGGGGGCGTCGCCGATCCAGCTGGGTTCGCCGACACCAGGGGCGATGGCCCCCGGGAGGCCGGTCGGGCTGCCTGTGCCTAACCAGCCGCCGCAATATGTGCCTCCTGTTATCCCATCGCCGGTTCCATCCGTGCCGCCAGCCGCTCCTCCACCAGCGCTGACTCCGCCACCGATCGTGCCTGTTGCACCAACAGCGAGATGAGGCAAGCCCGCGGATTCAGCCTGATTGAGCTGGTTGTCGTACTGGCCATCCTGGCCGTGTTGGCAAGCGTCGGTTTGCCGCTGGCTGAATTGGCCCATCGGCGCACCCAGGAGGAGGATCTTCGGCGGTCGCTTCGGGAGATTCGGTCAGCTCTGGACACCTATAAGCGGTTGGTCGATCAAGGATCCATTCAGAAAGCCGCTGATGGATCCGGTTACCCGCCGAGCCTTGACGTGCTGGTGGCCGGCGTACCGGATGCGCGCTCCCCTCGCGGAGCGAAGATCTATATTTTGCGGAGACTGCCTCGTGATCCTTTCGCGGAAGAAGGCATGAGCGCGGCTGAAAGCTGGTCCCTTCGCGGATACGCCAGCGGGCCGGATGATCCGAGGCCTGGGGCCGATGTCTTCGACGTCCACTCAAAGTCGGGTGGTGTCGGGCTCAACGGCGTGCCCTACCGGGAGTGGTAGACATGCGCAAGGCGAGAAGTGGGTTTACGTTGATCGAACTGCTGGTTGTGATGTCCATCATGGCTGCATTGGTTGCCATTGCCGCGCCACGCTACTTCGGGTCGGTTGATCGGGCTAAGGAGGCCACGCTTAAAGTCAATCTGCGCCTCATTAGAGAAGCCATCGACAAGCACCGGGCGGACACGGGAAAGCTTCCGGAGAGCCTAGGCCGACTCGCCGAGGCCCGTTATCTGCGAGCGGTACCAGTAGACCCAATGACCGAGCGCAGCGACAGCTGGACGCTGCAACCCCACCCAGATGGCCAGACGCCTGGTGTGTACGACGTTCGCAGCGCCGCTGGTGGGGTGGGCGTGGACGGAACGGCGTATGCGAGTTGGTGAGCGGCGACAACGCGGGCCGGGCGGATTCACCTACCTGGGACTCTTGCTCGCGATTGCGCTGATGAGCGTTGGGCTCTTGGCAGCGTCCGAGGTTTGGGTAACCCAAGCACGTCGGCAGCAGACAGCCGAATTGGACTGGATCGGCGAGCAGTACGTCCAAGCATTGGGCAGTTACTACCACTCGTCGCCGGGCTCCGTGAAGGTCTATCCCGCCACGTTGACTGAGCTGTTGGAGGATCGTCGATTTCTGTTCATGCGGCGGCACCTGCGGCAGATCTATCGCAACCCGTTTACCGGCAAGCCGGATTGGGAGCCTATCGTTGGCGCCGGGGGTGGGATTGTGGGTGTTCGAGCTCGTGTCTCCGTCCCGGAAGGTGAGTCGGTGCGAGAGTTCACGCATAGGCCCTGATGGCGCGGGCGCTACACTCTGCGCCTCGTTGTTGTGACAGTTTCGTGACAGATCCGCGCTCAGCGGACCATTCCCCTCCGGAGAACCACCATGTTGTTTGGCAAGCTGCTGCCACGCGAAGGCAATTTCTTTGAGCTTTTCAATCAGCATGCGAACTACATCGTGGAAGGCGCCCGCGCCTTCATCTCGATGATCGAGAACTACAGCGACCTCGACCAGCGCGAGAAATACGCCAACCTGGTGGTGTCGGCCGAGCGTTCGGCGGACAAGGTGACGGCCGAAGTCAACCGCCTGCTGCACAAGACCTTCATCACGCCGATCGACCGCGAGCAGATCCACAGCCTGATCAACGCGATGGATGACATCGTCGACCTGCTGCAGGACGCGACGGAGACGATGCAGCTCTACGACGTGAAGGCGATGACGGAAGAGGTGCTGCGCCTGGGCGACCTGAGCGCCAAGTGCTGCGAGCGTGTGCAGCACGCGGTGTCTCTGCTGCCCCGGCTGAGCCAGCCCGATGCGGCCGAGGCCGCGATCAAGACCTGCGAAGAGATCGACAAGCTCGAGTCGGACGCCGACCGGGTCATGCGCTCGGCAATGTCGAAGCTCTTCCGCGAAGAAACCGACGTGCGCGAGCTGATCAAGCTGAAGGCGATCTACGAGCAGCTCGAATCCATCTCCGACCGCTGCGAAGACGTGGCCAATCTGATCGAGGGCGTCGTCCTCGAAAATTCCTGATCCGGCCCGGAGCTTCGGATGCAAACGATCCAGGTGGCGTTCTGGGTGGTGGCGATGCTTGTCGTGCTCGCCCTCTTGTTCGACTTCATGAACGGTTTCCACGACGCGGCAAACTCGATCGCGACGGTGGTGTCCACCGGTGTGCTGAAGCCGCAGCAGGCGGTGCTGTTCGCCGCCTTCTTCAACGTGCTCGCGATCATGGTCTTCCACCTCAACGTGGCGGCCACGGTGGGCAAGGGCATCGTCGATGCGGGGGTGGTCGACCACCATGTGGTCTTTGGGGCGCTGATCGGTGCCATCACCTGGAACGTGATCACCTGGTGGTACGGCATCCCGTCGAGTTCGTCGCACGCGCTGATTGGCGGGATCTGCGGCGCGGTGATCGGCAAGGCTGGCGTGGGTGCGCTCATCGGGACGGGGGTGCTGAAGGTCGTGGCCTTTATCTTCGTGTCGCCGGCCTTGGGTTTCATCCTGGGCTCACTCTTGATGGTGGTGGTGGCGTGGGTCTGCCGGCGCACGTCGCCTCTGCGCGTCGACAACTGGTTCCGGCGGCTGCAGCTCGTGTCGGCAGGCCTCTACAGCCTGGGCCACGGTGGCAATGACGCGCAGAAGACAATCGGCATCATCTGGATGCTCCTCATCGCCACCGGCTACTCGGCCGTTGGCGACAAGCTGCCACCAACCTGGGTCATCTGGGCGTGCTACCTCGCGATCGGCTTCGGGACGATGTTCGGCGGCTGGCGCATCGTGAAAACGATGGGCCAGAAGATCACCAAGCTCAAGCCGGTCGGCGGCTTCTGCGCTGAAACAGGCGGGGCATTGACACTCTTCCTGGCCACCGGGTTGGGCGTGCCGGTGTCCACTACCCACACCATCACCGGCGCCATCGTCGGCGTGGGCTCGGTTCGCAGTGCGTCCTCGGTGCGCTGGGGGGTGGCCGGCAACATCGTCTGGGCCTGGGTCTTCACCATCCCGGCCTCGGCCTTCGTGGCCGCCATCTTTTACTGGATCAGCCTGACGCTGTTCCCGTGAGGCGCATGCGCGCGGTCACTGGCTGATCTTGCGGCCTTCCTCGACCTGATACTCGAAGTAGCGCTGGCCACCGTAGGCGATGGTGGCCATCAGGACGGTCGCACCGATCCCCAGGCACAGCACCAACGCGACCACCACGCCCCAACCGGCCTCGTGCTGCCGGCTGGCATTGGCGTTGTAGCGGGCGTTCCACTGCTCATCGGGCGTCAGCCCGTAGACGATGCCGGCGAGCATGGCGCTGGCCAGCGCCAGGCCCAGCAGCGGCACGAGCGCCCAGGAGAGCTGGTCATCCTGCCCCAGCGTGTAGGCGCGCAGCACACCGTAGAGGCCAACAAGGCTGGGCACCGGCCAAAGCCATCCCCAGGTGTCGCGCGAGCCGTGGAGGTAGAAGCGGTGCAGGCCGAGGCCACCACCGATCAGTGCCAGCCAGGCGGCCAGAGTCTTGGATTTGTAGGCGTTCATGCGTGAGCGCTTGCGCGTTTCGGGTGCCGCGCGTGCGCGCCGAGGCAACCAGTGAGTTTATAATGCGCGGTTTCGATGGCGGTGGGCCCGGAGATCACCTCAGGGCCTGCGTATCTACGACATCGAACCTTTTGGCAGAAGTCTCACTTCTGCTTGTCGATCTGCCTGGCCCTGAGTGTCTCCTGTGGTGCGGTGGATGTAGTCAGGAATCGAGGAAACAACATGGTCGTGATTCGACTCGCACGTGGCGGCGCCAAGAAGCGCCCGTTCTACAACATCGTCGTCGCTGATTCGCGCAACCGTCGTGACGGCCGCTTCATCGAACGCGTCGGCTTCTACAACCCTGTGGCTTCAGGCGCCGAGCAGCCGCTGCGCGTGGCCTTCGATCGCGTCGACTACTGGACCGGCAACGGCGCCCAGCTGTCGCCGACCGTGGCGCGCCTGGTGGCCGACGCCAAGGCCAAGACGGCCTGACGACGGCCGTGGCTTCCACCGCCCCGGCGGCCGGCACCCCAGCCGACGCCTGGCCTGAAGACGCGGTGGAGGTGGGTCGCATCGTCGATGCGTGGGGTGTGAAAGGCTGGATCAAGGTCCAGCCTTTTGCATCTGACCCTCAGGCATTGTTCTCGTCCAAGCGCTGGTTCCTCCAGCCGCCCGAGGACACGGCCGTCAAACGGCCCGCAGCTGCCAAGCCGGGTGGCGCTTTCCCCTCCTTGCTCAAGATCGTCCAGGCCAAGGACCACGGCGACGTGGTGGTGGCCCAGGTGCAGGACGTCGACGACCGCAGCGGGGCCGAAGCCTTGCGCGGCGGGCGCATCTTCATCGCGCGTTCGAGCTTTCCGACGGCAGATGCCGACGAGTACTACTGGGTCGACCTGATCGGCATGGCAGTGGTCAACCGGCAGGGCGAAGCGCTGGGCACCGTCATCGGTCTGATCGACACCGGCCCGCACAGCGTCTTGCGCATCCAGCCGGCCGACCCCAAGGCCGAGGAGCGCCTTGTGCCGTTTGTCTCGGCCTATGTGGACGACGTGAAGACGGCCGACAAGCTGATCACCGTCGACTGGGGTCTCGACTACTGAGGTTCGCGCCCATGCGCTTCGACGTCGTCACGATCTTTCCCGAGCTTTTCACGCCCCACCTGACGCAAGGTGTGACGCGGCGTGCATTCGAGTCGGGCCAGGTCGATGTCCGGCTCTGGCCTCTGCGCGACTTCGCTGACAACAATTACCGGCGTGTCGACGACCGGCCCTACGGTGGTGGCCCCGGTATGGTGATGCTGGTGGAGCCGCTGCAGCGGGCGCTGGAGGCGATCCGCGCGTCGCGCGGCGACCACGCGCGTGTGGTGCATTTCACACCCACGGGCTGCCGTCTGGACCAGGCTGTCGTGCAGGAATTCGCGCGAGGCGAGGGTGCCGTGCTGCTCTGCGGGCGCTACGAGGGGATCGACCAGCGCTTCATCGACCGCCACGTGGACGTCGAATTGAGCCTGGGCGACTTCGTGCTCTCGGGCGGTGAACTCCCGGCCCTGAGCCTGCTGGACGCCGTGGCCCGCCTGCAGGAGGGGGTCTTGAACGATGCCCAGTCCCATCAGCAGGACAGCTTTTCCGACGGCCTGCTCGACTGCCCGCACTACAGTCGCCCCGAAGTGCTGGAGACACCAGACGGCCCCGCTTCAGTTCCTGCGGTGCTGCTCTCGGGGCACCATGCCGCCATCGCACGCTGGCGCCGTGAGCAGTCGCTGGCATTGACGGCGCGCCGCCGCCCCGACCTGATCGAGGCCGCCCGCGCCCGCGGGGCGCTGTCGGCCGCCGATGAGAAGTACCTGCTCTCGCTTGGGCTATAATCGCAGGCTTTTCGATCCTCTGCCCCGGAAGAGGTGCGTCACCCGACCACCCAGATCAATCAAGACCCGCGCCGGCACGATCACTAGGAGTCAACTGTGGACCTCATCCAAACTCTCGAGCAAGAAGAAATTGCTCGCCTCGGCAAGAAGATCCCCGCGTTCGCCCCTGGCGATACCGTGATCGTCAGCGTCAACGTCGTTGAAGGCACCCGCAAGCGGGTCCAGGCCTACGAAGGCGTGGTCATCGCCAAGCGCAATCGCGGCCTCAACTCCAGCTTCATCGTGCGCAAGATCTCCAGCGGCGAAGGCGTGGAGCGTACGTTCCAGCTGTACAGCCCGCTGATCTCGAACATCGAAGTCAAGCGCCGCGGCGATGTGCGCCGTGCCAAGCTGTACTTCCTGCGCGACCGTTCCGGCAAGTCGGCTCGCATCAAGGAGAAGCTGGCCTGATTGCCGTCTGACGGATCAGCCCTCTCGCAAAGCCGCCTCACGAGGCGGCTTTTTCGTTTCCAATTCGCCATGGCCTTGAGTTTCGATCCGCTCGCCTTGCCCGTCGACTCGATCGACGACCACCTGCCCGCCGTCTCGTTGGAGCAACTGCATGCCGAAGCGCTGCGCCGCCGCTTCGTGACGCCGCCGGTCTGGTCGCCCGAGATCGCGGTCGAGCGGCAATTCATCGAACGCCGGCCCACCCGTGCGTCTGTGCTGGTCCCGCTGACGCAGCGCGACGAAGGCCTGGCCGTGCTATTCACCCAGCGCACCGACCACCTGCACGATCACCCGGGACAGGTTAGTTTCCCGGGTGGGCGGGCCGAGCCGGAAGACACCGATGCCGTGGCCACCGCTCTGCGTGAGGCGCAGGAAGAGATCGGGCTGGCACCAACGTTCGTTGACGTCATCGGTCAATTGCCCACCTACACCACCGGCACCGGATTCATCGTGACCCCGGTCGTGGGCGTGTTGCAGTCGGGCTATGGCCTGAACCCCGACCCGTTCGAGGTGGCTGAGGTGTTCGAGGTGCCGCTGTCGTTTCTGATGAACCCGGCAAACCACCGCTGGCACTCGGTCGAAACCGGCGGCGTCCGGCGCGAATTCCTCTCGATGCCGTGGACCGGTGTCGATGCTGCGGGCCAGACTCGGCAGTATTTCGTCTGGGGTGCCACGGCCGCGATGTTGCGCAACCTCTACCGCTTCCTTGCCGCGTAGCGGCGCGTCGGGGCGCGCCGCTATCATCCGCGGCACATGAGTTTCTTCGCCGTTTTGTTCGCGCTCCTTATCGAGCAGCTCAAGCCACTGCCGCGCGTCAACTTCGTCCACGATTCCTTGCGGGGCTGGATGCACTGGACTGGCCGCAATTTCGATGCCGGCCAGCCTCACCACGCCTGGGTCGTGTGGTGCGTCACGGCACTGGTGCCGGCGTTGTTGGCTTGGGGGCTCTATTTGGTGGCCGCGGAATTCGGCTTCGTCGCTGCCCTGCTGTGGAACGTGGCCGTGCTCTACGTGACGATGGGCTTCCGCCAGTTCAGCCACTATTTCACCGACATCCGTGACGCGCTGCAGCGCGGTGACGAAGCCACCGCACGCAGCCTGCTCGCGGAATGGCGCCATCTGGATGCGAGCGAGTTGCCGCGCACGGAACTGCTGCGCCACGTCATCGAGCATTCGCTGTTGGCCGCGCACCGGCACGTGTTCGGTGTCTTCTTCTGGTTCGTGGTGCTGTCGACGCTCGGGTTCGGGCCTGCGGGGGCGGTGCTGTATCGCATGGCCGAGTTCGCGAGCCGCTACTGGGGCTTCAAGAGCCGGGTGGTGGGCGTGCCCAGCAATGAGCGCTTGCTGGGGCTTTCCCAACGGGTGTTCAGTCTGGTCGACCACCTCCCGGCGCGCCTCACCGCCTTCGGCTTCGCCGTGGTCGGCAACTTCGAGGAGGCCGCAGCGTGCTGGCGCCGTGATGCGCACCTGTGGAAACACGCCAACGAGGGGATCATCCTCGCGGCGGCGGCGGGCGCGGTCGGTGTCCAGCTTGGCGGAGCGGCCGCCCCGGGCGTCACCCCCGACCGCTCCAAGACCTTCGACAGCGGTGCGGGCGAAGACACCGCCGGCGCCGAAGGCTCCACGCCCGGGGCGTTGCCCCAGCTCGACCACCTGCGCAGCATCGTCGGTCTGGTGTGGCGCTCAGTCGTGCTGTGGATGCTGCTGCTGGCGTTGCTGTCGCTGGCCAACCTGATCGGTTGATCAGTAGCGGGGGTGCGCCGACAGTTCGGCGAACAGCTCCGAATAGATGCGGTAGCGCGATTCGCTGACTTCACCCGCCGCGCGTGCCGCCCGAACCCCGCAACCCGGCTCGTGCAGGTGCGTGCAGTTGTAGAACTTGCACTGCTGCGACGGGCCCGCCAGGTCGGGCATCAGGCGGGGCAGGTCTTGCGCGCTGATCTGGCGCAGGCCGAACTCCTGGAAGCCGGGTGAGTCGATGAGACCGGTGCTGCGACCTTCGTCCAGCCAGTACCACTGGGTCGAGGTGGTGGTGTGCTTGCCCGAGTTGAGTGCTTGCGAGATCTCGCCCACCTGGGCGCGTGCGTCGGGTGCGAGCAGGTTGATCAGCGTGCTCTTGCCCGTGCCGCTGGGCCCGAGCACCAGCGTCGCCTGGCCTTGCAGAAGCGAGTGCAGCGCCGAGCGCGATTCGTCGGGGTGCGCTTTCAGCGCCACCTCGCGCACGTCGTAGCCCATGGCGGAATAGGGCTTCAAACGTTCGCGCGCTGACGCGATCTGCGGCAGGTCGGCCTTGTTGAGCAGGATGCGTGCTGCAATGCCTGCGCTCTCGGCCGCCATCAGCGCGCGGGCGAGCTGCGATTCGCTGAACACCGGCTCGGCGGCGACCATCACCAGGATCTGGTCGAGGTTGGCTGCGAAGGACTTGGTCTTCCACTCGTCCTGCCGGAAGAGCAGGTTGCGGCGAGGCTCTACGTGCTCGATCACGCCTTCATCGCCGGTGGGCTGCCAGCGCACACGGTCGCCCACCACGCAATCGCTTTTCTTGCCACGCGGATGGCAGATGACGCGCCGGCCTTCGGGGGTCTCGACCACGTAGTGGCGACCGTAGCCGGCCACCACCAGGCCGAGGTCGAGCTTCAGCCGACAAAGGCCACCAGCGCGTCGGCCTTGGCCGCGCAGATGAAGTCGTTGACCGAGATGCCCCCGACCGAGTGGGTGTTGTAGCGGACGACGCAGCGGTTGTAGCTCACCTCCAGGTCAGGATGGTGATCCTCGGTGTGGGAGATCCAGGCCAGCGCGTTCACGAAGGCGATGGTCTCGTGGTAGTTCTTGAAGCTGAAGGTCTTCTCGATCGCACCGCCGTTCAGATGCCACCCACTCACTTGAGCCAGGTGATCGTGAATCTCGCGCTCATTCATCGGAGCGCCGCTGAGCGGCTGGCACTTGCGATTTTGCAGGTGGGTCATGCGCGACTCGCTTGAAGGCTGGCTTGCGACTGGATGGCGGTCAGCCGCTCCAGCGCGGCCGGGTGGGAGTAATAGAAGCGAACGTACACCGGATCGGGGGTCAGCGTCGAGGCATTGTCTTCGTGCAGCTTGAGCAGCGCGGCGGCGAGGTCGTCGCCGCTCGCCTGCGCGCAAGCGTAGGCATCGGCCTGGAACTCGTGCTTGCGAGACAGCTGCGCGATAAGTGGTGACACGAAGAACGCGAACACCGGCACCACCAGCAGGAAGAGCAGCAGGGCCAATGCATCGTTCGGCGCGCCCAGCGAGGGTTGCACGCCGAGCGCGGTGTAGAACCAGGCCTCGCTCGACAGCCATCCCAGCAGCGCAAAACCCGCCAGGCTCATCGCAAACATCGACAGCATGCGCTTGGTCACGTGCTTGTGCTTGAAGTGGCCGAGTTCGTGGGCCAGCACCGCCTCCACTTCCCCTGGCGTCAGCTTGTTGAGCAGCGTGTCGAAGAAGACCACGCGCTTGGCGGCACCGAGACCGGTGAAATAGGCGTTGGCGTGGGCCGATCGTTTGCTGCCGTCCATCACGAAGAGGCCCTTGGCCTGGAAGCCGCAGCGCTGCATCAGCGTCTGCACGCGTGCCTTGAGCGACTCGTCGGCCAGCGGCTGAAACTTGTTGAAAAGCGGCGCGATGACGGTCGGGTAGAGCACGAGGATCAGCAGGTTGAAACCCATCCACGCGCCCCAGGCCCACAACCACCAAAGCGTGCCGGCCGCTCCCATCAGCCAGAGGATCAGCGCGGCGATCGGCAAGCCGATCAGCACACCGACGATCACGCCCTTGACCATGTCGGCCATGTAGAGCTTCCAGGTCATGCGGTTGAAGCCGAACCGTTGCTCGAGGCGGAAGGTGCTGTACAGCTCGAACGGCAGGTCGAGCAGTCCGCCGATGAAGGCGAACGCGGCGAGCAGTGCGAGCTGGTAGGCCATGCCGCCGAAGCGGGGCTCGATGGCATCGCGCACGGCCACGTTGAGGGCATCCAGGCCGCCGAGCAGCGTCCAACCCAGGAGCACCGCAGCGCCAAAGGCGGTGCTCAGCAGGCCGAAGCGCCCCTTGGCCAGCGTGTAGTCGGCGGCCTTCTGGTGCGCGGCGAGCGTGATGGTCTGCGCGAAGGCGGCAGGCACCGCATCGCGGTGGGCCGCTACGTGGCGCATCTGGCGGGTGGTCAGCCAGAACTTCACCAGCAGCGAGGCGACCAGCGCGGCGGCGAAGAGCAGGGTCAGGGCGGTGCTTTGCATATGGATCGGAAGTGTAGGCTGCGAGAATGCCCGCAAGAAGGAGATCCGCATGACCGACGAGACCACCACCAACCCCAACCTGCCCAGCAGCGACCAGAACCTGATTTGGATCGACCTCGAGATGACCGGCCTGTTCCCCAACACCGACCGCATCATCGAGATCGCGGTGGTGGTGACCGACGCCAACCTGACCCAACGGGTCGAAGGCCCGGTGTTCGCGGTGCACCAGAGCGACGCGACGCTCGACGCGATGGATGCCTGGAACAAGGGAACGCACGGCAAGAGCGGGCTGATCGACCGCGTGAAGGCCTCATCCATCGACGAGAAGAGCGCCGAGGCGCAGATGATCGAGTTCCTCAAGCGCTACGTGCCCAAGGGCAAGTCGCCGATGTGCGGCAACAGCATCTGCCAGGACCGGCGTTTCCTCGCCAACTACATGCCGGCGCTGGAAGACTTCTTCCACTACCGCAACCTCGACGTCAGCACGCTCAAGGAACTGGCCAAGCGCTGGAAGCCCGAGATCCTCACCGGCTTCAAGAAGGCGCAGGCGCACACCGCGCTCGCCGACATCCACGAGTCGATCGACGAACTCGTGTACTACCGCGAGCACTTCTTGGTGAAATAGTCCCTGGCGATACAAAAGGCTTCGTGGAAACCCGAGGCCGCTGCTAGAATCCGCGCTTCGCCTGAGCCTGGAAGTTTGATTTGGTGCTCTGGCGTTTCGTTCATCCCCTCTGACCTCATCGAGTCTTCCCACAGCCCAGTGCTGTGCGGCCTGTTCGAACCCCACGGCGTAGTGCCAGGGAATGGTTGGCGGCGATGCCGTCGCTTTGACTGTTCCTGATCCCCACCGCCGGCCTTCGTGCCGGGTTTGGTTCGGACCTTCTCCCCAGCGACTTCACCTGCGAGCCCACTGTGGCTGCGCGTGGTGCTGCTCTGCGCTCGTCGCGCAGGCAGTGCTTTGTTTCGAGAAAGAAGACGATGAGCTTTGACACCCTGGGCCTGAATCCGGCCATCACCCGTGCCCTCACCGACGCCGGCTACACCGAGCCGACCGAAGTGCAGGCCAGCGCGATTCCGCCCGCCCTGGAAGGCTGCGACCTGATGGTCGCCTCCAGCACCGGCAGCGGCAAGACCGCTTCCTTCATCCTGCCCGCGCTGCAGCGCATCCTTGCGGCCCGCGGCGACAACGCCAAGCGCCGCGAAAAGGGCGTGGTCTACGGTCCGCGCATCCTGGTGCTCGCTCCCACGCGTGAACTGGCGATGCAGGTCGACAAGGCCGCGGTGACCTACGGCCGCCATGTGCAGGGCCTGCGCTGCACCACGGTCGTCGGTGGTGTGCCGTATGGCGCCCAGCTCAAGGCCCTGCGCGGCCCGCTGGACATCATGATCGCCACCCCCGGCCGCCTGCTCGACCACTTGACGAGCGGCAAGGCCATCCTCGAAAACGTCGAGATGCTGGTGCTCGACGAGGCCGATCGCATGCTCGACATGGGCTTCATCGACGACATCCGCACCGTGGTCGACCACCTGCCGGAAGGCCGCCAGACGGTGATGTACAGCGCCACCTTCGTCGGCCACGTCGGACGGCTGGCGCAAGATCTGCTGCGCGACCCGCAGCGCATCGAGATCGCCTCGCATACCGACACCCACGAAAACATCGAACAGCGCCTGCACTGGGCCGACAACAAGTCGCACAAGGATGCGCTGCTCGACCACATCCTGACCGAGAAGGAAATGGAACAGGCTGTGGTGTTCACCAGCACCCAGCGTGACGCCGACTGGCTGGCCGATCGCCTGGCCGACATGGGTCACTCGGTCGCCGCGCTGCACGGTGGCATGCCGCAAGGCCGCCGCACCCGCGTGCTGCAAGGCCTGCGCAACCGCCAGCTGCGCGTGCTGGTGGCCACTGACGTGGCCGCCCGTGGCATCGACGTGCCGACCATCAGCCACGTCATTAACTACGGCCTGCCGATGAAGGCCGAAGACTACGTGCACCGCATCGGCCGAACTGGTCGCGCCGGGCGCAATGGCCTGGCGGTGACGCTCGCCGAGCGCATGGACAGCGGCATGATCCGCCGCATCCAGCACTTCACGACCCAGAACATCCCGGTGGCGACCATCACCGGCCTGGAGCCCAAGCAGCCGGAGCCGCGCCTTTTCCCGCAACGCCCGGAAGGCCGCTTCGGCGGCAAGCCGTCGCACCACGGTCATGGTCACGGCCAAGGCCATGGCAAGGGCGGGTTCGGTGGCAAGCCGTTCGGCAGCAAGCCTTTCGGCAAGCCTGCGCACCAGCAGCGTGGTGACGGTTTTGCGCCGCGCGAGTGGACGCCTTTCGAGCGCAACGACCGCGGCCACCAGGACGCACGCCGTGACAACGGCGGCTTCGTGCCCCACGGCCAGCAGGCCCATGCCGGTCGCGGCGCCTTCGACCGCGCGCCGATCGAGCGCAAGACGCAAGGCTTCGCGCCAGCCCCGCGCAAGGGTGTTGCCCCGGCCAAGGGCGGCTTCAACAAGCCGCAGCGACCGCGCCAGGGCGGCTTCAGCCGCTGAGCGAGACCCGCGTCAGGCCACGCGCTTGACGCTCACGTCCACCTTCATCCCGAGGTAGGACGCCGGTTCGCCGATCCAGCTGCCCGAGACAGGCGAGGCCTGTTTCGGGTCGCGCGCCACGCCGACCCGCAGCAGCTGGTAACCCCCGAGCAGGTTGTTGGTCGGGTCGAACGGCACCCAGCCCGCGCCGGGCAGGTAGGCCTGAAGCCAGGCATGGGTCGACCCCGCGCCGACCACATTCGGCTCGGCTTCTGCGTTGGCCTCGTCGAGCGCCGGGTCGTACAGGTAGCCCGACACGAACCGTGTCGCCACCCCCAGGCGCCGGGCCGCCTCCATCATCAGCAGGGCGAAGTCGCGGCAGCTGCCGCTGTTTTTCTCGAGCGTTTCCAGCGGTGTCTGCGTGCCTTCCTCGTTGCGTGCGGTGTAGGTCAGGTTGTCGCGGATGTGCTGGTTCATCTTGACCAGCAGGTCACGCGTGCCGGTCGGGCCATCGGGGTTCATGAACTGGCGCGCCCAGGCGGTGAGCTTCCCGTCGGGGTCGTCGTAGTGCGGCCTCAGGAAATGCTCGAGGTCGAATCGCTCGTCCACCGAATAGGCAAACGGGAAGAACTCGGCCGAAGGCGACAGCGGCAGCTCGAGGTTGTTGCTGTGCGCATGCTCGATGGTGAACGAGCACACGATCTTCAACTCGGCCGCATCGCTCTGCGGCCGCACCAGTGCCACCGAGTTGGAGAACTGGTCCTGGATCAGCCGGATGTTGGCGTCGGGGCTGACGACGAGGTCGGTCGCCAGCACGCGCAGGTCGTGGCTTTCGAGCGGCCGGAACATCACCCTGTGCTCGCCGAAGGTCACCGGCTTGGAATAGCTGTAGGTCGTCGTGTGGACGATGTCGTACTTGACGGGCATGAGCCCTCCTCGAAAACGAGGCCGCAGTGTGGGGCCTCGACGTGTCTTCGTCTGTAGGAGGGCTGTGGTGTGATGCGTCAGACGCCCAGCAGCTCGACCTCGAACATCAGCGTCGCGTTGGGCGGGATCGCGCCGCCGGCGCCGCGTGCACCATATCCGAGCTCGGGGGGGATGATGAGCACTCGGGTGCCGCCGACCTTCATGCCTTGCACACCTTCGTCCCAGCCGCGGATCACCATGCCGGCACCCAGGCCGAAGTCGAACGGATCACGGCGATCCTTGCTGCTGTCGAACTTGGCGCCCTTCACGCCGTTGCTGTACAGCCAGCCGGTGTAGTGCACGGTCACGTGCTGGCCGGCCTGGGCTTCGGCGCCGGTGCCGACGGTGGTGTCTTCGTATTGCAGGCCGGAGGTGGTGGTTTGCATGGCGGTGGGCTCGCGGGAGTGGAGGTGAGGCCGAATGCTAACCGCGGGTCGTCGCAGTTCAATCCCGCCCCGGTGCCGTGGGCAATGCCGGTGTCGTCGCGGGTGCGGCGCCGCGCTCACTAGAGTGAGCCCCTCAGGAATGAAAGGGGCGTGACATGGCTCAGGACAAACGCAAGGTCGCAGTGCTCGTCGGAAGCCTGCGCAAGGACTCGATCAATCGCAAGCTCGCCGATGCCATCGCCAAGCTGGCACCTGCGCGCTTCAGCTTCGAGCAGCTCAACATCGCCGACCTGCCGCTCTACAACCAGGATCGCGACAACGACATGCCCGAACCCGCACTGCGCCTGAAGCGCGAGGTGGGTGCGGCCGATGCGCTGCTCTTCGTCACGCCGGAATACAACCGCTCGATCCCGGGCGTGCTGAAGAACGCGCTCGACACGGCCTCCCGCCCTTACGGCAAGAATGCATTCGCGAAGAAGCCGGGTGCGGTGATCGGCACCTCGGGCGGTGCGATCGGCACCGCGATGGCCCAGCAGCACTTGCGCAACGTGCTGGCCTACCTCGACGTGCCGCTGCTCAACCAGCCCGAAGGCTATGTGCAGTACAGCGAGAACCTGGTCGACGATGCCGGCACTGTGACCGACGAGAAGAAGCGAGCCTTCCTGCAGACCTGGGTCAACAGCTACGTCGCCTGGGTCGATCTGGTGCTGTCGGCGCCACGCTGAGCCTGCCAGGCGCGCACCATCGCCGCGAGCCACTCGGGCTGGGGTGAGGCCAGGTCGGGCAACCCGAGCACACGGGCTGCGTCGCGCAGCGCGAGCAGCGGGTCGCGCAGGTCGAGCGCCTGAGCGCCGTTCTGCTTCGAGAGTTTCTCGCCGTTGGCTCCACGCACGAGTGGAGTGTGCAGGTAGACCGGCGTCGGCACGCCGAGCAGCCGTTGCAGGTGGATCTGGCGCGGCGTGTTGTCGGCGAGGTCCTCGCCGCGCACGATGTGGGTGATGCCTTGTGCGGCATCGTCGACGACGACGGCCAGCTGGTAGCTCCACAGCCCGTCGGCACGCTTGAGCACGAAGTCGCCGACTTCTTGCGTGAGGTTCTGCTGCTGCGCGCCGAGGCGCCGGTCGAGCCAGAGGACCTGCAGGTCGTGGCCCTCGGGGGTGGTGGCGAGGCATCGCGTGGCGCGCGCCGGCTTGCCGTGCAGGCCGGCGCGGCAGGTACCGGGGTAGACGAGTTCGCCGTGGCGCGGTTTGCTGCGGCCCGAGGCGGCGAGGGCCCGTTCGATGTCGCTGCGCGAGCAGCCGCAGGGGTAGGCGGCGCCTTGTGCGAGCAGCGTGTCGAGGGCCGGCTGGTAGAGCCCTGCGCGCTGCGATTGCCACACGGGGGGCTCATCGGGCAGCAGCCCGCAGGCTGCGAGTTGCTGCAGGATGAGTGCGTCGGTCCCGGGCACACAACGCGGCGTGTCCACGTCTTCGATGCGTACCAGCCATGCGCCGCCCTGCGCCCGCGCGTCGAGCCAGCTCGCAAGCGCCGCCACCAGCGAGCCCGCGTGCAAGGGCCCGGTGGGCGACGGTGCGAAACGGCCGCGGTACGCCACGCGCGCGCTCACACCTTCACAGGCTGCCGAGCGGCACCCGGCTGGCGTGTCGCTGCAGAAGCGCTTTGCGCGTGGTCGGGCTCTCCAGCTGATCGAGCCACCAGCGCAGGGCCAGGCCCATCTGCGGCTTGCGGGCCGTGCCCGTCGCGGCGCCGCGCCAGGCGTAGCCCATGCGTGCGTTGAGCTGCGGTCGTTGCACCGTCTTCGCCACCAGGTGCCCGGCCTCGATGTGCTCGCGCACCATCGGCTCGGGGATGAAGCCGCAGCCCATGCAGCGCAGCAAGGCCTCGATCTTGGCGGGCATGGTGCTCACCGTGAACACGTCCTGCCCCGGCAGCAGGTTGACGGTGAGCGGGGCGAGACGCTGGGCCGAGTCGGCCACGGCCACGGCGCGGTGGCGCATCAGCTCGGCATCGGTGATCGCATGCGTCAGCGCCGCCAGCGGGTGGTGGGGCGCGACGACGAAGACGAAGGGCAGGGTGCCGAGCGCCTGCAGCTGCACGCCGGCGGGTGGTGTCTGCTCCATGCCGACGCCGATGGCGAGGTCCGCCTGGCCGTTGACCAACGCCTCCCAGGTGCCGGCCAGGATCTCGTTGCGCAGGCGCAGCCGGGTGCCGGGGCCGCTGCGCTCGGGGTCGTCACCCCGCGGGCATTGCGCGTAGAAGGCCTCGCAGATCTCGAACATGGTCACGCGGGAGATCGCGCCGTCGACGGCCACGGTGAGCTGAGTTTCCCAGCCAGTGGCGACACGCTTCACACGGTTGGCGACCGCGTCGACCTGCTCCAGCAGGCGCCGGCCTTCGTTGAGCAACTCCTCGCCCGCGGCGGTGAGCCGCGCCTGGCGCGAGCGGCGGTCGAAGAGCAGCACGTCGAGCGCGTCTTCGAGCTGGCGCACGTTGTAGGTCAGGGCCGAGGGCACCTTGCCCAGCTCGCGGGCTGCCGCCGCAAAGCTGCCGGTGCGGGCGATGACGTCCATCATGGCCAGGGCCTCGGGGGTGAGCACATTGCGGGCGTTCAGCATGGGTTCATCTTATTTGAATGAACGCTTCAAGCGGCATCGGCTGTGCACCGGCTCGTGAGGCTCAACATTCCTTCCCAGAAAGGAACGACACACATGATCACTCTGCGCAAATCCTCCGAACGCGGCTATGCCGACCACGGCTGGCTCAAGTCCTTCCACAGCTTCTCGTTCGCCGACTACTACAACCCCGAGCGCATGGGCGTGGGTAACCTGCGCGTCATCAACGAAGACCGCATCGCCCCCGGCACCGGCTTCGGCACGCACGGCCACCGCGACATGGAGATCGTCTCGTATGTGCTCGATGGCGCGCTGGGCCACAAGGACAGCATGGGCAACGGCACCGAAATCGTGCCCGGCGACGTGCAGCGCATGAGCGCCGGCACCGGTGTGCAACACAGCGAGTTCAACCACGCGAAGGGCCAGACCACGCACTTCCTGCAGATCTGGATCATCCCGGACGAGCGCGGCATCAAGCCCGGCTACGAGCAGAAGCATTTCACCGCGGCCAGCAAGCGCGGCAAGCTGGCGCTGGTGGCGAGCCGTGACGGGCGCGAAGGCTCGGTGACCATCCATGCCGATGCGGCGCTGCGAGCCGGCCTGTTCGACGGCGACGAGCGCGCCGAACTGAAGCTCGACCCAGGTCGTCACACCTACGTGCACGTGGTGCGTGGCAACGTGCAGGTCAACGGTCACGCGGCGCAGGCGGGTGACGCGGTGGTGCTGCAGCGCGAAGACCTGCTCAAGCTCGAGCAGGGCCAGGACGCCGAGGTGCTGGTGTTCGACCTCGCGCCGTAAGCCGCATGCCTGACGGCCTTGATACAGTGCCCGCATGGACACGGTCATCAAGGTCTTCAGCATCCTCCCCTGGGGCGATTGGGCCGCGCTGGCGGCCTTTTTCATTGGCTGGTCGGGCTACGCCTGGTTCGCCAAGGACCGCTCACAGACCCGTCCGTCGGTGCTGGCCACCACCAACCGTTACCGGCGGCTGTGGATGTTGCAGACCACCTACCGCGACGTGCGCGTGATCGACGGCGTGGTGATCCAGAACCTCTCCACCAGCCCCTCCTTCTTCGCGTCCACCACCATCCTGCTGATCGGTGGCTTGCTGGCCGCGCTCAGCGCCGGTGACAAGGCGAGCGACCTGGTGCGCGACATCCCGTTTGCCGCGCGTACGTCGGTTCTGATCTTCGAGTTGAAGCTGGTGCTGCTGCTCGTGGTCTTCGTCTATGCGTTTTTTCGCTTCACCTGGTCGATGCGGCAATACACCTTCGGCGCGTTGATGATCGCCGCGGCGCCCGAGGCCAAGCAGTTCGAACAAATGGGAGACGCCGGCGACGCAGAACGCAGGGCCTTTGCCGACAAGGCGGGCCGCGTGGTGGGCATGGCGGCTGAGACCTTCAACGATGGCTTGCGGGCCTACTACCTCGCGTTCGCCGCGGTGGGCTGGTTCTTCTCACCGCTGATCTTCGTCTGCGCCACGGCAGGCGTGATCTGGATCCTGTACCAGCGCGAGTTTCACTCCGAGGTGCTGGGGGCGCTCAACGCCTGAATGGGGGCGAGCTTCGGGTCCAGCGACTCGCGCTCGTCGAACACGAAGCAGCCGCCTTCGTAGTGTTGGCCGCCGACTTCCTCGAAGTACTTGAGGATGCCGCCTTCAAGTTGCACCACGTGTTCGATGCCCGCCTCGGCCATGTAGATCGCCGCCTTCTCGCAGCGGATGCCACCGGTGCAGTAGCTCACCACACGCTTGCCTTTCAGTTCATCACGGTGCGCCTGCACCTGGGCGGGGAACTCGGTGAACTTGGTGATGTTCCAGTCGATCGCGTGGCGGAACTTGCCATAGCCCACCTCGAAGGCATTGCGGGTGTCCAGCGTGACGACCGGGCGGCCCTCGTCGTCGACACCGGCATCGAGCCATCGGGCGAGCGTCTTCGCATCGACCGCCGGCGCACGCCCCGCTTGCGGGCGAATCGTCGGGTGGTTCATGCGGATGATCTCGCGCTTGACCTTCACCAGGAGCTTGCCGAAGGGCACATGGTCGGACCAGCTTTCCTTGGGTGCCAGTTCCGAAAATCGCGCGTCCTGCTTCAGCCAGGCGACAAAGCCACGCACGGCCTCGGCGGACCCCGCGAGGAAGAGGTTGATGCCTTCTTCCGCCAGCAAGACGGTGCCTTTCAGCTGCCGTTCGGCGGCTTGTGAGCGGATGCTCTCGCGCAGCGCGAGCGTGTCCGTCAAGGGCACGAAGAGGTAGGAGGAGATGTTCAATACTGCTGACACGTTGGCGATTTTAAGGAGGCTCGCCCTCTCTAAAATCGCCCGATGGCCTTCGTACACCTGCGCACCCACACCGAGTTTTCAGTTGTCGACGGCACCCTGCGCATCGACGAAGTCGTGGGGGCCGCAGCCAAGGATGGCCAGGTGGCTCTGGCCATCACCGACCTGTCGAACATCTTCGGCGGCATCAAGTTCTACAACGCCGCGCGCAAGAAGGGCGTCAAGCCCATCATCGGCGCCGACGTGTGGCTGGAGCCGACCGACGGCGAGAAGCAGCCGAGCCGCATCGTGCTGCTGGTGCAGAGCAAGACGGGCTACCTGAACCTGTGCGAGCTGCTGTCGCGCGGCTGGCTGGACCCCTCGGTGCGTGGCCAGGCGCTGCTGAAGTGGGAGTGGCTCAGCGCCTTGAACGGCGGCCTCATCGCGCTTTCGGGTGCCGAAAGCTTCGGCCCGGTCGGCCAAGCGCTGATGGCGCAAGACAACGCGCGGGCTTCGGCCGTGGCACAACGGCTGGCGGCCATCTTTCCGCAGCGCTTCTACATCGAGCTGCAGCGTGCCGGCCAGCCGACCAACGAAGCGCACGTGCGCGCCGCCGTGCCGCTCGCCGCACAGCTGAAGCTGCCGGTGGTCGCCACCCACCCGGTGCAGTTCCAGACGCCGGAAGACTTCGAAGCCCACGAGGCCCGCACCTGCATCGCCGAAGGCGAGACGCTGACCAACCCGCGCCGCATCAAGCGCTTCACGCGCGAGCAATATTTCAAGTCGCAGGCGCAGATGGAGGCACTCTTCGCCGACATCCCGAGCGCCATCCACAACACGGTCGAGATCGCCAAGCGCTGCAGCCTTTCGCTCGTGCTCGGCAAGCCGCGCCTGCCCGATTTCCCGGTGCCTGAAGTCGAGATCGACGGCAGGCGCGAGCGCATGGAGCCCGAGGCCTACTTCCGCTATGCCTCGCACGAAGGCCTGAAAGAGCGGATGCTCCATCTGTACCCCGATGCGGCCGAGCGCGAGAAGCAGATGCCGCGCTACGTGGAGCGGCTGGAGTTCGAGCTGAACACCATCCTGAAGATGGGCTTCCCCGGCTACTTCCTCATCGTGGCCGACTTCATCAACTGGGCCAAGAACAACGGCTGCCCGGTCGGCCCGGGCCGGGGCTCGGGGGCCGGCTCGCTGGTGGCCTACGCGCTCAAGATCACCGACCTCGACCCGCTGCGCTACAACCTGCTGTTCGAGCGCTTCCTGAACCCGGAGCGGGTGTCGATGCCCGACTTCGATATCGACTTCTGCCAGGGCAACCGCGACCGGGTGATCGATTACGTGAAGGACAAGTACGGCCGCGATGCCGTGAGCCAGATCGCGACCTTCGGCACCATGGCCGCCAAAGCCGCGCTGCGCGACGTGGGCCGTGTGCTCGGCATGGGCTACGGCCACGTCGACGGCATCGCCAAGCTCGTGCCGGCGCCGCCCGGCAAGACGGTGACGCTCGCGCGCCCAGGCGACAAGCCCGACCCCGGCCTCATCTACGCGCGGGTCGAAGCCCCCGAGATCGAGCAGCGCGAGCAGAACGAGGAAGAAGTCGCCGAACTCCTCGCGCTCGCGGAACGGGTGGAAGGCATGGTGCGCAACATCGGCATGCACGCCGGTGGCGTGCTGATCGCGCCCGGCAAGATCACCGACTTCTGCCCGCTCTACATGCAGCCGGGCAGCGACTCGGCGGTGAGCCAATACGACAAGGACGACGTCGAGGCCATCGGCCTCGTGAAGTTCGACTTTCTGGGTCTCGCCACGCTCACCATCCTGGAACTCGCGAAGGACTACATCCGCGCCCGCCGCCCAGGCCAGGAAAGTTTCGCGCTCGAGAACATCCCGCTCGATGACCGCGCCGCCTACCGGCTGATGAGCGAGGGCAAGACGGTCGCCGTGTTCCAGCTGGAATCGTCGGGCATGCAGCGCATGCTGCGCGATGCCAAGCCCAGCGTCTTCGAGGACATCATCGCGCTCGTGGCGCTCTACCGGCCGGGCCCGATGGACCTGATTCCGAGCTTCTGCGCGCGCAAGCATGGCCGCGAGGAGGTGGAGTACCCGCACCCGATGATGGAAGAGGTGCTCAAGGAGACCTACGGGATCATGGTCTACCAGGAGCAGGTGATGCAGGTGGCGCAGCGCCTGGGCGGCTACTCGCTCGGCGGCGCCGACCTGCTGCGCCGTGCGATGGGCAAGAAGAAGCTCGAGGAGATGGTGGCGCACCGCGCGACCTTCGCCGAGGGTGCGGCCAAGAACAACATCCCCGAGCCGCTGGCCAACGAGATCTTCGACCTGATGGAGAAGTTCGCGGGCTACGGCTTCAACAAGTCGCACGCCGCGGCGTATGCGCTGCTCGCGTACCACACCGCATATCTCAAGGCGCATTACCCGGCCGAATTCACCGCGGCCAACATGAGCGTCGCGCTCGACGACACCGACAAGCTCAAGATCTTCTACGACGACGCGGTGCAGAACCTCGGCCTCACCTTCGAGCCGCCGAACATCAACACCGGCAACTACCGCTTCGAGCCGGTGGCCGACAAGGTGGTGCGCTATGGGCTGGGGGCCATCAAGGGCACGGGCCAGAGTGCCATCGAGGCGATCATCCAGGCGCGCAAGGACGGTGGCCCGTTCAAGAGCCTCTTCGACTTCTGCGCGCGGGTCGACCGTGGCCGCATCAACAAGCGGACGGTCGAGGCCTTGATCAAGGCCGGTGCCTTCGACCAGCTGCACCCCGAGCGTTCGATGGCGGTGGCCAGCATCGGCCTCGCCTTCGACTACGCCGACACGCAGGCGGCACACGCCGACCAGGGCGGGCTCTTCGACTTCGGCGACTCGCATGCCGCGTCCACGCAGGAGCCCGAGCTGGTGCAGGCCGCCCCCTGGAGCATCAAGGAGCGCCTGAGCCTCGAGAAAGTGGCGCTCGGCTTCTACTTGTCGGGCCACCTCTTCGACCAGAGCGAAGACGAGGTGCGCCGTTTCGCCAAGCGCCGCATCGCCGACATCATCGATTCGCGCGAGCCCCAGGTGCTGGCCGGCATCATCGGCGACCTGCGGGTCATCAACGGCCAGCGCGGGCGGGTGGCGATCTTCAAGCTCGACGACAAGAGCGAGGCGATCGAGTCGGTGGTCAACGAAGACGTGCTCAACGCCAATAAGGACCTGCTGAAAGACGACGAGCTGGTGATCGCCACCGGCAAGGTGCAGCCCGATCGTTTCTCGGGCGGCCTGCGCTTCAACATCCAGCAGGTGTGGGACCTGGCCACCGCGCGCTGCAAGTTCGGCAAGTACCTGCGGGTCGAGGTCAACGGCAGCGTGCCGCCGGTGGCCGAGGTGCTGCGCGAGTTCCCGAGCCGGCGCATCAACACCGAGCAGGGTACGGTCGCGCAGGGCCTGGGCGTGCGCCTGGTGCTGCAGCGCGAGGCCGCGAGCGGCGAACTCGATCTCGGCGAAGAGGGCCGCTTCTACCCCACCGACGAGGCGCTGCAGCGCTGGCGTGAAGGCAGCCACGGCAAGGCCAAGGTCGTTTACGAGTGATCGGCACGGCCCCGTCCGGTGGCGTCCTCGCCACGTTCAAGGGCAGCCCCTGATCTTCTGCCGCGGAGGGCGTGCCTACACTGCGGCGCATGCCTGAGACAAATCCAACGACTGGCTTGATCCTCACCGGCGGCGGCGCGCGGGCCGCCTACCAGGTGGGTGTGCTGAAGGCGGTGGCGAAGATCCGGCGAGATGCCGCGCCCTGGCAGTACGGCAACCCATTTCCCGTCATCACCGGGACCTCGGCCGGGGCGATCAACGCGGCTGCCCTGGCGACGCATTGCGATGACTTCGACGGCGCGGTCAAGGCGCTCGCCCACGTGTGGGAGAACTTCCGCGCCGAGCAGGTCTACCGCAGCGACGCACTGGGTGTCATCCGCACCGGCGCGCGCTGGCTCACGATGATGTCGCTCGGCTGGGTGATCGCGCGCTGGCGCCGGGCCCGTCTGCGCTCGCTGCTCGACAACAGCCCGCTGGAGCAGTTGCTCAACGAGATGGTGGCCGTGGATCGCTTGCCCGAGGTGATGCGGTCGGGCCACCTGCAGGCGTTGGCCATCACGGCGTCGAGCTACAGCTCGGGCACGCACGTCACCTTCTACGACGCACTGCAGGAGTTCGCCCCCTGGAACCGCTCGCAGCGTGTCGCCGTGCGCTCGCCGATCACGGTGCCGCACCTGCTGGCGTCGGCGGCGATTCCCTTCGTGTTCCCAGCAGTGCCGCTCGACTTCGACGGTGTCACCGAATACTTCGGCGACGGCTCCATGCGCCAGTCGGCGCCCATTTCGCCGGCGGTGCACCTGGGCGCGCGGCGCATCCTCGTGATCGGTGCCGGCCGCATGCACGAGCCGCCGGGGCGGCGCAAGGTCAGCGGCGCATACCCGAACTTCGCGCAGATCGCCGGCCATGCGCTGTCGAACATTTTCCTCGACGCGCTCGCGGTTGACGTGGAGCGCCTGCAGCGCATCAACAACACCCTCTCGCTGTTGCCACCCGAAGCTCTGGCGAACACCAGCCTGCGGCCGATCGAGGTGCTGGTGATCGCCCCCTCGTTGCGGCTGGACGACCTGGCGGCCAAGCATGTCAACGCCTTGCCCACCTCCATCCGCGCGCTGCTGCGCGGCATCGGCGTGAGTGGCAAAGGAAGCGATACCCGTGGCGCGGCGCTTGCGAGCTACCTCTTGTTCGAGCAGGCCTACACCCGCGAGCTGGTGTCTCTCGGCTGGACCGACACCATGGCGCGTCGCGATGAGGTGACCGGCTTCTTCGGCTGGGAGCGCCGGCGCGAGCGGCGTGGGCCAGTGCCCGACACCGACTTCCAGACGGCCGAGCTGGAATGAGGTGTGTTTGAAATGAGCAAGGCCCGCGGCGCGTGAGCGCGGCGGGCCTTCGATGACAGCGATCAGATCGGTTTACTTGCTGCTCTTTGCCGGGGTCGTCTTGCTTTCAGCCGCGGCGGGCGCGTAGGTCGCGCCGTTGACCGTCAGGCCTTCCTTCGACAGGCGGGCAGCGGCGCCGCTCTTGATGCCCTTCACGCGCGTCATCAGGTCGGCCCAGTCCTTGAACTGGCCCTTCTTACGCTCGTCGAGGATGCGCACGGACACCTTGGTGCCGATGCCCTTGACCGATTCGAGCGCGGCCTGGTCGGCCTTGTTGACGTCGACGGCGGCGAATGCAGTGGCCGCAGCGAACAGCATGGCGAGCGTGCAGATCAGCTTCTTGAACATGGTGATGAACTCCCTTTTGATCGTCTTGGTTGTGGACGGGGAGCAGCCGTTCTGCACCCCTGGCGGCACTGTAGCCAGGGGGTGTGTGGAAGTCTTTCCCCTTCAGGGACGCCGACGAAAGGGGGTCAAGCGAATAGGGGAGGTCAGGCCGGCTGTTGGCTGAGCCATTGCACGTAGCGCGTGACGCCAGTCGTGACATCGGCGAAGCGGTGGTCGCATCCGGCGGTACGCAGCTGCGTCATGTCGGCCTGGGTATAGCACTGGTACTTTCCGACGAGCGCCTCGGGGAAGTCGAAGTACTCGATGAAGCCCTTCGTCACCAGCTCCGTGAGCGACAGCGAGGCCTCGCCCTTCAGGCCCCGCGAGGCGTTGACGACGGCCGCGGCCACGTCGTTGAAAGGCTGTGCGCGGCCGGTGCCGAGGTTGAAGATGCCGCTCTTCTGGGGGTGCTGCAGGAACCACAGGTTCACCGCCACCACGTCGTCGACCGAGATGAAGTCGCGCGATTGCTCGCCCGCGTTGTAGCCGCCGTAGGGGCCGAAAAGGCGCACACGGCCCTTCTCGCGGAACTCGTTGAAGTTGTGGAAAGCGACCGACGCCATGCGCGCCTTGTGCTGCTCGCGCGGGCCGTAGACGTTGAAGTAGCGGAAGCCGGCGACCTGGCTCTTGCTCGTGGCCAGCATGCGGCGCACGACGTTGTCGAAGAGGAGCTTGGAGTAGCCGTAGACGTTGAGCGGCTTTTCGAACTGTGGGTCTTCGCGGAAGGTGTCGCTGCCGCCGTAGGTGGCGGCCGACGAGGCGTAGAGCAACCGCACGCCCTGCGCCTGGCAGGCGTCGAGCAGATCCTTCGAGCAGCGGTAGTTGGTGTCGAGCATGTAGCGCCCGTTGTGCTCCATGGTGTCGGAGCAGGCGCCTTGGTGCAGCACGGCCTCGACCTTGCCGAACTCGCCGCGTGCGAAGCGGGTGTAGAAGTCGCTCTTGTCGAAGTAGTCGCTGATCTTTGCGCCCAGCAGGTTGCGGTACTTCGGGCCGTCGGTCAGGTCATCGACGGCGATCACGTCGTCGATGCCGATGGCGTTCAGGCCGTGGACGATGTTGCTGCCGATCATGCCGGCCGCGCCGGTGACGACGATCTTCGTGCTCATTGGGAAATCCTCCGCACTGCGTGCTCCGGAATGAGTGCTTGGGAGCGGCCCGGCGCACTCATGCGAAGAGCTCCTCGTAGGTCAGGGTCGCGTTGCCGAACTTGCCCACCGCCAGGCCGCCGGCCTTGTTGGCCACGGGCACGGCTTCTTGTACCGAGAGCCCGCAGGCGAGCATGGCGGCCAGGGTGGCGATCACGGTGTCGCCGGCGCCGGTGACGTCGAACACTTCGCGCGCTTGCGCGTGGAAGCGGGTCTCGCCCTTGGCGTCGAAGACGGACATGCCTTCTTCCGAGCGGGTCAGCACCAGGCTGTCGAGGCGCAGCTTCCTGCGCAGCGCTTCGGCGCGCTCGTGCAGCTGGGCCTCATTGCTCCAGTTGCCGATCACCTGGGCCAGCTCGGCGCGGTTGGGGGTGATGGTGGTCGCACCGGCATAGCGTTCGTAGTCGCTGCCCTTGGGGTCGACCAGCACCGGCTTGCCGGCCTTGCGGGCCAGCTCGATCATGCGGGGGATGTGCTCGAGGCCGCCCTTGCCGTAGTCGGAGAAGAGCACCACGTCGTGCACCGCCAGCGCCTTCTCGAACTCGGGAATCATCTCGGCCAGCACTTCGTGGTCGGGCGCGTTTTCGAAGTCGATGCGGATCAGCTGCTGCGAGCGGCCGATGATGCGCAGCTTGACGATGGTGTAGAGCTGCGGGTCGTGGCCGAGCAGCGTCTTCACGCCTTTCTGTTCCAGCAGTTGCTGCAGCTTCTTGGCGGGTTCGTCCTGGCCGACGACCGTGAGCAGCGTGGTCTGCGCGCCGAGCGTCTTGGCGTTGAGCGCCACGTTGGCGGCGCCGCCCAGGCGTTCTTCTTCGCGGTTGACCTTGACCACCGGCACCGGCGCTTCCGGCGAGATGCGCTCGACGGCGCCGAACCAGTAGCGGTCGAGCATGGCATCGCCGACGACGAGCACGCGGGCCGCTGCCAGACGCTCGCGCGTGACCACGGGTTGAGACATTACAAGTCCTCCAGGCGTTGCGGCGGGTAGCTGTCCCAGCTGAGGCAACCCGGGCATTGCCAGAAATAGTGCTGCGCTTCGAAGCCGCAGGCGGCGCAGCGGTAGCGCTGCAGGGGTTTGGCGGCACGGCCTACGGCGGTGCGCAGGCTCTGCGCTTCGTTGGCGTCGAGCGCGAAGCCTTCGGTCGTCATCTGGCGCAGCAACTCCTGCGCGGCTGAGAGGGTGGGTTGTTCCTGCAGGTGGTTGAGCACGCGGGCGCGCTGTGCCGCGGGGGCCGGATCGAGCGTGGCGATGGCAGCCAGCAGGTCCATCGTCGGAGCGCGTTTGTAGAGCGACTGCAGGCGCTCCAACGCGGGGGCCTGTTCGCCGCAGGCGGCGGCGCTGGTGGCGTAGTCGCGGGCGACGAGGTTGAAGGCGGTGGCGTGGGCGCTCAGCAGTTCGCCCCACAGGACGAGGGCCTGTGCGTGGTCACCTCGCCCATGCGCACGCTGCCCGGCGAGGACGATGGGCCGCGGCGATTGAGGCGAGGCATCGCAGGCCTGGCGCAGGGCCTCGTCGGCTTCGGCGCTCTGCTTGCGCGCATCGGCCTCCATCGCGAGCTTCGCACCAGTAGTGCGCGATGCGCGAGGCGAACGACGCCGTGCCGCTGTGTTCGAGCTTCTGTGCCACCTCGACCGCGGCTCGCCAGTCGCGGGAGCGCTCGTGCAGCGTGAGCAGGGCGAGTTGCGCTTCGGTGGCGAAGGCGGTGCCTTCGAGCGCCTTGTAGGCTTCTTCGGCGCGGTCGAAAAGGCCTGCCTTCATGAAGTCTTGTGCGAGCGCGTGCTGGGCGCGATCCCGCTCGGCCTTCGGCAGGTCGGCGCGGCTCACCAGATGCTGGTGCACACGCACCGCGCGCTCGTATTCGCCGCGGCGGCGGAACAGGTTGCCGAGGGCGAAGTGGAGGTCGGACGTGTCGGGGTCGTGCTGGACGGCTTCGATGAAGGCGTCGATGGCCTTGTCCTGCTGTTCGTTGAGCAGCAGGTTCAGGCCTTTGAAATAGGCCTTGGGTGAGTCGTGCTGCTCACGCTTCCATTGCCGCAGGTCGAGCCGCGAGCCCAGCCAGCCCAGCGCGAATGCGATCGGCAGGCCCAGCAGCAACCACTGGAGGTCAAAGTTCATGCTGGAGCAGTCGGGCGTCGGAGGGCAGGGCGGGGTCGGTGCTGCGCGAGTCGACGCTGGAGCTGGCGGTGGGGTCGCCCGGCTGCTGGCGCGCCGCCTGGCGGGCGCGCCACCAGCTCGGCACCATCGCCAGCACGCCGAACACGCAGCCGAGCGTGAAGGCCGCGAGCACGACGAACACCATGGGCGTGCGCCACTCGTGGCCGAAGAACCATTTGAGGCTGGCCTCGTGCTGATTGTTCAGCGCAAAGGCGAGCAGGACGAAGAAGAGGGCGGCTCGAACGAGCCAGATGAAGATGCGCATCACGACTCCGGGCCTGGGATTCTAGGACCGGCGAGAGCTGTCGCGTGGCGGGAGGGAATCAGGAGGCGGACTCTGCAGAAGCGGCCGCTGCCGCTGCTTTCGCGGCGGCCTCGGCTTCCTGCTGGTCGCCACGGGCGTCGACGGCTTCGCGAAGCGCCTTGCCCGGTTTGAAATGCGGCACCAGCTTCTCGGGGATCACCACCTGCTCGCCGGAGCGCGGGTTGCGGCCCATGCGCGGTGGCCGGCGGTTGATCGAGAAGCTGCCGAACCCGCGGATCTCGATGCGGTGCCCGCGCGCAAGCGCGTCGGACATCGCATCCAGGATGGTCTTGACGGCGAACTCCGTGTCACGGTGGGTCAGTTGACCGAATTGCTCGGCCAGCTTTGCAACGAGATCGGAGCGCGTCATAGAAGCCTGTCAGGTCCTTGAGGTTCGGCGTTTCAGAAAACGGCTCAGCCGTTGTCCTTGTTGTCGAGCTTCGCGCGGAGCAGAGCGCCGAGGCTGGTGGTGCCGGCGGTCTCACGCTCGTTGCTGGCCGACAGGCGCTGCATGGCTTCTTGCTGGTCGGCGTTGTCCTTGGCCTTGATCGACAACTGGATCGAACGCGTCTTGCGGTCGACGTTGATGATCAGGGCGGAGACTTCGTCGCCTTCCTTCAGCACGTTGCGTGCGTCTTCGACGCGGTCACGGCTGATTTCAGAAGCACGCAGGTAGCCGGTCACGTCGTCATTCAGCTGGATCTCGGCGCCACGGGCGTCGACCGTCTTGACCTTGCCGGTCACGATCTGGCCACGGTCGTTGACCGAGGTGTAGCTGGTGAACGGGTCGCTGTCGAGCTGCTTGATGCCGAGCGAGATGCGCTCGCGCTCCACATCGACGGCCAGCACGATGGCTTCGACTTCCTGGCCCTTCTTGTAGTTGCGGACCGCAGCTTCGCCGGGTTCGTTCCACGACAGGTCGGACAGATGCACAAGGCCGTCGATGCCTTGTGCCAGGCCGATGAACACGCCGAAGTCGGTGATCGACTTGACGGGGCCCTTGACCTTGTCGCCGCGCTGCACGGTGCCCGAGAACTCTTCCCACGGGTTGGCCTTGCACTGCTTCATGCCCAGGCTGATGCGGCGCTTGTCTTCGTCGATCTCGAGGACCATGACTTCGACTTCGTCGCCCAGCGAGACGATCTTGCTCGGAGCCACGTTCTTGTTGGTCCAGTCCATTTCGGAGACGTGGACCAGGCCTTCGATGCCCGGCTCGATCTCGACGAACGCGCCGTAGTCGGCGATGTTGGTGACCTTGCCGAACAGGCGGGTGCCTTGCGGGTAGCGGCGCGACACGCCGTGCCACGGGTCATCACCCAGCTGCTTGATGCCCAGCGAGACGCGGTTCTTCTCGGCGTCGAACTTGAGGACCTTGGCTTGCAGCTCTTGCCCGACCTGCACCACTTCGCTCGGGTGGCGGACACGGCGCCAGGCCATGTCGGTGATGTGCAGCAGGCCGTCGATGCCGCCGAGGTCGACGAACGCACCGTATTCGGTGATGTTCTTGACCACGCCGGTGACGATGGCGCCTTCGGACAGCGTGCCGAGCAGCTTGGCGCGCTCTTCACCCATCGAGGCTTCGACCACGGCACGGCGCGACAGCACGACGTTGTTGCGCTTGCGGTCGAGCTTGATGACCTTGAATTCCATGGTCTTGCCCTCGAAGGGCGACATGTCCTTCACGGGGCGGGTGTCGAGCAGTGAGCCGGGCAGGAAAGCGCGGATGCCGTTCACCAGGACGGTCAGGCCACCCTTGACCTTGCCGTTGACGGTGCCGGTCACGAATTCGCCGGACTCGAGGGCCTTCTCCAGCGAGAGCCACGAGGCGAGGCGCTTGGCCTTGTCGCGTGAGAGGATGGTGTCGCCGTAGCCGTTTTCGACGGCGTCGATCGCGACGGAGACGAAATCGCCAGGCTGGACTTCGGTCTCACCCTGGTCGTTCTTGAATTCATCGATGGGCACGTAGGCTTCGGACTTGAGGCCTGCGTTCACCACCACGAAGTTGTGCTCGACGCGCACCACTTCGGCCGTGATGACTTCGCCTGCGCGCATCTCCGATTTGTTCAGAGATTCTTCGAACAGGGCGGCAAAGGATTCCATCCCGGCGGGGGCGGCGGTTTGTGCTTGAGGCATGGGGACTTTCTGTGTGGCAGTTGCCACGGGTTAGGTTGAACACCCGCCGCTTCGGAGCGCCTTGAACCTGTGGGGCAGGAAGGGCGCAGAGGTGAAACGGTGGACCAGTTTTGCCCGGACGGGCCTTGAGAACGAGTCTCTTTCGATCAGGCCTGGCCGAACGGGTTGCGTTGCTGCCACCACTCCAGAACCTTGGCGACACACTGGTCGACCGAGAGTTCGGAGTTGTCGAGCGACAACGCATCAACGGCCGGCTTCAGGGGCGAGGCGCTGCGGGTTTTGTCCCGGGCGTCGCGCGCTTCGAGGTCAGCACGAAGGACATCGATACTAGTCGAAATCCCCTTGGAAATCAATTGCTTATGACGTCTTTCAGCCCGTACGGCGGCGCTGGCGACGACGAAGACCTTGAGTTGCGCGCCGGGGAAGATGACGGTGCCCATGTCGCGCCCATCGGCCACCAGGCCGGGCAGCCGGCGATGAGAGAGCTGCAGCTGCAGCAAGGCGGCGCGCACGGCCGGCCAGACCGAAACCTTGGAGGCCATGGCGCCCACGTCCTCGCGGCGTAGCTCGTCGCTGACTTCGGCGCCGCCCAGCCAGATCTGCTGGTGGGCGAACCTGAGCTTGAGGCCTGCGGCCACGGCGGCGAGTCCGGCTTCGTCGGTTTCGGCCACGCCGGCCTGCATCGCGGCCAGGGCGGTGGCGCGGTAGAGGGCGCCCGAATCGAGAAAGTGGTAGCCCAGCGCCTGCGCCACGGCGCTTGCGAGGGTGCCCTTGCCTGAGGCGGTCGGCCCGTCGACGGTGATCACCGGGATGGCCGATGTGTCGGTGCGGGCGACGGCGAAGAGGGTCTCGAAGTAGTCGGGGAAGGTCTTGCCCACGCAGCGCGGGTCGAGGATGCGCACCGGCTGCCGGACCGGGTTGTAGGCGGCGAGCGAGAAGCACATCGCGACGCGATGGTCGTCGTAGGTGTGGATGGCGGCCGGCGTCCAGGCGGTGGGCGGCGTGATCTCGATGAGATCGGCGCCTTCGGTCACGGTGGCGCCCAGCTTGCGCAGCTCGGTGGCCATCGCGGCGATGCGGTCGGTTTCCTTGACGCGCCAGCTGGCGATGTTGGTCAGGCGCGTGGTGCCGTCGGCGTAGAGCGCCATCACCGCCAAGGTCATGGCTGCGTCGGGGATGTGGTTGCAGTCCAGCGTGATCGCCTTCAGCGGCCACGCGCCACGTCGCACCTCCAGCCAGCCGGGGCCGCTGGTGATCTCGGCGCCCATCAAACGGGCGGCCTCGATGAAGCGGATGTCGCCCTGGATCGAGTCGCTTCCCACGCCTTCGATGCGCACCGGCCAGCTTTCGAAGCCTGCAATGGCACCGAGGGCGATGAAGTACGAGGCCGACGAGGCATCGGCCTCGACGTGGATGCTGCCCGGAGAGCGGTACTCACTGCCCTGCGGGATCGTGAAGCGCTGCCAGCCGTCGCGTTTCACCTCGATGCCGAAGCGTTGCAGCAGGTTGAGCGTGATCTCGACGTAGGGCTTGGAGATCAGCTCACCCACCACCTCGATCGTGATCGGGTTGGCCCGCGACACCAGCGGCAGGGCGAGCAGCAGGGCGGTGAGAAACTGGCTCGACACGTCGCCGCGCACGCGGATCGGGTCGGTGGTGCGCAGTGCGCCGCCCTTCAGGCGCAGCGGCGGGTAGCCGTCCTCGCCGAGGTAGTCGATCGTGCAGCCCAGTTGGCGAAGTGCATCGATCAAATCGCCGATCGGCCGCTCGTGCATGCGCGGCACACCCTTGAGGTCGAACTCGCCGCCGCCTTGGGCGCTGAGAACCGACAGCGCCGCGGTCAGGGGGCGCATCGCTGTGCCCGCGTTGCCGAGGAAGAGCTGCGCCTGCTTCACCGAGAGCGCGCCGCCGAGGCCGGTGATGCGCACGGTGGTGCCATCGGTCTGCACATCGCAGCCGAGCTGGCGCAGCGCGGTCAGCATGACCTGCGTGTCGTCGGAGTCGAGCAGGTCGTAGACGGTGGTGGTGCCGCGGCTCAGGCCGGCCAGCAGCAGCACACGGTTGGAGATGCTCTTGGAGCCGGGCAGCCGCACCGTGCCGTGGGCCGATTGCAGCGAAGGGATGTCGAGGAACGGCGTGGTGTACATGGGGACAACGGTGCGCCGCGCCTGGTGCGCAGCCTTATGTCAGCGAGACGACCCGGACTTGCCGGCGCCCATTTGCCAGTTGGCGCGGGCATCCGAGGCGCTGCGGATCAGGTCTTCGAGCGCTTCGACGTTGCTGGTCTTGATGACGTGTTCGAGCGCATCCAGCGTGTGCCGGAAGCGCATCGACTGCTTGAGGATCTCTTCCCGGTTCGACATCAGGATGTCACGCCAGACCTCGGGGTCACTCGCGGCGATGCGGGTGAAGTCGCGGAAGCCCGGACCGGCGAGCGACAGGAAATCACGCCCCGCCGGCTGCTTGGCCACCGAGTTGAAGAAGGCAAACGCCAGCATGTGCGGCAGGTGGCTCACGGCAGCGAACGCGGCGTCGTGGTTCTCCGGCGTCATGCGCAGCACTTGCGCGCCGATGGCCGACCACACGTCGGTCGCCTTCTGCACCAGCTCGGCATCGGTCTGCGGCAGCGGGGTGATGATGACCTGGCGGCCGGCGTAAAGCGAGGCATCGGCATGGGCAACGCCCGAGACTTCCTTGCCGGCGATCGGGTGGGCGGGCACGAACGAGCTGACGCGCTCCTTCAGCACGCGCCGGGCCGCATCCACGACGTCGCGCTTGGTCGAGCCCACGTCCATGAAGAGCACGCCAGGCTCCACCAGATGGCGGATGGCCTTGAATGTGGCTTCGCTGGCCGACACCGGCACGGCCATGATCACGATGTCGGACCCCGAGACGGCGAGCAGCGCCGATTCGGCGGTGTCGTCGATCACGCCCATCTTCTTGGCGCGTTCGGTCGTCGAAGGAGACTTGCTGTAGCCGATGACGCGCTTGGCCAGACCGGCCCGCTTGAGGGCGAGTGCGAAGGAGCCGCCCATCAGGCCGCATCCAATCACGCCAAGCTGGTTGAACATCTTTGAGTCAGCTTTCAATGCACGTCGATCGGGTAGGTGCCGAGCAACTTGAAGAATGCGCAGGCTTCCCGCAGCTCGCGCAGCGCGGTGGCCACGTGCGGCTGGTCGGGGTGACCTTGCAGGTCGATGTAGAAGTAGTACTCCCACTGGCCCGAGCGGGCGGGGCGGGATTCGAAGCGCGTCATCGACACACCGTGCTGCTTGAGCGGCACCAGCATGTCGTGCACCGCGCCGGGCCGGTTGGTCACCGAAACCACGAGGCTCGTGCAGTCGTGGCCCGAGGCGCGCGGCTGCGGGTGGCGGCCAGGGTGGGTGACGACGGCGAAGCGCGTGCGGTTGTTGGCTTCATCCTGGATCGCGGGGGCGATCAGGTGAAGGCCGAACTCGCTGCCCGCGCGGGCGCTCGCGATCGCGGCGAGCTTGGGGTCGGCTGCAGCGAGCCGCGCCCCTTCGGCGTTGCTGGCGACGGGCCGGCGTTCGACGTTCGGCAGGTGCGTGCCCAGCCAGCCGTGGCACTGCGCCAGGGCCTGCGGGTGGGCCACGACGGCTTCGATGCCGGCCAGCGAGTTCTCCTTGCGCAGCAGGTTGTGCTGCACGAAGAGGCTGGTCTCGCCGATGATGAAGAGCGGGGTGGTCAGGAAAAGGTCGAGCGAGCGCGTCACCACGCCTTCGGTCGAGTTCTCGACGGGCACCACGCCGAAGTCGGCCGCGCCCGAGGTGGTGACATGGAAGACCTCGTCGAAGCTCGCGCACGGGATCTTCACGATCGACGACCCGAAGAAGCCAAGTGCCGCTTCTTCGCTGAAGGTGCCGGCGGGCCCCAGGTACGCCACGCGCGTAGGTGTTTCGAGCGCACGGCAGGCCGACATGATCTCGCGCCAGATCGGCGCGACGCTTTCGCCCAGCAGCGGGCCGGGATTGACGGCCTTCATGCCGTCGATGACCTGGGCTTCGCGCTCGGGGCGGAAGGCCACAGAGCCTTCGCGTTTTTTGACCTCGCCGACCTCTTGTGCCAGCCGTGCGCGCCGGTTCAGGAGTGCGAGCAGCTCGCGATCAACCGCGTCGATCTGCGTTCTGAGGGCCAGCAGCTCGGGGTTCGGGGCGGGGGAAAGGTCAGACATGGGTGACGCAAATTGTCGCACGCAGCCTAGCGCGATCGGCAAGTGAAGGCCGACGGACCAGGCACTGTTCGCGTCACTTCTTGGCAGGCTTGGAGGCTGCTGGCGCGGCCGGCTTGGCGGCAGGCTTGGCTGCGGACGGCGCAGGAGCGCCCGCCGTGGCGCCGAGTGCCGAGCCGATGCCCTGCTGCAGCGCGGCGACCTTCGGCTGGACCACTGGCTCCAGCTCTTTCAGCACGCTCTGGCCATAGGCGTTGGCGAGTTCGGGCAGGCTCTGCTGGTACTTCTTGTAGGCCGGCGATTCGAGCGCGGCGAGCAACTGCTTCAGCTCATCTTCGGTGTACTTCTCCTCGAAGATCGGGGCCAGTGTGGCCTGGCCGATCTTGGCCGAGCGCTCGCGGATCAACGGCGCGGTCTCGTCGCGGTACTTGTTGAGCAACTCCTGGATCTTCTTCACGGCTTCGGGGCGCTTTTCGGGCGCCACGCGCGTGGCCAGGATCTCCTCTGCATCGGCCGACATCTGGCGGGCCGGGCGCTCGAGTAGGTCGCGCATCATGTTTTCGAGGCCGGGCTGCTGGATCACCAGCAGGCGTTGCACCATGTCCTTCTTGGCAGCGCTCGCCGGGGCGCCGGGGATGGCGGTGTTCTGGGCATGGGCCAGGGTCGTTGCGGCCACCAGGGCCAAGCCGATCAGACGCTTCATTCTTCAGTGCTTTCAGAGGTGGGCTCGTCGCCCGAATTGGCATCGTTCTCGACGATGCGTTGCAGGCCGCTCAGCTTGGCGCCATCGTCCAGGGCGATCAGCGTGACACCTTGCGTCGCGCGACCGAGCTCGCGGATCTCGGAGACTCGGGTGCGCACGAGCACGCCCTTGTCGGTGATGAGCATGATCTCGTCGGCCGGCCGCACCAGGGTGGCGGCGACGACCTTGCCATTGCGCTCGCTCTGTTGGATCGCGATCATGCCTTTGGTTCCCCGGCCGTGGCGGGTGTACTCGACGATGGACGTGCGCTTGCCATACCCGTTTTCGGTGGCGGTGAGCACGCTTTGGGTCTCGTCTTCGGCCACCAGCATCGCGATCACGCTCTGACCGTCGTCGAGCATCATGCCGCGCACACCGCGAGCGCCGCGGCCCATGGGGCGCACGTCGTCTTCGTCGAAGCGCACGGCCTTGCCGCCGTCGCTGAAGAGCATCACGTCGTGCTTGCCGTCGGTGAGCGCCGCGCCGATGAGGTAGTCGCCTTCGTCAAGGTCGACGGCGATGATGCCGGCCTTGCGTGGGTTGCTGAACTCGTCGAGCGAGGTCTTCTTGACCACGCCCTGCGCGGTGGCGAAGAAGACGAAATGATCGGCCGGAAAGCTGCGGAAGCCGTCGGTCAGCGGCAGCACCACGTTGACCTTTTCGCCCGGCTGCAGCGGGAACATGTTGACGATAGGCTTGCCGCGCGAGGCGCGCGAGCCTTGCGGCACTTCCCACACCTTTAGCCAGTAGACGCGACCTCGGTTGGTGAAGCACAGGATGTAGTCGTGTGTGTTGGCGATGAAGAGCTGGTCGATCCAGTCGTCTTCCTTGGTCTGCGCCGCCTGTTTGCCGCGACCGCCACGCTTCTGCGCGCGGTATTCGCTCAAGGCCTGGCTCTTGATGTAGCCGGTGTGCGAGAGCGTGACCACCATGTCGGTGGGCGTGATCAGGTCTTCGGTGCCGAGGTCTTGGGCGTTGTGCTCGATGGTCGAGCGGCGCGCGCCGATCTTGGTCTGGCCGAACTCGAGCTTGATGGCTTGCAGCTCGTCGGAAATGATCGTCGTCACGCGTGACGGCGTGGCCAGGATGTCGAGCAGGTCGGCGATCTGCGCCATCACTTCCTTGTACTCGCCGACGATCTTGTCCTGCTCCAGGCCGGTCAGGCGCTGCAGACGCATCTGCAGGATTTCGCTGGCCTGGTCGTCCGACAGGCGATAGAGCCCGTCGGGCTGCATGCCGTATTCGCGCGGCAGGTTCTCGGGGCGATAGGCGTCGCGGCCGCCGGCCGTTTCCTTCTCGGCGCGGGCGAGCATCTCGCGCACCAGCGACGAGTCCCACGACTTGCTCATCAGCGCGGCCTTCGCGATCGGCGGTGTGGCCGAGGTCTTGATGGTCTCGATGAACTCGTCGATGTTGGCCAGTGCCACGGCCAGGCCTTCCAGCACGTGGCCACGCTCGCGCGCCTTGCGCAACTCGAACACCGTGCGGCGGGTGACGACCTCGCGGCGGTGCTCCAGGAAGATCGCGATCAGGTCCTTCAGGTTGCACAGCTTGGGCTGGTTGTCGATCAGCGCCACCATGTTCATGCCGAACGTGTCCTGCAGCTGCGTCTGCTTGTACAGGTTGTTCAGCACCACCTCGGGCACCTCGCCGCGCTTCAACTCGATCACCACGCGCATGCCGGACTTGTCGGACTCGTCCTGGATGTGGCTGATGCCTTCGAGCTTCTTCTCGTGGACCAGCTCGGCCATGCGCTCGAGCAGGTTCTTCTTGTTCACCTGGTACGGGATCTCGTCGACGATGATGGCTTGGCGCGCACCCTTGTCGATGTCTTCGAAGTGGCACTTGGCGCGCATCACGACGCGGCCGCGGCCGGTCTTGTAGCCCTCGCGCACGCCGCTCGTGCCGTAGATGATGCCGGCGGTGGGGAAGTCAGGCGCGGGGATGATCTCGATCAGCTCGTCGATCGTGGCCTGCGGGTTCTTCAAGAGGTGCAGGCAGGCATCCACGACTTCGTTGAGGTTGTGCGGCGGGATGTTGGTGGCCATGCCGACCGCGATGCCACCCGAGCCGTTGACGAGCAGATTGGGCAGGCGCGTCGGCAGCACGAGAGGCTCTTTTTCCGAGCCGTCGTAGTTCGGCCCGAAGTCCACCGTCTCCTTGTCGAGATCAGCGAGCATCTCGTGTGCGATCTTCGCCAACCTGATTTCGGTGTACCGCATGGCCGCGGCGTTGTCGCCGTCGACCGAGCCGAAGTTGCCCTGGCCGTCGATGAGCATGTGGCGCATCGAGAAGTCTTGCGCCATGCGCACCGCGGTGTCGTACACCGACTGGTCGCCGTGCGGGTGGTACTTGCCGATGACGTCGCCGACGATACGAGCCGACTTCTTGTAGGGCCGGTTCCAGTCGTTGTTCAGTTCGTGCATCGCGTAGAGCACGCGCCGATGCACGGGCTTCAGGCCGTCGCGCGCATCGGGCAGGGCACGCCCCACGATCACACTCATCGCGTAGTCGAGGTACGAACGCCGCATCTCCTCTTCGAGGCTGATCGGCAGGGTTTCCTTGGCGAACTGGGTCATGCGGAGGTGGGCAGAAAAGCCATGAAGGCAGACCTGGTTTGGCCTGCGCGCAAAACCCGCGATTCTAGGCGCTGGAACAGGGCTGTCGCGGTCGCGCAACAACGGCTCACGCCACTGCAAGCACCGATGGCAAAACTCTTAGCTCCGAATACCCTATGGCACAATCGATCGTCGGTGGAAAACACCCGAGTTACTTGGGGTTTGCCAGTACTTCCCGATTCGGTTTGGACGTTTCGTTAGAACATCTGCCCTTTCCTTGAGAGGAGAACCATGAAGAAACTGAACAAGGTCGCATCGCTCTTCGCATCGGCCACGCTCGCCGTCTCGGTGAGTTCCGCGTTTGCACAAGCCAAGAACGTGGACAACTGGACCAGCGCATTTGGCCTGCCGTGGAAGGCTGGCGCTGCTGACCTGTGCTGGCGCGACGCGTTCTGGACGCCTGCCTCGGCCCACCCGTCTTGCGATGGCGCCCCCAAGGCTGCTCCGGCACCTGCTCCCGCTCCTGCCCCGGCGCCTGCTCCCGCCCCGGCACCTGCTCCGGCCCCGGCTGCTCCGGCGCCTGTGGCTCCGCCTCCTCCGGCTCCCGCTCCTGTGGCTCCGCCCGCCCCGGTCAGCGAAAAGGTCACCTTCGCTGCTGACGCTTTCTATGACGTGGGCAAGTCGGTGCTGAAGCCGGACGCCAAGGCCAAGCTCGACGACCTGGTCAGCAAGACCTCGGGTGTGAACCTCGAAGTCATCATTGCCGTGGGTCACACCGACTCCGATGGTTCGCCTGCCGCGAACCAGAAGCTGTCGGTGGCTCGCGCCGAGTCGGTGAAGAACTACCTGGTCAGCAAGGGCATCGAAGCCAACCGTGTCTACACGGAAGGCAAGGGCGAAAGCTCGCCGGTCGCCGACAACAAGACCAAGGAAGGCAAGTCGAAGAACCGCCGCGTCGAGATCGAAGTGGTCGGTACCCGTACCCGCAAGTAATCTCGCGGTCGTACGCGGAAAACCCCGCCTCGGCGGGGTTTTTTTATTTACCATTTTCAAAATGATCAATGCCGATCCGCAGGAACTGAGCAAATTCAGTGAACTGGCCCATCGCTGGTGGGACCCGGATAGCGAATTTCGCCCGCTTCATGAAATCAATCCACTTCGACTTGAATGGATCAATGGCCTTGCCCCATTGGCAGGGCGGCGTGTGGTGGATGTTGGGTGCGGCGGCGGCATCCTCGCGGATTCGATGGCGCGCAAGGGCGCTCAGGTCCTGGGCATCGACCTCGCCAGCAAGGCGTTGAAGGTGGCGCAGCTGCACGCCGCGGAAGCCGGCACGCCGTCGATCGAGTACCGCGAAGTGGCGGTCGAGGCACTGGCCGAAGAGAAGCCGGGACAGTTCGATACCGTCACCTGCATGGAGATGCTCGAGCATGTGCCTGACCCGTTCTCGGTGGTGCGTGCCTGTGCCGCGCTCGTCAAGCCCGGCGGGTCGGTCTTCTTCTCGACGATCAACCGCAACCCCAAGTCTTTCCTCTTCGCGATCGTCGGCGCCGAATACATGCTCAAGCTGTTACCACGCGGCACGCACGAGTACGCCCGCTTCATCCGGCCAAGCGAGCTGGCGCAGTGGTGCCGCGATGCAGGCCTTTCGCTGGGGCAGACGCGAGGCATGGAATACAACCCGCTGACCCGCCGCTACTCGCTCTCGGCTGACGTCAGCGTGAATTACCTCTTCGCGTGCACGAAGCCGGCGTGATGGCGGGTCTGCGTGAGAGGATTCAGGCAGTGCTGTTCGACCTCGACGGCACCTTGATCGACAGCGCGCCCGATCTCGCCGGCGCGGGCAATGACATGCGCAAGGCGCGCGGCTTGCCACCGCTGGCCTACGAGGCCTTCCGCCCGATGGTGGGGGCGGGGGCGCGCGGCATGCTGGGCATCGCGCTGCAGGTCACGCCGGCCGACGACGCGTTCCTCGCGCTTCGCGATGAATTCCTCAGCCGCTACGAAGCACGCATGACCCAGGAGACGCGTGTCTTCGACACCATGGTGCCAGTGCTGGCCTCCTTGCGGGCGAACGAGGTGCCGTGGGCCATCGTCACCAACAAGGCCGAGCGCTTCACCTTGCCGCTGGTGCGCAGCTTGTCGCTGCATGATCACGCGGCTGCCGTGGTCGGGGGCGACACCACGCCGCATTCCAAGCCGCACCCGGCCCCGCTGCTGGAGGCGGCCCGCCGCATGGGCATTGCGCCCGGGGCATGTGTCTATGTGGGTGACGACCTGCGCGACGTCCAGGCCGGCCAGGCCGCCGGCATGGCGACGGTGGCGGCGGCCTGGGGTTACCTCGGCCAAGGCGATCCGATCACGGCATGGGGTGCCGACCACGTGATCGAAAGTCCGGGCGAGCTCTTGAACTTGTTGGGCTTGACCTAAACTAACCAATTCTCTGGGGCCGACCTGGTTTCGACGCGGGTACGGAGTTGGCGCAGGGCATGCCGAGGACCAGTCCCCTCGTAAATCCATCTGGAAACAAAGTAACTGCGAACGACGAAACGTACGCACTCGCCGCTTAATACCGGTGAGCTTCGCAACGGTTGGCCGATGGGCCGGGTCTGAGGGGCAACCCGAAGGCTGCGAAGTCATTCACATTGGCTCGCTCTGAGTCGGGTCACTCGACCCAGGGCTAAATCAAGTGACTCGGGGTTCAGGTAGCGTGCTGCTGCGCGACCTGCGCCCTTAAAACCCAAATCAGACAGCTACGCATGTAGAACTGTCCGGCAATGGCTTGCGGACGCGGGTTCGATTCCCGCCGGCTCCACCAAATCGAAGCGAACGCCACCGATGACCTCGGTGGCGTTTTGCTTTGTACAGCGGCTTGCGCGCTCAGCCCGCGTCGTCGGGCATGGCCGACAGGCGCGACTCGCGGATGCGCGTCTTCGACAGCGCACCGGCCGATTCCAGGATCGGGTAGGCGATCGAGCAAATGTGGGAGTTGATGCGCTTCAAGTCGCTGATGAGGTCGAGGTGCAGCGAACTCGTCTCGATGCTTTGGGCGGTGTTGTCCTGCAGTCGGGTGATGTGCGCGGCGGCGTACTCGTGCTCCAGGTCGCGGAAGCGCGCTTTCTCTTCGAGCAGCTTGCGCGCATCGCGCACGTGACCGTCGAGAAAGACGCTCATCGCCAGGCGCAGGTTGGCGAGCAGGCGCTCATGCAGGTGCACGATCTCGGCCATGCCCGCATCGGAGAAGCTGCGGTTCTTGCGCACCTTCTTGTCTTCCACGTCTTGCAGCACGCGCTCGATGATGTCGCCGATCTGCTCCATGTTGATGGTGAAGGAGACGATGTCGGTCCAGCGGCGACTTTCCCGCTCCGACAACGCTTCGTGCGAGATCTGCGTCAGGTAGAACTTGATCGCGGAGTAGAAACCGTCGACAGTGTCGTCCAGCTGGCGCAGCTGCTGCGCCAGGTCGAGGTCGTTGTTGCGAATGACCGGCAGCACGCCGCGCAGCATGGTCTCGACCACATCGGCCTGGTGCAAGGCTTCGCGCGCCGCGCAGCTGATGGCCAGCGAGGGCGTGGCGAGCGCCACGGGGTCGAGGTGGCGTGGCCGCGTGTTGCCGGCCGGGCCGCTTTTCTCCACGAGCCAGCGGTCGACCGTCCGCCCGACGAGCCCGGTGAAGCTGATGAAGGTGAGGGCGAGCATGAGGTTGAAGCCCAGGTGGAAGAACACCACCTGGTCGTGCACGTTGGGTGCAAGCTGCTGCAGCAGCACATGGATCTGCCCCATCAGCGGGATCGCCAGCAGCACGCCCACGATCTTGAAGATGAGGTTGCCCAAGGGCAGCCGGCGCACCTGCTGGGCGGCATTGCCGGTGGCGATGAGCGCGAGGAAGCCGCTCCCCAAGTTGGCACCCAGCACCAACCCGAGCGCGACGGGTGTGGTCAGCAGGCCCGAGGCCGCCAGCGTGGCGGTGAGCAGCACGATCGCGAGGCTCGAATACGACAGCACCGTGAGTGCGGCACCGACCACGATGTTGAGCATGACCTCGTTCGGCAGCGACACCAGAAGCGCCCGCACCGCCGGCGCTTCGGTGAGCGGCCGGGTGGCGGCCACGATGAGCTGTAGCGCGAGCGTGATGAGCCCGAGGCCGATCAGCACCCGCCCGATGCGCCCGGCCCCACTCGTCTGCCGCGAGATGAAGAGCACCACGCCCACGAAGATGAGCAGCGGCGACAGCCACGACAGGTCGAACGAGAAGACGACCGCCATCAGGCTCGTGCCCACGTCGGCCCCCAGCATCACGGCCAGCGCGGGGCCGGTCGTGACAAGGCCCTTGCCGACGAACGAGGCGACGATCAGGCAGGTGGCAGTGCTCGACTGGACGACGCTCGTGACCCCGAGGCCAGCCGCCGCGGCGGTGAGGCGGTTGCTGAAACTACGCGACAGGATCTGGCGCAGGTTTTCGCCGAAGACCCGCAGCATGCCGGTGCGCACGATGTGCGTGCCCCACACCAGCAGGGCGATCGCCGCGAGAAGGTTCAGCAGGTGTTGCATGGCCCCAGTCTATCGCCGGGACTTCACGGAAATGGCTCAAAATGCCGGCTCCTTTTGGACCTACTGTTGGATCTAACGTTGGAGTAATGGCCGTGGCAATGGACGTGGTGGACTACGAAATCAAGGGCAGCGAGATGCAGTTCGTGGAGGTCGAACTCGACCCCGGCGAAGCTGCCGTGGGCGAGGCCGGCAGCATGATGTTCATGGACGCCGGCATCAGCATGGACACCGTCTTCGGCGACGGCTCGCAAAGCCAGGGCGGCATCTTCGGCAAGCTGCTCGGCGCCGGCAAGCGGCTGATCACCGGCGAGTCGCTCTTCACGACCGTCTACACCAACCAGGGCCAGAGCAAGCTGCGCATCGGCTTCGCCGCGCCGTACCCCGGCAAGATCCTGCCGATGGACCTGAAGCAGCTCGGCGGCATGCTGATCTGCCAGAAGGATGCCTTCCTCTGCGCGGCCAAGGGCGTGTCGCTGGGCATCCATTTCCAGCAGAAGATCTCCACCGGCTTCTTCGGCGGCGAAGGCTTCATCATGCAAAAGCTGGAAGGCGATGGCCTGGCCTTCGTGCATGCCGGCGGCACCGTGGTGCGCCGTGAGCTGAAGCCCGGGCAGACGCTCTTCGTCGACACCGGCTGCCTGGTGGCGCTCACGCCCAACGTCAACTTCGAAGTGCAGTACGTCGGCAAGATCAAGACCGCGCTTTTCGGTGGTGAAGGCCTCTTCTTCGCCAAGGTCACGGGCCCCGGCACGGTGTGGCTGCAGAGCCTGCCGTTCTCGCGACTGGCCTCGCGCGTGTTCGCGGCGGCGCCGCAGCGCGGCGGCAGCCGCGAAGAAGGCTCGATGCTCGGCGGCTTCGGTGCCGGCGGCGTCCTCGGGGGCATCCTCGGCGGCGACGACGAGTAAGTTGCGTGCGGGTGGCGCCCTCGTCCGGGCGCCCACCTACACTGGCCGCCTTCTCCCGCTGGGGCCTGCCTTGAATCTGTTGTCTGTTCTTCTGGCCTTGCTGGCCGCGCTCTGGTGTTCTTCGGCAGCCGCGGCCGACAAGGCGCCGATCTTCGTGCTCAACTCGCTCGACGCGTCGATCAGCGTCATCGACCCGACGAGCTTCACCGAGACGAAGCGCATCCCGACGGGCAAGGAGCCGCACCACCTCTACCTCACGCCGGACGAGAAGTCGCTCATCGTGGCCAACGCCTTGAGCGACTCGCTCACGCTGATCGACCCGAAGACGGGCGAGGTGCAGCGCACCATCACCAAGATCATCGATCCGTACCACCTGCGCTTCTCGCCCGACATGAAGTGGTTCGTGACGGCGGCCAACCGGCTCGACCACGTCGACATCTACCGCTGGGAGCCGCAAGACACTGCGGCACCGCTGAAGCTCGCCGGCCGCGTGCGCGCCACCCGCACCCCGAGCCACCTGTCGATCGACAGCAAGAGCACCACCATCTATGCGTCGATGCAGGACAGCGACGAGCTGATGGCCATCGACATCGCCACGCAGAAGCCGCGCTGGAAGATCTCCATCGGCAAGTTGCCCGCCGACGTGTACCTGACGCCCGACGACCGGCTGCTGATGGTGGGGCTGACCGGCGACGAGTTCGTCGAGGTCTACGACGTCACGCAGCCGGCCCCCAAGCTCGTCAAGCGCATCCAGACCGGTGCGGGGGCGCATGCATTCCGCTCGCGCGGCGATGGGCGGCACGTGTTCGTCAGCAACCGGGTCGCCAACACCATCAGCATGGTCGACATCCAGAGCTTGTCGGTGGTGGCCCAGCTGCCCGGCCCGGGCGGACCTGATTGCATGGACCTCCTGGCCGACGGCAAGACGCTGATGGTCACCTCGCGCTGGGCGCGCAAGCTGAGCTTCATCGACATCGAGAAGAAGCAGGTGGTGCGCCAGGTCGCGGTCGGCCGCTCGCCGCATGGCGTGTGGACGCTCGATCATGCGCCGCGCCGTTAGCCTGCTCGCGGCAGCGCTCTCAAGCGTCACGTTGGCGGCGCATGCTGCCTGCGACAAACCGCTGTACCTCACCTTCGACACCGGCCACATGGGCGTGGCACCGCTGGTGGCCGAGGTGCTGGCGCGCGAGGGCGTGAAGGCCACGTTCTTCCTCGCCGACGAAAAGACGCTCACCGGCGGGACGAGCCTCGACGACCACTGGGCGCCGTGGTGGAAGGCGCGGGCCGCCGAAGGGCACCTCTTCGGCTCGCACACCTTCGACCACGTTTATTGGCTGGCCGACACCGCGAACGGATTTCGCGTGCGCGCAAGCGCCGGGCCGCGAGCCGGGCAGATCCAGAACTGGACCCCGGCGCAGTACTGCGCGGAGCTTCAGCGGCCGGCCGATCGCTTCCGGGCGATCACCGGGCAGGCGATGCCGAAGCTCTTCCGTGCTGCCGGAGGGAAGACCTCGCCGGCCTTGCTTGCCGCTGCCAAGGCCTGCGGCTGGACGCACGTCGGCTGGAGCCCGGCCGGCTTCCTTGGCGACGAGCTGCCGAGCGACCGCTACCCCAACGCCAACCTGCTGGCCCGCGCCTTGCGCGACGTGCGCAGCGGCGACATCCTCGTGGCGCACCTAGGCATCTGGTCGCGGCAGGACCCATGGGCGCCGGCCGTGCTGGAGCCGCTGATCCAGGGGCTCAAGGCCAAGGGGTATTGCTTCACGACCCTCGCGGAACACCCTGTCTACCGTGCCGTGGCCGTCGCGCGTTGAGCCTTCCATGATCGACCAGGCGCTCCAAGTCTTCACCGATGCGTTCCACCACGCGCAGGAAACCGTCTACGAGGCGGTGGTCCAGCCGCTGGCCTTCGCGCTCGGCCTCGGCAACATGCTCGAAGACGGCTATGCCGCCACAGGGTGGCTGCTCGTGGGGCTGCTGCAGCTTGTCGTGATGCTCGTCGCGTTCCGTGCGCTGGAGCGCTGGCGGCCGGTGGAGCCGGTGATCGACCGCCGCGCGGTGAGGGTCGACGTGCTGTACACGCTGCTGCATCGCCTGGGGATCTTCCGCCTGGCCCTCTTCTTCTCGATCGACCCGCTGTGGGACCTGCTCTTCGGCACCTTGAGCCTGCACGGCATCTCGAGCTGGCAGCTCGACCAGGCGCTGGCGCCGCTGTGGCCGGGGTTCACCGACACGGCCTGGTTCGCGTTCCTCGCCTACCTGGTGGTGCTCGACTTCATCGACTACTGGCTGCACCGTGCGCAGCACACCGTCGGCTGGTGGTGGGGCCTGCATTCGCTTCACCACAGCCAGCGCCAGATGACGATGTGGAGCGACAACCGCAACCACCTGCTCGACGACATCCTGCGCGACAGCATCCTCGTGATTGCGGCGCGGCTGATCGGCATCGCACCCGGCCAGTTCGTCGCGGTGGTGGCCTGCACCCAGCTGATCGAGAGCCTGTCGCATGCGAACGTCAGGCTGTGGTTCGGCCCGGTGTTCGAGCGCGTGCTGGTGAGCCCGCGGTTCCACCGTCTGCACCACAGCATCGGCCTCGGCCATGAATCGGCCGGGCGCGGCACGCTCGGCGGCCACAACTTCGCCGTGCTCTTTCCGGTGTGGGACGTGCTCTTCCGCACCGCTGACTTCAACCTGCGCTACGACCCGACCGGCATACGCGACCAGTTGCCCGAGGAGGGCGGGCGCGACTACGGCCGCGGCTTCTGGGCCCAGCAGTGGCTGGGGCTGTGCCGGATGGTCGGGCGGCGATAGGGCGCACCACATGCCTGTTCTTGCCATGAGATCCGTCGTCGATGCCGCGTGGCGTGCCGCCGCTTATTGCCTCCATCCGCTCGTCATCGGGCTGTCGCTGGCGCCGCTGGTGTTGACCTGCGGCTTGGCGTACCTGCTGGCGCAAGCCTACTGGGAGCCCGCCATCGACGCGGTGCGCGCCACCTTCGAGTCGTGGGAATTGCTCGACGTGCTCTTCAAGTGGCTCGAAAAGATTGGCCTGCTCGGCCTCAAGTCGGTGCTGGCGCCACTGGTGGTGGTGTTCCTGGCCACGCCGGTGATCGTCTTTGTCTCCCTGCTCGCGGTGGCGGTGCTGATGGCGCCGTTCATGTTGAAGCTCGTCGCGCGGCGGCGTTTCCCCGCGCTGGAGGCGCGGCGCGGCGGCTCGTTCGCCGGCAGCCTTTTCGTGACGGTGAGCGCCACGGTGATCGCGGCGTTGGCGATGCTGGTGTCGATCCCGTTCTGGCTGGTGCCGCCGGTGGCGCTGGTCGTGCCGCCGCTGATCTGGGGCTGGCTCACCTACCGGGTGATGAGCTACGACATGCTGGCCGACCATGCCACGAAGGAAGAGCGCCAGACCCTGGTGCGGCGGCACCGGCTGGTGCTCATCGTGATGGGCGTGTTGGCCGGCTACCTGGGGGCGGCGCCGTCGCTGCTGTGGGTGTCGGGCGTGATGTTCGTGGCTTTCGCGCCCGTGCTGGTGCCGGTGGCCATCTGGGTCTACACGCTGGTGTTTGCGTTTTCGGCGTTGTGGTTCGCGCACTACCTCCTGGCGGCGTTGGCGGCGCACCGGCAGGCAGAGGGCGAGGCGGCGCTTGCGGTGGCGGCCCTGGCCGCATCGCCCGACACTGTGGAACCGGACCCCAGAGTGGTGCGTTAGTCCGCTCGAGGATTGTCCAAATTGGTGCAATCATGTGCCCCAGTATGGTGCGCACGCGAAGCCTCCGGAAAGCTGTGCACCAAGTGCTTCTTGCGCCTGGAACCGCGCTGCGCCGCCCCGTGTTGATCACCTCTGTCTGAGGGGTGCCGGGCATGCTTTCTGCTACATTCCTGTGCGCTTTTCGGGGCCGGTCCGCGCTCGATCTGCCAGCATTTCCCACCCAATTCCAACCCCACACAGCACCTCGCTAGGAGTCCCCTGATGGCCAAGACCGTCGCCGACGTGATGAAGATGGTGAAGGAGAACGAAGTCAAGTTCGTCGACTTCCGTTTCACCGACACCCGCGGCAAAGAGCAGCACGTTTCCGTGCCCGTGTCTCACTTTGATGAAGACAAGTTCACGTCGGGCCACGCCTTCGACGGCTCGTCGATCGCCGGCTGGAAGGGCATCGAAGCCTCCGACATGCTGCTGATGCCGGACGCCAACACGGCCAACATCGACCCCTTCTTCGAAGAGTCGACCCTGATCCTCACCTGCGACGTGATCGAGCCGACCGACGGCAAGCCCTATGAGCGCGACCCGCGTTCGCTGGCCAAGCGCGCCGAGGCCTACCTCAAGTCGTCGGGCATCGGCGACACCGCCTTCTTCGGCCCGGAACCCGAGTTCTTCATCTTCGACAGCGTGCGCTGGGGCGTCGACATGTCGGGCTGCTTCTCGAAGATCGAGTCCGAGGAAGCCGCCTGGAACACCGGCAAGGAATACGAGCACGGCAACTCCGGCTATCGCCCCACCGTCAAGGGCGGCTACTTCCCGACGCCGCCGGTCGACAGCGGCCAGGACCTGCGCTCCGAGATGTGCCTGATCCTCGAATCGCTGGGCATTCCGGTCGAAGTGCATCACCACGAAGTGGCCAACGCCGGCCAGATGGAAATCGGCACCAAGTTCAGCTCGCTGGTCCAGCGCGCCGACTGGCTGCAACTCCAGAAGTACGTGATCCAGAACGTCGCCCACGCCTATGGCAAGACCGCGACCTTCATGCCCAAGCCCATCGTCGGCGACAACGGCTCGGGCATGCACGTGCACCAGTCGGTCTGGAAGGACGGCAAGAACCTGTTCGCAGGTGAAGGCTACGCCGGCCTCTCCGAATTCGCGCTGTTCTACATCGGCGGCATCATCAAGCACGCTCGCGCGCTGAACGCCATCACGAACCCCGGCACCAACTCGTACAAGCGCCTGGTGCCTGGCTTCGAAGCCCCGGTGAAGCTGGCCTACTCGGCCAAGAACCGCTCGGCCTCGATCCGCATTCCGTATGTGTCGAACCCCAAGGGCCGCCGCATCGAAGCGCGTTTCCCGGATCCCCTGTGCAACCCGTACCTCGGCTTCTCGGCGCTGCTGATGGCCGGCCTCGACGGCGTGGAAAACAAGATTCACCCGGGCGAAGCTGCGACCAAGGACCTCTACCACCTCCCGCCGGAAGAAGACGCGAAGGTGCCGACCGTCTGCCACAGCCTCGACCAGGCGCTGGAGTACCTCGACAAGGACCGTGCCTTCCTGACCAAGGGCGGCGTGTTCACCGATGCCTACATCGACGCTTACATCGAGCTGAAGATGCAGGAAGTGACCCGCTTCCGCATGGCCACGCACCCGGTCGAGTTCGACATGTACTACAGCCTCTGAACCTCTCCGGTTCCGAGTGCTCGAAAAGGGACGGCAGTTGCCGTCCCTTTTTCTTTGGCGTGCGAGAGCGGCAATCGGCCACAATCGCCGGGCTAGCCCTGTCACCCGGTGCGTCGGCTCCGGCGTTACCGGGGCAGAGGTAATACATGACATCAACGCGTCTCAGGCTTTCTCTTTCCGTGCTGGCGGCCGTCGTGGCGGCGCCGGCATGGGCGCAGCAACAGGGTGACAAGCCCGTCTATCGCTGCCCCGGCAACCCGGTGCTCTACACCGACAGCCTCTCGGCCAAGGAGGCGCGCGACAAGGGCTGCCGCACGCTCGAAGGCGCGCCCATCACCGTGATCCAGTCGCCCAAGCCGCGTGCGACCGCCGGCGCGCCGGTGCCACCCGCGCCCAACCGCGAGCGGGTCGACGCCGCCGAGCAGCGCAACCGCGATTCCGACGCTCGCCGCATCCTCGAGGCCGAGCTGCGCAAGGAAGAAGAGCAGCTCGCCAATCTGCGCAAGGACTTCAACAACGGCGAGCCCGAGCGCCGTGGCGACGAGCGCAACTACCAGAAGTACCTGGACCGCGTGGCCGAGATGAAGGCCACCATCGCCCGCAAGGAAAGCGATGTCGCGGCGCTGCGCCGCGAGCTGGCCAAGCAGCCGTCGCCCGACGCCTCGCCCAAACAGCAGTGAGCGCCGCTTCTTCCTCCGCACAGCAGCCCGCCTTGTCGCCGGCGCAGACCCGGGCCTACGAGGCCTTCGATCAACTGGCCACCATGGTGGCCGTCGTGCACCGCGAGGGCAGCTGCCTGTTTGCCAATGCGGCCTTCGAGCACGTGCTGGGCCTGTCTCGCCGCAGCGTGCTGCGAGGCTCGCTCTTTGACTGGTTCGTCGACGCGCAGATCGTGCGCGACACCGTCGACGCCGTGGCCCGCAACGACTTCGCCACCAGCCGCTTCGAGGCGCTGCTGCGCCGCCCGGCCGCGCTTCACAGCGACCCGCTGCCGGTGCACGTGATCGTCAACCAGATGGAGCGAGGCGACCAGGTGCTTGTCGAGCTGGTCGAGATCGAACAGCAGACCCGGCAGGACCGCGAGGAACGGGCGCTCGGCCAGGCGGCGGCCAACAAGGAGCTGATCCGCAACCTCGCCCATGAGATCAAGAACCCACTCGGCGGCATCCGCGGCGCAGCGCAGTTGCTCGAGATGGAGGTCGAGTCGCGGGCGCTGACCGAATACACCCAGGTCATCATCCAGGAGGCCGATCGCCTGCAGGCACTGGTCGACCGGCTGCTCGCTCCCCACCGCAAGCCGCACGTGGTGAGCGACGTCAACATCCACGAGGTATGCGAGCGGGTGAGGGCGCTGATCCTGGCCGAATTCCCGCGCGGGCTCGCGGTGAAGCGCGACTACGACACCTCCATCCCCGAATTCCGCGGCGACCGCGAGCAACTGATCCAGGCCGTGCTCAACATCGCCCACAACGCTGCCCAGGCGCTCACCGATCGCATTGCCGAGGGCGACGCCAGCATCACGCTGCGCACGCGCATCGCACGCCAGGTCACCTTGGGCAAGCAACGCTATCGACTGGCACTGGAATTGCATATTGAAGACAACGGCCCGGGCATCCCCGAGTCGATCCGGGATCGCATCTTCTACCCTCTGGTATCGGGACGCGATGGCGGGTCGGGTCTGGGGCTCACACTCGCGCAAACCTTCGTGCAACAGCACCAAGGCGTGATCGAATGTGCGAGCGAGCCGGGTCAGACCCTTTTCAAGATCGTGATACCGCTGCCGTAGCTTCACGCCTCGTCAGCGGCTCCTAGAACAGGCAGGGCATGAAACCCATCTGGATCGTTGACGACGACCAATCCATCCGATTCGTGTTGGAGAAGGCGCTGGCGCGCGAAGAACTCGCGGTGCGAAGCTTCACCAACCCGCGCGACGTGCTCGCCGCACTCGAAGAAGACCAGCCGCAGGTGCTGGTGTCCGACATCCGCATGCCCGGTGGCTCGGGCATCGAGCTGCTCACCAAGGTGAAGGAGCGTGCGCCCGGCCTGCCCGTCATCATCATGACGGCCTACTCCGACCTCGACAGCGCCGTGAGCGCCTTCCAGGGTGGCGCCTTCGAATACCTTCCCAAGCCCTTCGACGTGCCCAAGGCGGTGGAAAGCTCATCCGCCGTGCGGTCGACGAGAGCATGCGCGAAGAGGTGCGCGACGAGCGTGTGGCGCAGATGCCCGAGATGCTCGGCCAGGCGCCAGCGATGCAGGACGTCTTCCGCGCCATCGGCCGCCTGAGCCAGAGCGTGGTCACGGTGCTCATCACCGGCGAATCGGGCTCCGGCAAGGAACTCGTCGCCCATGCGTTGCACAAGCACAGCCCGCGTGCGAGCGGCCCGTTTGTCGCGATCAACACCGCCGCCATCCCGAAGGACCTGCTCGAATCCGAACTCTTCGGCCATGAGCGCGGTGCCTTCACCGGCGCGCAGACCACGCGCCGCGGCCGCTTCGAGCAGGCCGACGGCGGCACGCTCTTCCTCGACGAAATCGGTGACATGCCCTTCGACCTGCAGACGCGTCTGCTGCGGGTGCTGAGCGACGGCCAGTTCTATCGCGTCGGCGGACACAACCCGCTCAAGGCCAACGTGCGCGTGATCGCCGCGACCCACCAGAACCTCGAAGAGCGCGTCAAGCTCGGCGCCTTCCGCGAAGACCTGTTCCACCGATTGAACGTCATTCGCCTGCGCCTGCCGGCGCTGCGCGAGCGCCGCGAAGACGTGCCGGCCCTGGCGCGCTTCTTCCTGCAAAAGAGCGCCAAGGAACTCGGTATCGAAGCCAAGCGCATCACCGATGCGGCGCTCAACCGCCTGATGCAGTTCGACTTCCCCGGCAACGTGCGCCAGCTTGAAAACATCTGCCACTGGCTCACGGTGATGGCCCCGGCCCAGGTGATCGAGCCCAAGGACCTGCCGCCCGAGCTGCTCGGCGGCGGCGACCCGTTGGCGCCGCGCCCGATGGCGCCGGCGTCCGCCCCGGCCGCGGTGATCGAGGGGGCCGACCTGCCCGGTGCCCTGCCGGTCGCGGCGGCACCGGCGTGGACGACACCCACCCCGGCGATCCCCACCATGCCGGTGGCCGAAGTGCCGGCAGCCACCGTCAACTGGCTCTCCGACCTGGAGCGCGAATCGCGCGCCATGCTGCAGTCCGGCGTGCCCGAGGTCTGGGACACGCTCACGCGCAAGTTCGAGGCGCAGCTGATCCACACCGCGCTCGAGATCACGCGCGGGCGCCGCATCGAGGCCGCGCAGAAGCTCGGCATCGGCCGCAACACGATCACGAGAAAGATCCAGGAACTCGGTCTCGACGACTGAAGCTCAGGCGCCGCTGCTGCTGGGTGACGGCGGTGCCTCTTCCATCAGGTGTGCCACACGCTGTCCTGACCGCGTGTGCGCGGCAATCACCTTCATCACCACCACCAGCGCCGGGCCGAGGAAGAGTCCCCACAGGCCCCAGATCGAGCCCCAGAAGACCAGGCCGATGAAGACCGCGGCCGGGTTCATCTTCGCGGCGCGCCCCTGCAGCCAGGCGGTCACGATGGTGCCGATCAGCGTCGACATCACGATGATGAACGCCGCCATCGCTGCGGCCGAGCCGAGTGATCCGTGTGCGAGGAAGGTTTCGGCGGCCCCAAGACCCGTGAGCACCGCCATGCCGAGGTAGGGGATGACGTGCAGCAGCCCGGCCGTCACGCCCCAGCCACCGGCATCGGGCAGGCCGGCAGCCCAGAAGGCGAGCCACACGGCCGCGCCGATGAGCGCGTTGGTCACCACCAGCACTCCGAGGTAGAGGCGCACCTGATGCGCACATTCGAGCAGTGCGCGTTGGGCGCGCGCCTGCACCTCCGGATGGTCGCCCCACAGGCCCAGGAAGCGCTCCGTGAGCGGCTTGCCGCCGATGAGCACGAAGAAGGCCACGAGGAAGACGATGCTCAGGTTGGCGGCGAATTCAAGCAGCGCGCTCGACCCGGTGACCGCACCTTCGCGCAGCGCCACCGTGGCGCCGGCGGTGATGGTGTTGGGGGCCGATGCCGCCGCAGCCGCGGCCGCCGCCGCGACGACCCGCCGCGTGGGTCGAGGCGGCTTGCCCGACATCACCCGCTCGGTGGCGCGATCAAGCTCCTGAAGCGCGATGCGCGCCCGCGAGACCACCGACTCGGCGCCAGGGTCGCGCTCGGCCAGTTTGACCGCGGCCATGCTGATCATCTCGGGGGTGCGTTCGGCCACCCGCACCAGCTGCCCGCCGAAGATCATGCCCCCGGCGACCAGCGTGCCCATCACCACCGCGAGCGTGATGAGCGTGGCGAGTGCGCGGCTGCGCAGCCAGCGCTCCAGCGTCACCGACAACGGCACCACCAGCATCACGAGCATCAGCCCCGCCGTCAGCGGGATCAGGAAGCGCTGCCCCCACCACAGCACTGCCACCACGGCGATGGCCGCCAGCAGGTTGGTCGCCGCACTCGAGCGCACGCGCGGCTTGTGCGTGCGGCGCGGCAGCGGGTGATCGTCGTCGTCTTCGTCGTCGGTCTGCATCGGGTATGCGAAAAAAAGCCCCGGCGTTCAGTGAACCCGGGGCAGCGATGGGCGCCTTCGTTCAGGGACGGACGGCGATCTCGTTCTTCACGGCCTTCACGCCGTCGACCTTCCAGGCCAGGTTCTCGGCCGTGGACTTCTCGGTCGCGTTCTTCGCGAAGCCCGACAGCATCACCGTGCCCTTGAGCGTCTCGACCTTGATGGACGTGGCGTCGACTTCCTTGTTGTCGACGAAACGGGCCTTCACGGCGGTGGTGATGGCGGCGTCGTCGACGTACTGGCCGACGGTCTCCTGCTTGCGGGTCACGGCGCAGCCGGCGGTCGCCAGCAGGGCAACGGCCGTCATCGCGGCGGCGAGGGTGGTGCGGATCATCATGGTGTAGCTCCTATCGTGTTGGACATGCGGGTGGTTCTTCGAACCCACCACCCTGGGGCGGAAACGTGGGGCGCTCAGGCGAGCCAGTCCGACAGCTCGTCGGCATGCTCCTGCTCGTCGGCGAGGATCTCCTCGAGGATGCGGCGCGTGGTGCTGTCCTTGTCGCCGATCAGCTTGATGATCTGCGTGTAGGCCTCGATGGCCACGCGCTCGGCGACGAGGTTGGCGCGGATCATGTCCTGCAGCTCCAGCGACTCGTCGTAGTCGGCGTGGCTGCGCTGCATCAGCGAGTCGGGGCGGAAATCGGGCTTCCCGCCCAGCTGCACGATGCGCTGCGCGAGCTTGTCGGCGTGGGCCGATTCTTCATTCGCGTGAACCAGGAACTCGTCGGCCACGGCCGGCGAGTCCAGGCCCACCGCGGTGTAGTAGTGGCGCTTGTAGCGCATCACGCACACGAGTTCGGTGGCGAGCGAGTCGTTGAGCAACTTGATGATGTCTTCGCGCCAGGGGCCGTAGGCCGGGGTGATGGCGCCTTGGTCGAGGCTCTTGCGCGCGGCTTCGAGGCCGGCTTCGTCGAGCACCAGCGGGGCGTACTCGGCGTTGGGCGCAGTCTGGGTTTTCTGGTCTTGTGAGGTGAACATGCAGTCCTCGTGGGGATGGCTGGGCAATGCCTGAACTCTAGAAAGCCATCTGAGCGGACACCATCGGCGCCCCGGCCCTGGTGCTGTAGGACGGCACCGCGGGCCGCTGTCGGAGCCCGCAAGTCATTTGTGGAGCGCACTCGCGGCGAGTGGTGCGAGGACTTCGGCCGCCGGGGTGAGCGGCACCACGAAGGCCATGTCGGCCGGCAGTTCGCGCCAGGCCACCTCCTCGCCCACCGCAAGCAGACGTGCGCTCGTTGCGGTGGCCATCGCGCGCGCCGCGACCATGCTGCCGCGCAGCAGCGTGAAGCGCAGTCGCCGCCCGTCGCGCTGCAGCGTCAGCTCGGCCTGCGGCCAGTGCGACGGCAGGCACGGGCGCACGCTCAGCGTGTCGGCGCGCAGATCGAGGCCGAGGATGGAGCCGATCGCCGCACGGTGCAGCCAGGCGGCGGCGCCGGTGTACCAGCTCCAGCCGCCACGGCCGACGTAGGGTGGCTGCGTGTACACGTCGCCCGCCATCACATAGGGCTCGATCGCGTAGGCCTCGCCGAGCGTCGGGTGGTGTGCGCGGTGGGCCGGGCTCAGGTAGCAGAAGTAGCGGTAGGGCAGCTCGGCGAGGTCGGGTGTGCCGTCACCGCTCGTGGCGAGTCGCGCCTGCGCCATCAGCGCCCACACGCCGGCGTGCGAGTACTGCCCGCCGTTCTCGCGCACGCCCGGTGGATAGGCCTGGATGTAGCCGGCGCTCGGGCTGGCGCTCGCAAGCGGCGGATCGAGCAGCTTGACGAGCCCGGCGTCGTGGTCGACGAGCAGCTCTTCGGCGGCGGTCATCGCGCTGCGCGAGCGCGCGCTGGGTTCGGAACTCCTGTCTCGGTTGGCGAGCACGCTCCAGGCTTGGGCGATGAGGTCGATGCGACCCTCGCGGTTGACCTGCGAGCCCAGCGGCGAACCGTCGTCGAAGAAGGCGCGTTTGAACCACTGGCCGTCCCAGGCCTCGGCGTCGAGGGCGCGCCGCCACGCGCTTGCGGCCGCTTCCCATCGCTCGGCCCGGGCCGTGTCGCCACGCTCGCGCGCCACCGGCGCGAAGTCGTCGACGATGCGGCAGAGGAACCACGCGAGCCACACCGATTCGCCACGCCCTTCGTGCCCCACGCGGTTCATGCCGTCGTTCCAGTCGCCGGTGCCCATCAGCGGCAGGCCGTGCGCGCCGTGGGTCAGGCTGCGGTCGATGGCGCGGGCGGCGTGTTCGTAGACGCTCGCCGCCTGGCTGCTGACGGTGGGCGTGTAGTACGCGTCTTCCGCACCCTCGGGGATGGGGTCGCCTTCGAGGAAGGGCACGGCCTCATCGAGCAGCGAGGTGTCGCCGGTGGCTTCCAGGTAGTGCGAGCACGCATGCGCGAGCCACAGCAGGTCGTCCGAGAAATGCGTGCGCACGCCGGCGCCGGCGGGTGCGTGCCACCAGTGCTGCACGTCGCCCTCGGGGAACTGGCGCGAGGCCGCCACGAGGATCTGCTCGCGCAGCATCGCCGGTGCGGGCCACGCAAGCGCCATCGCGTCTTGCAGCTGGTCGCGAAAGCCGGTGGCGCCACCGGCCTGGTAGAAGCCGGCCTTGGCCCACAGGCGGCAGGCCACTGCCTGGTAGAGCAGCCAGCGGTTGACGAGCGCGTCGAAGAGCGGGTCGGGCGTGTGCACGCGCGTGGCGCCGAGCAGCTCATCCCATTGCGTGAGCACCTCGTCCAGGCGCTGGCGCGGCGGCACCTGCAGGGCGGCGTCGGCCAGCTCGCGTGCGGCTGCCGGCGTGGCGGCATGGCCGATGAGGAACACATGGTCCTGCGTGGCGCTGGCGTCGAGCGTGATGCGTGTGATCAGCGCCGCGCAAGGGTCGAGGCCAGTGCCGTGCTGGCGGGCCAGGCGCTCGGGCAGCACCAGCCGGCCTCGTGCGTCGAAGCACTCGCGCCGGTCGCAGGTCCAGTCGCTGCTGTCATCGCTCGGATCGGTCGGTGCGGCGGCGCAGCGCATCGCGAGGAAGGCGGTGCCATCGCCGTAGCCGGCGGTGCGATCGGCCTGCGTGGCGAGCAGGGCCAACCCGTGGGCTGACGTGTGCAGCGCGGTGTACACCGTGCCACGCTCGCTGCGGCCGGCGCCCATCACCCATTCGGCGATGGCGGCCAGGCGCAGCACCTGCGCGCGGGTGCCGCGGTTCTCCAGGCGCAGCCAGACCTGCTTGACCGAGGTCTTCGCATCGACGCACCACGAGGCGGCGATGGCCAGGTCGCCGCGCTGGTGGCGGACCATCGAATAGCCTTGCCCGTGCTGCACGTGATAGGTGATGCGCTCGTCGCCCCAGGCCGACGGGGTGACGCTCCAGGCGTCGCGGGTCTTCGCGTCCTGCACCAGGAACCATTCCGACGGCGGGTCGGACACCGGGTCGTTCGACCACCCGGTGAGCTGATGCAGGCGGCTGTTCACCGCCCAGGTGTAGCCGCCGCCCGCCTCGGAGAGCTGGCCGCCGAAGCCGCGGTTCGACAGAACGTTGATCCACGGCCGCGGCGGGCGCGTGCGCGCACTGGCCTCGAAGCGGAACTCGTGCGCGCCGTCGTCGAAGCGGCCGTGCGTCACCGCCACCGGCGCCTGCGGCAGGCGCGCCATCGGCACCGCCGGGCGGGGCACGGCGCTTCGTGCATCGTCGGCCGCGTCGTGCTGCGCGATCCACTCCTGCACGTGGTGCACCAGCGGGCGACCGTCGGCGCGCAGGCGAATGCGCGCGAGGCTGCGCAGCGTGCCCATCTCTTCGGCGCTCAGCTCGTCGGCGCGCAGCAGGTGCAGGCCGGTGCAGGGCGGGCCGGGCTGGGCCGCGCTGTCGGCGTCGTGCCGCTCGCGCAGCGCGGTGATCTCGCGGTGCAGTGCCATGTGGTACGACGCCGGCTCCGCATCGACGATCACCAGATCGCAGGGCAGCCGCCCCCACGCCCACAGCCGCAGCACCTGGCCGAGCGAGCGCAGCAGCCCGAGCGATTGCGTGAGCCCGGCCGAGACCAGCACGATCGGCCGGTCGCCCGAGATGCCAAAGCGCCACAGCAGCTTGCGGTCGCACACGTCGATGCGCTCGACCGCGCGCCGCTCCACCAGCGGCGGCCCCTGCCGTGGGCGTGTGAGGCTCAAGGCCACCGCGGTGCTGAGCGCCTGGGCGGCGTTGAAGGTATCGGCGCTGATGTTGAGGCTGCGCAGGCGGATGCCGGTGAGCGTGGCCGACATCAGCGAGGCCCGCTGCACATGGATGGGCTGGCGGTACTTGTCGATCACCGCGCGCAGCGTGGCCGCCGAGTCGGACGCCGCGGTGGCGAAGGTGAGCTGCGCCTTGCCGTTCGGTGCCAGGCGCAGCGTGACCGCGAGCGCGCAGACCGGGTCGAGGCCTGTGTCGAGCGTGACCGGCGTCTCGGGGTGTTCGGTGTGCGGCAGGTCCTGCAGCCCGGCCTGGGGTCGCACGGCGTCGTGGTTGCGGCCGAGCCACTTCAGCCGATCGGTCTGCACGCGAAGCCCGGTGACCTGCGCATCGTGCTCGGCGAGGAAGTGCGCCGCCTGCAGCCCGGTCTCGGTGACGAGCCGTGGCTTGCGCTCGAAGAGCAGCGCCTCTTCGGCGGCGAGCCACTGTGCGCGGATGAAGAGGTTGGAGAACGCCGGGTGCGCCTCGTCGGCGCGCGGGTCGGCCAGCGTCGGCTCGAAGGTGGAGATCAGCTCCAGCTCCAACGGCTCGCTGCTCAGGTTGCGCAGCTCGACCTGGCGGAACTCGATGTCGTCTTCGGGGCTGACCCACACCGTGGCATGGGCCTGCACCGTGCTCCATGCCGCATCGAAGCACACCCGGTCGGCGTGAAAGACGGCGCGATACCACGCCTTTGGGTCGGGCGCCGGGTGCTGGGTGAGCGAGACCAGCGGCGGCGAGTCCTGTCGTGGATGAGGCAGCCGCAGGTAGAAGAAGCTGCCGTGGGCATCGCGCAGCGCGTCGTCGCGCCAGCGGGTGATGTCGGTCTGGCCGCGGCGGCTCCAGCCGGCGCCATTGGGGCGCAGCGACACGCTGTAGCGCCCGTTCGACAGCAGGTGCGTCGGCTCCACCGCGCTCGTGCCCGAAGCTCTCAGCTCGCGCAGCAGCGCCGGCGTGCGCCGTGCCGTCGCCGGCGGCGGCACGGCCAGCGGCTCGTACAGGCGCGACACCTCGTGCGGCGCGCGCTCGTGCAGCAGCGTGGCCACCGCCTCGATGCGTGGGTTGCCCATGCCCCAGCGTTTGGCCACGCCGCCCAGCAGCAGGTTGGCCATCGCCACGATGCTCATGCCCTGGTGGTGCGCCATGAAGGTCGACACCGGCGCATACGGCTCGCCGGCGGCCAGGCGCGCGGGCGTGAAGTCGAGCGCCTCGATGTAGCCGTAGCGTGCGCGTGCGCCCAGCGCTTCGAGTGCCGCGAGGTTGGCCGCGGCGAGCCGTGGCGCCACCAGCGAGGCGAGCGCAGTGGCGTAGGGGGCGATCACCAGCTCCTCGGCCGACGTGCGGCGGAAGGCGAGGCGCGGCACGCCCTGCGGCGCGTACTGGTAGGCGAGCGTGTGGTCGCGCCCGGCATAGGCCGACTCCGAGATGCCCCAGGGCACGGCATGCGCACGCGCGTAGTCGATCTGCTCGTGCACGGCGGCGATGGCGGCGTCGCGCAGCACGCTGCCGTGCGGTTCGTCGAGCACGAGGCTCGGCATGAGGTACTCGAACATCGAGCCCGACCACGAGCGCAGCCCGGCCTGCGCGCCGACCGCATAGAACGGCCGCCCGAGCGAGGCCCAGTGGCTCACCGGCACCTCGCCCTTGGCGATGGCGAGCAGACTGGTGAGGCGTGCTTCCGAGGCCAGCAGGTCGTAGAAGCCGGCATCGAGCTGCCCTTCAGCCACGCGGTAGCCGATGTGGAAGAGGTGGCGCTTGGGGTGATAGAGAAAGCCGAAGTCAGCGCTCCAGGCGAGCTGCTCGCAGCGCTCGGCCTGTGCCAGCAGCCGCTCGCGCAGCGTGTCGACCTGGCGCCGCGCGTCGATGTCGCGCAGCGCCGATTCGAGCGTGGCAAGGTGGTCGCCGAGCTGCCACGCCAGTTCGTCGTGCAGGGTGGGCTTGGCTGGCACGGTGGTGGCGGTGGCCTCGGGCACCCAGGCATGCAGCTCGTCTCGGGCATCGCGCAGCAGCAGGCCGAAGTCGGCCGGGCGGTGCTGCGCTTCGTCGAGCGGGCTCGGCATGGCCAGGAGGCGGGCCAGCGGCCGGGTGCTGTGGTGCACGCCGTTGTCGGGGAAGAGCTCTCGGGCAGCTGCTGCAGCAGCGGCGAGACGCGGGCCCGCGAGGCATGCGCGGCCCGTTGCGCCGCGTGCAGGTCGAGCGGGTGGGGCGCCAGTTCGCGGCAGGCCTGCGCCACCGCCAGCAGGTGGCCGCACAGGTTGCCACTGTCGACGGTCGACACGTACTGCGGCAGCAGCGTGGCGCCGCTTTGCGTGTCGTACCAGTTGAGGAAGTGGCCGCGGTGGCGCTCGAGTGTGGCGAGCGTGCCAAGCGTGGCCTCCAGCCGCTCGGCGAGGTCGACGCTGCCGATCCAGCCGAAGCTGCGGGCGCAGCAGGCCGAGAGCAGGTACAGGCCGATGTTGGTGGGCGAGGTGCGGTGCGCCACCATGTCGTGCGGCAGCGTCTGCAGGTTGTCGGGCGGCAGGTGGCGGTCTTGCGGGCCGACGCAGCGCTCGAAGAGGCGCCAGGTATCGCGGGCGATGCGTTCGAGCCGCACCTGGTCCTCGTGCGGCAGCGCCTGCTCCTCGCGGGCGGGGCGGGGCCGGCTCACCCACCACGTCCACACCGGCGAGGCGGCCCAGATCGCGCACAGCAGCGCCGCCAGGCCGGGCATCGGCGTGCGCGCGATCAGCAGCAAGGCCAGCAGCACCGCCGCGGCGGTGGGCGTCTTCCAGTGCGCGTGCGCGATCTGGCGCAGGTCGGTCTCGGCCGAGGCCTGCGCGCTGGCGGACGTCGTCCATTGCATCAGCCAGCGGCGGCTCACGAACATGCGGTGCAACGAGCGCACGATCGCATCGGCCGCCATCAGGGCGTGGTGCAGCAGCTGCCCCACGTGCCACAAGGCGCCGAGCAGCGAGCGCGCGAGCGACAGCGCCGCACCGCGGTAGAAGTGGCGCACGGCGATGCTGTCGCGGCTGGGTGCGAAGCCGGCGATGGCGCCCAGCAGCGGCCCGGCGCCGAAGGCCGCGAACACCAGCGCCAATGCCGCCCAGGGCGAGACCACCGGCCGCACGAGCACCAGCGCCATCAGCGCGAGCGCGGCCGGCGCCACCAGCGAGCGGCGCAGGTTGTCGAACACCTTCCAGCGGTTGACGCCGCGCATCGGGTACAGGCGAGGGCTCGCGAAGATCGGCAGCAGCTGCCAGTCGCCGCGCATCCAGCGGTGGATGCGGGCGGCCGCGGCGTCGGCATGCACCGGCGCGTCTTCGATCAGGGCGAGGTCGGTCACCGCGGCGCAGCGTGCGATCGAGCCTTCGATGAGGTCGTGGCTCAGCACCAGGCCTTCGGGCAACCTGTCGTGCAGCACGGCGTGCAGGGCGTGCACGTCGAGCAGCGCCTTGCCGGTGTAGGTGCCTTCGCCGAACACGTCCTGGTAGATCTCGGAGCTGGGCGTGCTGTAGGGGTCTAGCCCGGGCTGGCCGGCGTAGAGCCAGTGGAAGGCGGTGGTCTCCTGCGGTGCCGGCAAGGGGGTGGCGATGCGGGGCTGGAAGATGCTGTAGCCGCGCACCACGCGCAGGCCCTGGGGGTCGAGCTGCGGCGCGTGATGGGGATGCGCCGCCACGCCGACCAGCTCGCGCAGGCGGCCGGGTGGCAGCTGGGTGTCGCTGTCGAGCGTGAGCAGGTAGCGGGTGCCGGGCGCGATCTGCGATTCGGCGCCGAGGTCGAGGAAGGGGCCACGCTCGCCGCGCGCCAGTGCGGCAATGAGCTGTTCCAGCTTGCCGCGCTTGCGCTCCCAGCCGATCCAGCTCTGTTCGGTGTTGCTGAACTCGCGCTCGCGGTGCAGCAGCAGGAAGCGCGGCGGGTCGCCCTCGGCGGCGGGGTGGCGCTGGTTGAGCGCACGCACGGCGGTCGCCGCGTCGCGCAGCAGCGGCGTGTCGGTGGGCATGTGCGCGGCCTCGGCGTCGGCCCAGTCGCTGAGGAGCGCGAACTGCGCATGCCGCTCGGGGTTGGCCAGGTGGTGCAGCTGCAGGCGGTGCGCGAGCGCTGCGATGCCGTCGTCGCTCGTCAGCAGGCAAGGAATGACCACCATCACCCGGTGCTCGGGCGGGATGCCGTCGTGCAGCGCGAGGCGTGGCAGGTGCTCGGGCCGCACCGACTCGCTGACCAGCCGGTTGATGACCGCGACCACCGCCTCGGACGCCGGGAACAGCATCAGCAGCGCGGCCAACGTGGCGAAGAGCAGCGACGGTTTGGCCAGCGGCGGCGTCAACGCGAACATCGACAGCACCAGCACGATCACGGCCGCCAGCAGAGCGCCCAGGTAGAGCGGCAGCGCGAGCTGGCGCGCCTGCGACAGGCAGGCGGTGCGGGTGTCCTCGCGCAGCTTCAGCGCTTCGAGCAGGCGCGGGCGGCCGGGGCCCTGCAGCCAGTGCAGGGCGACCGGGGTGTCGGGCTCGTCGGGGTCGCTGCTGCGCATCAGCGAGAGCAGCGTGCGGGCGACTTCCGTCTCGCTGCGGCCGCAGCGCCGTGCGAGGCGCTCGATGCCGTGCAGCGTCTGGTCTCGCGTGGCGGTGTGCTCTGCGGCGAAGAGCGGCGAGCCGAGCATCAGCTGCATCAGGGTGGAGCTGCGGGCGATGATGTCGGGCCAGTCGGCGTCGCCGATGGTGCGCAGCGAGGTGACCGCGTTGCTCACGCTCAGGTTGTCGGCAGCCTGGTCGGCGGCCTGCTGCGCGCGCTGGCTGGCGACGTCGGGCAGGGCGGCCTGCACCCAGTGCTGGTAGGGCAGCAGCGCCAGCGGGTCGGCGGTGCGCTGCAGGTCGGTCATGCGCTGCGCCATCTGGCCGAGGAAGGTGCGGCCGACGCCGCGCCGGTCGAGCTCGGCCAGCAGCTCGTCGAGCGAGGCGATCGAGAAGGTGTGCAGCCGGTCGCTGCAGAGGTTGGCCAGCTCGCGCGCCGCCTTGTGGGTGGCCACCCGCTCGGCCAGGCGCCGCAGGTTCTCGATCAGGACCACGCGCAGCGTGGTGGGCAGGGCCCACAGCTCGGCCAGCTGCAGCTCGCGCGCCTGCTGATAGGCGGTGAGGAAGCGCAGGCCGAGGTCTTCGTCGAAGGCGCCGTCGGTGTGGGCGACGAAGGCCCAGGCGAGGCCGTAGACACGCGGCAGCCCGGCGAGCGGCTCTTCCACCAGCAGCGGCAGGTTGCGGTAGTAGCGGCGCGGCAGGTCTTCGTGGATGGCCTTGAGCTGCGCTTCGATGAGGTGGAAGTTGTCGAGCAGCCATTCACCCGCGGGGCTGATGTCGTAGCCGCTCTCGGCCTGCATGCCGATGTACTGGTGGGCTTCGCGCAGCGCCGCGATGTTGTGGCGCAGCCGCGGGAAGAAGGTCGTCGAGCGCCAGTGGGCGCGCTCGGCCCGGTGGCTGTCGGCCAGGCTTCGCGCGTGCTGCGCGAAGCGCTCGGCACCGAAAAGCTCGGCGCGCACCGGTGCCAGCACCGGGCCACGCTCGCCGTCGAGGATGTTCAGCAGGGCCCGGGGCGCCTCTGGCAGCAGTCGCTCCAGCGCTCGGGTGGCCATCACATGACCAGTGCAGTGACCCCTATCAGAAAGGCGGCCACCACCAGCGTTGTCACGAGCCGGGCGGCGATGAAGCGGTCAGCGGCTTCGGCCAGGCACTGAATCGTGAAGAGCCGGCCGTTGACGCCTTTGCAGGAGACGAGGTGCTCGCTCAGGCCCGACAGCTCCACCGGCGTGGTGTCCGTGCTGTCACCGAACGATGCGGTGCTCCAGAAAGGCGTGGCGGGGTGGCGGTTCGTCATGTTGTCGATGGTCACCCCCAGCCAGCCAACCGCCCATCGGACGGGCGCTGCACCCACTGTCAGACGGGGCCTACACGGACAACGGCACGGCGTCTCGGTCGACGTCGCTGTAGGCCGCGGCCCACACCCAAAGCCGCCCGGGGCTGATGGTGCCCCGCTGTGGGCATGAGCACGATCGCGTCAACCTCATACCAACGTCTTGGAGGACGACATGACACTCGGCACCATCCTGCTCATCGTGCTCATCTTGCTGCTGGTGGGCGCATTCCCCAGCTGGCCCCACAGCCGCGGCTGGGGCTACGGGCCGACGAGCGGCGTCGGCCTGCTGCTGATCATCGTGATCGTGCTGCTGCTGATGGGACGGATCTAGCCATGTGCCGTGTGGCAGCGGTAGCACTGCTGGCGGCGGTGCTCGCCGGCTGTGGCGACACCGCCAAGCTCCCCGTTTCGGCCGGCACCGGCCCGCAGCCGGAGCTGCCGGCGCCCAACAAGACGCTGATCCCCACCGTCAAGGTCGCCAAGGTCGAGCCCTGGCCGGCCGGTCGGGGCCCGGTTGCCGCACCGGGCATGCGGGTCAACGTGTTCGCAAGCCAGCTCGACCACCCTCGCTGGCTGCACGTCCTGCCCAACGGCGACGTGCTGGTGGCCGAGAGCAATGCACCGCCGCGGCCCGATGCGAACAAGGGCCTCAAGGGCTGGGCGACCAAGCTGATGATGAAGCGCGCCGGGGCGGCCACGCCGAGTGCCAACCGCATCACCCTGCTGCGTGACACCAACGGCGACGGCGTGGCCGACGTGCGCTCGGTCTTCCTTCAGGACCTGAATTCGCCGTTCGGCATGGCGCTGGTCGGCGACCAGTTCTTCGTGGCCAACACCGACGCGATCCAGCGCTTCACCTACACCCCGGGCAGCACCCGCATCGACACCGCGCCGTCGCGCCTGACCGACCTGCCGGGTGGCACGCTCAACCACCACTGGACCAAGAGCCTGATCGCCAGCCGCGATGGTCGCAAGCTCTACGCCACCGTCGGCTCCAACAGCAACGTGGCCGAGAAGGGCATGGAGGTGGAAGCAGGGCGTGCTGCGATCTGGGAGGTCGATGCGGCCACGGGGGCCAAGCGCCTCTACGCGACCGGCCTGCGCAACCCCAACGGCATGGCCTGGGAGCCCACGACCCAGATGCTGTGGACGGTGGTCAACGAGCGCGATGAACTCGGCAGCGACCTGGTGCCCGACTACCTCACCTCGATTCGTGACGGCGCTTTCTACGGCTGGCCCTACAGCTATTTCGGCGGCCACCTCGACGAGCGCGTGAAACCCCAGCGCCCCGACCTCGTGGCCCGCGCGCTGGTGCCCGACTACGCGCTCGGCCCGCACACCGCCTCGCTCGGTCTGGCGTGGTCGGGGGGCACCACGCTGCCGGCCCCGTTTGCGCAAGGCATGTTCATCGGGCAGCACGGCTCGTGGAACCGCAATCCACCCAGTGGCTACAAGGTGGTGTTCGTGCCGTTCCAGGACGGCAAGCCGTCGGGACCGCCGGTCGACGTGCTGAGTGGCTTTCTCGATGAGGAGAGCGGCAAGGCGCACGGCCGCCCGGTGGGCGTGGCACTCGACCGCCAGGGCGCGCTGCTGGTGGCCGACGACGCCGGCAACGTGGTGTGGCGCGTGAGCGCCGCCGTGCCATGAGCGCGCTGCGACCGCGGTGGCGGCCGAACCGCCTGGCCCTTGCCGTGCTGGTGGGCGTGAGCGCCTGCAGCACGTTGCCGACCTTCGAGCCCGAGGCGGTGCTGGCGGCGGCACCGGCCAAGCCGCAGCTCGACGGCGCCCGCGGCCCGCTGTCGCCCGAGCAGAGCAAGGCGGTGCTGGCGAAGCTCGCGGCACGAGCGCCCGACACCGGCATCTTCGATCGGCACCTGGCCATCGAAGAGGCGGTGGTCGGCAGCCCGCTCACCGTGGGCAACCAGGCCACGCTGCTGCAGGACGGCCCGGCCACCTACTCCGCGATGTTCGCGGCCATCGAATCGGCCCGCGACCACATCAACCTCGAGACCTACATCCTCGACGACGACGAAGTGGGCCGCCGTTTTGCCGACGCGCTGATCGCCAAGCAGAAGAAGGGTGTGCAGGTGAACGTGATCCACGACAGCGTGGGCACTCTCTTCACGCCGAAGGAATTCTTCAAGCGCATGACCGACGCCGGCATCAAGGTGCTGGAGTTCAACCCGGTCAACCCGAAGAACGCGCGCAAAGGCTGGGACATCAACCAGCGCGACCACCGCAAGCTGCTCATCGTCGACGGCAAGGTGGCGTTCCTGGGCGGGATCAACATCAGCAGCGTCTACTCCAGCGGGTCGTTCAGCCGTTCGGGTGGCAGTGGCAGCGGGGGCAGCTCGGGCCGCCCGGCGCCGGGCAAGGACGGCAAGGCATGGCGCGACACGCACGTGCGCCTGCAGGGTCCGGTGGTCGCCGAGTACCAGCGGCTCTTCCTCAGCACGTGGGCCAAGCAGAAGGGCGCGCCGCTGCCCGAGCGGCAGTACTTCCCGCCGCTGCAGCAGGTGGGCAACCAGATCGTGCGGGCGATCGGCAGCTCGCCCGACGAGCCCTTCAGCCTGATCTACGCGACGCTGCTGTCGGCCATCGGCGCGGCGGAGACCAGCGTGCACATCACGATGGCCTATTTCGCCCCCGACCCGCAGTTCCTCGCAGCGCTCGAATCGGCGGCGCGTCGCGGCGTCGACGTGACGCTCATCCTGCCGAGCCAGACCGACTCGTGGCTGATCTTTCACGCCGGGCGGCGCTTCTACACCTCGCTGCTGAAGGCGGGCGTGAAGATCTACGAACGGCGCGGGGTGATCCTGCACTCCAAAACCGCGGTGATCGATGGCGTGTGGGCCACCGTCGGCTCGACCAACCTCGACTGGCGCAGCTTCCTGCACAACGACGAGCTGAACGCGGTGGTGCTGGGGGGCGACTTCGGCCAGCAGATGGAGGCGGTCTTCGCCAAGGACCTGGCCGCCTCGCAGCCCGTGACCCTCACGGAGTGGAAGCGCCGGCCGCTGCAGGACCGGATGAAGGAGACCTTCGCGTCGATCTGGGAGTACTGGCTCTGAACGGCGCGGGGCCGAAGCCCCGCGGCCCATCAGTGCAGGTTGCTGGCGGGTGGGCGCGCTGGGTCCGGATCGGCCACAGCGGCGGGGGTGCCGGTGGCGGCCGTCTCCGCGGCGGCAGGCGATGCAGGGTCGGGAACCGGGCCGCTGCCGGGGCGCATGCGCTCGGCCGCGAACGTCGACACCGCCGACACCCAAGACTCGATCGGCACGTGCTCCATCGCGCGCGACACCAGATGCGGCAGGATGCCGGCCAGCAGCGCCGGCTTGAGCAGGCCGCGCCAGGGCTTGATCCAGTACAGCAGCCCGCCGATCGCGGCCGCGGCGAGGATCAGGCCATAGGGGCTGCGGCGCGCGAGCGGGGCCATGGCGCTGCGCGCACTGTTGCCGGCCACCAGCGTGGCCAGGTGCAGAGGGTGCTGCGACCACCAGTTGCGCACGGCATCGACGACCACGTTGACGCCGGGGATCGCCATCAACGCCGTCATCAGCACCGAAGGCCCTTCGTCCTGCGAGGCGTCGGGAGGTGCGCTCAGCTCATGCAGCGCCACGCGCAGGCGCTGGCGCGTGAGGGCCAGGCGTTCGACCGCCGGCAGGCGGGGGTCGTCGAGTTCGTGGTTCATGATGCGCTCGCCTGTTTGAACATGGCAGCGTCTTCTGCCAGTTGCCGGCGCATCTGCTCGAAGGCGCGCGGGCCGGTGTCGTTTTGCGACGCCACCCAGCAGCCGGCCGCGAGACCCAGCGGCACGAGCGGCGCCACGATCAGCGCCCAGGGTGCGTTCAGGTTCTCCGGGGGGATCACCGCCCACAGCATCAGCGCCACGCCGGCCAGCACCGCGCCAACGCCGGCGCTGCACAGCGCCACGGCGCTCAGCAATGCCTTGCGTTTCCACTGGACGGATGCGACGCCGATCTCTTCGCCCAGCAGTTCGGCATAGGCGCCGGCGTGATCGGCCAGCAGGTTGGGTTCACGGACGATGAGGTGCAACAGCGGGTGCATGTCGGTCTCGCTCCTGGGTAAAGAAAGCCGCCCGCATGTGAGCGGGCGGCGAGGCGGTGGCGTGGTGCGTGCCTTACTCGTGGTGGCGCGAACGGCTCAGCAGGCTCACCAGGGCCATCAGCGCGGCGCCGGTGGCGGCGGCGATCAGCACCGACTTGATGGGGTCGTTGCGGATGTAGCTGGCGGTGGTGTCCGAAGCGTGCATGGCCTTGTCGCGCAGTTGCTGCGAGGTCTGGCGCACGGCGTCCATGCTGCGCTGGGCGAAGGCGGTGGCCTGCTCGGTGGCCTTGTCGATGAGCGGCGAGACACGGCCGGTGGCGCTGTTCACGCTGTCGGACAGGCCGTCGAGTGCATCGTGGGCCACGCGCTGCGTCGAGCGGATGGCCTGGTCGGCCTTGCCGGCGGCCTGGTCGGCCATCGTGCTGGGGGTGGCGGTGAGGTCAGAGGGGTTCTTCGTGTACATGGTGGAGTTCCTTCCGTGGGGGTTGAACGTGGATGTCTGGGCGATTGCGCGACGAGGCCTTCAGCCTTTGCGCAGCAGACCGAAGAGGAAGCTCGCGACCGCCAGCACCGCGAACACGACGAACAGGATCTTGGCAATGCCCACGGCCCCAGCGGCGATGCCGCCAAAACCGAACAGTGCCGCGATCAGAGCGATCACGAAGAAAACGACGGCGTAATGCAGCATGAGTTGCTCCTTGTAGATGGAATGAGTCTTCTCGGGTTCGCAGCCCTTGCTGCGATGGAGGGCAGTGTGGGTGTGCCCCCGCGGCACGGCGATAGGCCGCACCGCCTAGGCACTGTCGGGGGAGCGAGCGACGCGGCGTAGGAGGCCGCTGACAGGCCTTGCGCCTGTGTGCAGCGGGCTGCCAGCGGGCTGCCGTCAGGCGGCAGCCGGGGGCGTTTCGGGCAGTGTGGCCTCGATGCGCGTGCCCTGGCCGGGCGCCGAGTGCAGCCTGAACTGGCCCCCTTCGGCGGCCACCCGGTAGCGCATGCCGATGAGCCCGAAGGTCGAGCGCGGCTGCTGCGCAGGGTCGAAGCCCACGCCGTCGTCGCGCACCGACACATGGGCCTGGCCCTCGCGTGCCTGCAGCGTGATCCACACCTGCTTGGCCTGCGCGTGCTTGGCGATGTTGGTGATGGCCTCTTGCACCAGGCGGTAGACGACCAGCTGCGCGTCGGGCGGCAGCTTCACCGGCTCGAGCGTCGAATGCACCTGCAGGCCCGAGTGGTTGGCGAAGTCGCGCCCGAGGATTTCGAGCGTGGGCACGAGGCCGAGGTTGCTCAGCGTGGAGGGGCGCAGGTCTTCGATGATGCGGCGGCCGAGGGCGATGCTGCTGTTGAGCGTCTCGACCAGGTGGTTGAGGCGGTCGAGCGCCTCGGGCGCGGCACCGGTGAGGCGCGAACGGATGCGTGCCGCATCGAGCTTGGCCGAGGTGAGCAGGGCGCCCAGTTCGTCGTGCAGGTTGCGTGCGAGGCGGTGGCGCTCGTCTTCCCGGGCGGTCTGCAGGTGATCGGTCAATTCGACAAGCTGGGCGGTGCGCTCGGTGACCACTTGTTCCAGCCGGTCGCGCTCGGCGCTGATCAGGCGCTGGCGCTCTGCGTTCTGCTGCTCGCGCTGAGCCTGCAGCGCCGAGGTTTGGCGCAGGTACATGAAGAGCGAGAGCAGCCCGAGGGCACTCAGCACCATCACGCCCACGCGGCCGAGCCAGAGCGTCTGGTTGACGTCTTCGCGGCCGATCGCCACGTTGGCGCTTTCGCGGGCGAAGAGTTCCTGGGTGAGCTGGCGCACGGCATCCATCTTTTCCCGGCCGATGTCGGACAGCACCAGCTCCATCGCGGCATCATTTTTGCCCTCACGTTGCAGGCGCATGGTTTCGGTCAGTTCCGACACCTTGCCGTCGACGGCCGTGCGCAGCTTGGCGAGCACGGCGGTGGAGTTGTCGTCTTTCTGGTAGTAGTGGTGAAGGAACTTGAACGAATGGTCGATCTCCCGCAGCGCACGTTCGTAGGGTCGCAGGTACTCCTCCCGACGCGTGAGGAGGTAGCCGCGTTGGCTCGCTTCGGCATCGAGGATCGACTGGGCCAGCTCCTGTACCGCCGTGCGGGCTGCGCCCACCTCGGTGAGGGTTTCGAGCTTGCCGGCCGAACGCCAGTACGAGGTCTCGGTGACCGCGACCATCGCCAGCACGGCAAGACACGCAAGAGGAAAGACAACGGGGTTTCGTGTGAGGACCTTGTAGACGCTCATGTTTTGGTTTTCGTCCGATAACATGTGATCATCGTTGAGGAGCAACAGAGGCACACCATGATTCGAATTGCCATCGTTGATGACCATGCCATGATTCGAGCGGGCCTGAAGCAATTCTTTGCCGATCAGCCTGACTTTTCGGTCGTGGCCGAAGCGAACAACGGCCGTGAAGCCCTCGACATCGTGCGAGGCGGAGAGGTCGACGTGATCGTGCTCGACATCTCCATGCCCGACCAGAGCGGCGTCGATGCCCTCGCCGGCATCAAGGCCCGCGCGCCCGACCTGCCGGTGCTCATCCTGAGCGGCTTTCCCGAAGAGCACTACGCGACGACCCTGCTGCGGCAAGGGGCGAGCGGTTATCTCAACAAAGACTGCGACCCCGAGGAGATCGTGAAAGCGATCCGCACCGTGGCACGCGGCCGCAAGTACATCACCGCCGGCGTGGCCGAGCGCCTGGCCGACGGGCTCAATGGCGGTGGCGACAAGCCGCCGCACGAGCAACTGTCAGAGCGCGAACTGCAGGTCTTCCTGCGGCTGGCCAAGGGCGAGACCATCAGCCACATGGCCGACAGCATGTCGCTCAGCGTGAAGACGGTCAGTACCTACCGCACGCGGGTGATGGAGAAGATGAAGCTCGAGTCGAACAGCGATCTGACCTACTACGCGCTCAAGAACGGCCTCATTCAATAGTGATTTGAAGGGAGAGCGGCGGGCCGCTCCCAAGCCGGGACGATATCCCCTCGGGGGATCGGCTGACGTACTCGTCAGGCGAGGGGCTTACATCAAGGCCCCGTGGCCGGTCTCGCCACCGGCCAGGCGGGTGCAGTAGAGGATCAGCGCATCGATCTCGTTCGACTTGTCGAACACCTTGTCGGCTCCCAGCTCCAGGCACTTGCGCCGGATGTCCTGCGTGGCGAAGTTGCTCAGCACCACCACGTTGCGGCGCGCCGGCATGTCGTGGGTGACCTTGAGTACGCCCAAGCCCGAGCCCGACTTCAGGAAGATGTCGACGATCACCAGGTCGGCGTCGCCGGCGTGTCCCTTCAGCCACTGCACGGCCGTGGCTTCGTCTTCCGCATGGCCCACCACCTCGACAGGCACCAGCTCTTCGAGCGTGGCGATGAGGTTGTCGCGGATGACCTGGCTGTCTTCGACGATGTACGCCCTCAGCGGATGCATGGACGGCGACCCTTCTTGGTTGTCAGGAGCCGGGGCGGACGTTTCACCGCTGCTGACGGGAGAGAGAACTTGCATGTTCACGCGAGTGTGCGACGTATCGGTGTGCAACGCCATGTGCCGGTACCCCAACGCGTTGTCGGACGATGCCTACAAACCGATCTCTCGTTCTCCCCTGGCACCCGTGTGCATCTTGTCCTCCGTAGGACTCGCACTACAGGCGCTTCCGGTGCTGTCTGGTGGGCGGGGATGGGCCCGCTGCCCATACTGCCGTCACTTTCAACCGCCATGAGGAGCACCCCATGACCAAAACCTCGCAATTCAAGTTCTCCCTGTTGGCTGCTGCTGCGCTGGCCCTTCCGATGGACTCGGCACTGGCGCTCGACAAGGCACAGCACAAGGCCGAGAAAGAGCGCGTCGAAGCCGCTTACAAGGCCGACAAGGCCGCCTGCGATGCGCTGAAGGACAACGCCAAGGACGTCTGCGTGCAGGAAGCCAAGGCCAAGGAAAAAGTGGCCAAGGCCGAGCTGGATGCCAGCCTGAGCGGCAAGCCCAGCGACCAGGAGAAGCTCGCCAAGGTCAAGGCCGACACCGCCTACGAGGTGGCCAAGGAAAAGTGCGACGACAAGGCCGGCAACGACAAGGACGTCTGCGTGAAGGAAGCCAAGGCCACCAAGGAGAAGGCAATGGCCGACATCAAGGCTGCCAAGAAGTCGCAGAGCGCCCGCGCCGATGCGCCCGACGACAAGCGCGACGCCAACTACAAGCTCGCCAAGGAAAAGTGCGACGCACTCTCGGGCGACGCCAAGGATGCCTGTATCGCCAACGCGAAGGCACAGAACGGCAAGTCCTGATCGGGCGACGGTCCCCTCATGCAAAGAGGCCCGCTGAACGCGGGCCTTTTTCATGGGCGGGCGGGTGGTGGGTGGTCAGAGGTGGAGCCAGGCCATGCCGCCGAGGGCCACGCCGATGGCGCTCACCCCGAGCACCGCGTATTCGAGCCATCGCTTCTTGGTGAGGAGCGCAATGGCCGCCAGCGCGATGGCGATCTGCAGGGCGGTCGTGGCCTGTGCCCAGCGGTGGTGCTCGTGCATCTGGGCATCGCTTTTTTTGTCCCACTCGGCCGACTCGGCGTCGAGCTTCTTCGCCTCGGCCATGATCTCGGCCTTCTCTTGCTTGTAGCGCTTGATCTCGTCGGTGTAGAAGGGCTTCCTCGCCTCAGGCGCGAGTTCGATGGCGAGTTCGGCCAGGTTCTGCTTGTTGCTCTTGGCCTGGTAGTAGTTCCATTGGTTGGAGGCTTCGGTCTTCTTGATGGCCGCCGTGTTCTTGTAGAGGCCGGCGTTGGCCTGCGTAGCCCCGCCCATGTACGCGAACATCGCGCCCACCGTGGCGAGGATGGCGGTGATCACCGCCAGTTGCCCCGCCATACCGGCCGGCTCGTGCTGGGCCGCATGCTCCAGTTCGTGGTCGTGCGGGCCGTGGACGTGAAAACCTCCTCCAGACATCGTGCTTCTCCTCAGCGTTTTCGTTGGTAGGTGACAAAGGCGTAGTCGAACGGGGCCGACTCGCTGGCCGGGTGCGGCTCGCGTCCGGTCTCCAGGAATTCTTCGCGCTTCCACGCGGGGAAGAAGGCGTCGCCCTCGGCGTCCTGGTCCACTTCGGTCAGATCCAGGCGGTCGGCGTAGGGCAGCGCGAGGGCATACAGCTCGGCGCCGCCGATCACGAAGGCCTGCGTGGCGCCGCGGGTGTGCTGCAGCGCCTCTTCGAGGCTGTGTGCGGTGACGGCGCCCTCGGCGCGCCAGTCGCGGTTGCGCGTGACCACGATGTTGAGGCGGCCGGGCAGCGGCCGGTTTTTCGGGGGCAGCGAGTCCCAGGTCTTGCGGCCCATGATGACCGGGTGGCCCAGCGTGAGGCGCTTCAGGCGCGGCAGGTCGCCGGGGATGCGAAAGAGCAGCTGGTTGTCGCGGCCGATGGCGCCATTGCGGGCCACGGCGGCGATCAGGCTGAGCGGGGGGCGGGCGATGTGCGGCATGGGCCGCGATTCTGTCAGGACAGGGTGGCCGCCTCGCGACCCTGCCGGATGTGCTGCTCCATCAGCTGCTTCACCTTGGCCGCATCGCGTGCCTTGAGCGCCTGCATGATCTGGCGGTGCTCGTCGAGCGAGGCCTCGATGCGCCCCTGTTTGAAGAGCGACTGGTGCCGGTTGAGCTTCATCACGCGCCGCAGGTCGCCCACCATCTGTTGCGTCCAGTGGTTGTCGGCGATGTGCAGGAGCTTGAGGTGGAACTGCTCGTTGGCGCGGAAGAAGGCGTCGCGGTCGGCGACGCTGCGCTCCAGCAGGTCGTGCAGCGCCTGCAGCTCGGCCAGCTGGGCGTCGGTCGCGCTGCGGGCCACGGTGGCGGCTGCGTCGGCCTCCAGCAGCCCGAGCAGGTGGTAGACCTCGGTCAGGTCGCGCTCCGACACCTCGGTGACGTAGGCCCCGCGCCGCATCTTCATCGTGACCAGGCCTTCGGCGGCCAGCACCTTGAGCGCTTCGCGCAGGGGCGTGCGGCTGATGCCGAACTCGGCGGCCAGCGACTGCTCGTCGATCCAGCTGCCGGGCGGCAGCGTGTGGGCCAGGATGCGGGCGCGCAGGCGCTCGGCCACCTGTTCGTAGAGGGCACTTTCGCGCAGGCGCGACGAGCCGGAGGCCGTGGCAGGGCGGATCGCAGTGGAGGTGGACATGAAGGGGTGGGCAGCGGTGGTGGGTTGGCTGTGACCGGTATTGTAGATATAATTCAATTTTGAATTACGGCGGGTTGGGTATTTTTTGAGTCGTCTCGACCCCGGATAGACCCTGATCGCCGCCGTCACCCACACCTTCGCAAGGCCCGCGCCCTTCAGTCGAGAAACCACCGGTTCCAGCCATGTCCGATCACAAGCTCACCCCCGAGGCACTCGCCGCCTGGCACAAGGCGGCGGCCAAGTCGGCCCCTGGCGGTCACGTTGAGGCCTTGAACTGGGTCACGCCCGAGGGCATCACCGTCAAGCCGCTCTACACCGCGGCCGACGTGCAGGGTCTGCCGTATGCCGACACACTGCCGGGCTTCGCACCCTTCGTGCGGGGCCCGCAAGCCACGATGTACGCGGTGCGGCCGTGGACGATCCGCCAGTACGCCGGCTTCTCCACCGCCGAGGAAAGCAACGCCTTCTACCGCCGCGCGCTCGCCGCCGGCGGCCAGGGCGTGAGCGTGGCCTTCGACCTCGCCACCCACCGCGGCTACGACAGCGACCACCCTCGCGTGACCGGCGACGTGGGCAAGGCGGGTGTCGCCATCGACTCGGTGGAAGACATGAAGATTCTTTTCGACGGCATCCCGCTCGACAAGGTGAGCGTGTCCATGACGATGAACGGCGCCGTGCTACCGGTGCTCGCGGGCTACGTGGTCGCGGCCGAAGAGCAGGGCGTGGCGCAAGACCAACTGAGCGGGACCATCCAGAACGACATCCTCAAGGAGTTCATGGTCCGCAACACCTACATCTACCCGCCCGAGCCGAGCATGCGGGTGATCGGCGACATCATCGAGTACACGGCGAAAAAGATGCCGAAGTTCAACTCGATTTCGATCTCGGGTTATCACATGCAGGAGGCGGGCGCGAACCAGGCGCTCGAACTCGCCTTCACGCTGGCCGATGGCCGCGAGTATGTGAAGACGGCACTCGCCAAGGGCTTGAACGTCGACGACTTCGCGGGCCGGTTGAGCTTCTTCTGGGCCATTGGCATGAACTTCTATCTGGAAGTGGCCAAGATGCGCGCCGCGCGCCTGCTGTGGTGGCGCATCATGAAAGAGTTCAACCCGAAGAACGACAAGAGCCTGATGCTGCGCACGCACTGCCAGACCTCGGGCTGGAGCCTCACCGAGCAGGACCCGTACAACAACGTGGTGCGCACGACCATCGAGGCGATGGCCGCGGTGTTCGGTGGCACGCAATCGCTGCACACCAATTCGTTCGACGAGGCCATCGCGCTGCCCACCGACTTCTCGGCCCGCATCGCCCGCAACACGCAGCTCATCATCCAGGAAGAGACGCACATCACCAACGTGGTCGACCCCTGGGCCGGCAGCTACATGATGGAGAAGCTCACCCAGGACATGGCCGACAAGGCGTGGGCCATCATTGAAGAGGTCGAGGCGATGGGCGGCATGACCAAGGCCGTGCAGAGCGGCTGGGCCAAGCTGAAGATCGAAGCGAGTGCCGCCGAGAAGCAGGCGCGCATCGACTCGGGCAAGGACGTCATCGTCGGCGTCAACAAGTACAGGCTGAAGGAAGAAGACCCGATCGAAGCGCGCGACATCGACAACCACGCGGTGCGCGATGCGCAGGTGGCGCGCCTGCAGAAGATCCGCGCGACGCGCGACGCACGCGCTGTTCAGGCCGCGCTTGACGCGCTCACGCAATGCGCCGAAAGTGGCGCGGGCAATCTGCTCGATCTCTCCATCAAGGCGATTCGCTCGCGCGCGACCGTGGGCGAGGTGAGCGATGCACTCGAAAAAGTCTGGGGGCGCCATCGCGCCGACACGCAAAAGGTGACCGGTGTGTACGCAGCTGCCTACGACAGTGCCGAAGGCTGGGAAAAGCTCCAGCACGAGATTGCCGCCTTCGCCGAAGAGCAGGGCCGCCGCCCGCGCGTGATGATCGCCAAGCTCGGGCAGGACGGCCACGACCGCGGCGCGAAAGTCGTCGCCACCGCCTTCGCCGATCTCGGCTTCGACGTCGACATGGGCCCGCTCTTCCAGACGGCCGAAGAGTGCGCGCGCCAGGCCATCGAGAACGACGTGCATGCGGTGGGTGTCTCCACGCTCGCCGCTGGTCACAAGACGCTCGTGCCCGCCATCATCGAAGCGCTGAAGGCGCACGGCGCGGACGACATCGTGGTCTTCGTCGGCGGGGTGATCCCGCGGCAGGACTACGACTACCTCTACGAGGCCGGCGTGAGGGGCATCTACGGCCCGGGCACGCCCATCCCCGCGAGCGCAAAAGACGTGCTCGAGAAGATCAAGGCGCAGATCGCCAAGGCCTGATCCGTGGGCTCGCCGATCAGGCTTTGATGGAGGGCGTGCGCCGGGCCGACCGGCGTGCGCTGGCCAAGGCCGTCACCCTGCTCGAATCGACCCGCGCCGACCATCGCCTGCGTGCCGACGAGCTGCTGAATGCGCTGCTGCCCCACACAGGCCACGCACTGCGGCTCGGCATCTCGGGTGTGCCGGGGGTGGGCAAGTCGACCTTCATCGAAGCACTCGGCCTGTACCTGATCGCGCAAGGCCACCGCGTGGCGGTGCTCGCGGTCGACCCGTCGTCCAGCCTCTCGGGTGGCTCCATCCTCGGCGACAAGACGCGCATGGAGCAGCTCTCGGCCAGCGCCTCGGCCTACATCCGCCCCAGTCCCTCGTCGGGCACGCTCGGTGGCGTGGCCGAGAAGACGCGCGAGGCGATGCTCGTCTTCGAGGCGGCAGGGTACGACGTGGTGATCGTCGAAACGGTGGGCGTCGGCCAGAGCGAGACCGCGGTCGCCGGCATGACCGACCTCTTCGTGCTGATGCAGCTGCCCAATGCGGGCGACGACCTGCAGGCCATCAAGCGTGGCGTGATGGAGCTGGCCGACCTCGTCGTCATCAACAAGGCCGACCTCGATGTCGACGCCGCCACGCGGGCCGAGGCCATGATCGCAAGCTCACTGCGCCTGCTCGGCCAGGCGGGGCACGGCGATGGCGCACCCTCGCGCGTGCTCAAGCTGAGTGCGCTCAAGGCCGAGGGCGTGGACGCCTTCTGGCAGAAGGTGCAGGGCCTCGTCGAGCATCGCCGTGCGAGCGGTGAGTTCGCCCAGCGCCGCCAGCACCAGGGCCAGGCCTGGATGTGGGACCTGATCCATGCCGCGCTGCTCGGCGACTTCCGCCGCCACCCCGACGTGCGCCGCGCCTTGCCCGCGGTGCTGAAAGACGTCAACGAATCCCGTGTCGCGCCGTCGGCTGCGGCGCGTTCGCTCCTCCAACTGTTCACCCGAAGCTAGAGAAACACCATGCACGACATCATCGAACAGCTCGAAAAGAAGCGCGCCGCGGCGCGCCTGGGCGGCGGCGAGAAACGCATCGCCGCGCAACACGGCAAGGGCAAGCTCACTGCGCGCGAACGCCTCGAGCTGCTGCTCGACGAAGGCACCTTCGAAGAGTGGGACATGTTCGTCGAGCACCGGTGCCACGATTTCGGCATGCAGGAGCAGAAGGTGCCCGGCGACGGCGTCGTGACCGGCTACGGCATGATCAACGGCCGCCTCGTCTTCGTCTACAGCCAGGACTTCACCGTCTTCGGCGGCGCGCTCAGCGAAGCGCACGCCGAGAAGATCTGCAAGGTGATGGACCAGGCGATGAAGGTCGGCGCGCCCGTCATCGGCCTCAACGACTCGGGCGGTGCGCGCATCCAGGAAGGCGTGGCCTCGCTCGGCGGTTATGCCGAAGTCTTCCAGCGCAACGTGATGGCCTCGGGCGTGGTGCCGCAGATCAGCATGATCATGGGCCCGAGCGCGGGTGGCGCGGTGTACTCACCGGCGATGACCGACTTCATCTTCATGGTGAAGGACAGCAGCTACATGTTCGTGACCGGCCCCGAGGTGGTGAAGACGGTGACGCACGAGGAGGTGACGTCGGAGGAGCTCGGCGGCGCCACCACCCACACCACCAAGAGCGGCGTGGCCGACCTCGCGTTCGACAACGACGTCGATGCGCTCTTGATGCTGCGCCGCTTCTACAACTACCTGCCGCTCAACAACCGCGAAAAGGCGCCGGTGCGCCCGAGCCACGACCCGGCCGACCGCATCGACCTGTCGCTCGACACGCTGGTACCCGACAACCCCAACAAGCCCTACGACATCAAGGAGCTGATCGTCAAATGCGCCGACGACGGCGAGTTCTTCGAGCTGCAGCCGGGCTACGCGCAGAACATCGTGATCGGCTTCTGCCGCATGGAAGGCCAGACGGTGGGCGTGGTGGCCAACCAGCCGCTGGTGCTCGCCGGCTGCCTCGACATCAAGAGCAGCATCAAGGCCGCACGCTTCGTGCGCTTCTGCGATGCGTTCAATATTCCCATCGTGACCTACGTTGACGTGCCGGGCTTCATGCCGGGCACGAGCCAGGAGTACGGCGGCATCATCAAGCACGGCGCGAAGCTGCTCTACGCGTATGCGGAATGCACCGTGCCCAAGATCACCGTCATCACCCGCAAGGCCTACGGCGGTGCGTATGACGTGATGGCCTCCAAGCACCTGCGGGGTGACGTCAACTTCGCCTGGCCCAACGCCGAGATCGCGGTGATGGGCGCCAAGGGCGCGGTCGAGATCATCTTCCGCGAGGAGAAGAGCGACCCTGTGAAGCTCGCGGCGCGCGAAGCCGAGTACAAGGCCAAGTTCGCCAACCCGTTTGTCGCCGGCGCGCGCGGCTTCATCGACGACGTGATCCAGCCGCACGAGACGCGCAAGCGCATCTGCAGGTCCCTGGTGATGTTGCGCAACAAGAAAGTCGAGAACCCGTGGCGCAAGCACGGCAACATTCCCCTCTGAGCGCGACGGAGCACAAGAACATGTTCACCAAGATCCTGATCGCAAACCGTGGCGAAATCGCCTGCCGCGTCATCAAGACCGCGAAGAAGATGGGCATCAAGACGGTCGCCGTCTACTCCGATGCCGACCGCGATGCACGTCATGTGGAGCTGGCCGACGAGGCGGTGCACATCGGCGCACCGCCCTCGCGCGAGTCCTACCTCGTGATGGACAAGATCATCGCGGCCTGCAAGCAGACCGGCGCGCAAGCGGTGCATCCGGGCTACGGCTTCCTCAGCGAGAACGAGGAATTCGCGCGCCGCGTGGAAGAAGAAGGCATCGTCTTCATCGGCCCCAAGCATGCGTCCATCGCCGCGATGGGCGACAAGATCGCGTCGAAGAAGCTCGCGGCCGAGGCGCGCGTCAACACCATCCCGGGCCACAACGCGGCCATTGCGGGCGCGAAGGAAGCGGTCGAGATCGCCAAGAAGATTGGCTACCCGGTGATGATCAAGGCGAGCGCCGGTGGCGGTGGCAAGGGCCTGCGTGTTGCCTACAGCGACAAGGAAGCTTTCGACGGCTTCACCGCCTGCCAGAACGAGGCGCGCAACAGCTTCGGCGACGACCGGGTCTTCATCGAGAAGTTCGTCGAGGAGCCGCGCCACATCGAGATCCAGGTGCTGGGCGATGCGCACGGCAACACCGTCTACCTGTGGGAGCGCGAATGCTCCATCCAGCGCCGCCACCAGAAGGTGATCGAAGAAGCGCCGAGCCCCTTCCTCGATGACGCCACGCGCAAGGCGATGGGCGAGCAGGCGGTGGCGCTCGCCAAGGCGGTGAACTACCAGTCGGCTGGCACGGTGGAGTTCGTCGTCGGCAAGGACAAGAGCTTCTACTTCCTCGAGATGAACACCCGCCTGCAGGTGGAGCACCCGGTCACCGAGTGCATCACCGGGCTCGACCTCGTGGAACTCATGATCCGCGTGTCGGCTGGCGAGAAGCTGCCCTTCAAGCAGGACGAGATCCAGCGCAACGGCTGGGCGATGGAGTGCCGCATCAACGCGGAAGACCCGTTCCGCAACTTCCTGCCCTCCACCGGGCGGCTGGTGAAGTACGCTCCGCCGCCCGAGGAAGGCGGCGTGCGCGTGGACACCGGCGTCTACGAAGGCGGCGAGATCCCGATGTACTACGACTCGATGATCGCCAAGCTCATCGTGCACGGGAAGGACCGGCTGGAGGCCATCCGCAAGATGCGCGAGGCGCTGAACGGGTTTGCGATCCGGGGCATCAACTCCAACATCCCCTTCCAGGCGGCGCTGCTGGCGCACCCTGATTTCGTGGGCGGCAACTTCAACACCGGCTTCATCGCCGAGCACTACGGCCGTGGCTTCACCGCCGAAGCCGTGCCGCACGACGACCCGATGTTCCTGCGGGCGTTGGCCGCGGTGGCCAACCGCAAGCACCTGGAGCGTGCGAGCCGCATCAGCGGCCAGCTGCCGGGGCATGAGATGGAGATCGGCACCGACTTCGTGGTGGTCACCGACCTCGGTGGCGGCAAGACCGAGCAGGTGCCGGTCAAGGTGGAAAAGCAGGGCGGTGGTTTCGAGGTGACGATGGGCGGCAAGACGAGCCGCATCGCCTTCGTCACCCCGCTGCGCGACATCGTGATCCGCGGCACCTTCGACGGCGAGCCCTTCTGCGCGCAGATCGAACGCATGGGCCTCGCCTACCGCGTGGCCCACAACGGCACGCAGATCGAGGCCAAGGTGCTCACCCCGCGTGCGGCCGAGCTGAACGCGCTGATGCCGTTCAAGGCGCCGCCCGACCTGTCGAAATTCCTGCTCTCGCCCATGCCCGGCCTCCTGGTCGACGTGGCGGTGACGAAGGGGCAGAAGGTGATGGCGGGCGAAAAGCTCGCGGTCATCGAGGCGATGAAGATGGAAAACATCCTCACGGCCACGCAAGACTGCGTGGTGGCTGAGGTGGCGGCGAGCAAGGGCGAGAGCCTGGCCGTCGATCAGGTCATCCTCAAATTCGAGTGAACACGGACATGAGCACGACGAGACCGTTCAAGGTGCTGGGCATCCAGCAGGTGGCGATCGGCGGCCCGAGCAAGGAGCGCCTGCGCACGCTCTGGGTCGACACGCTGGGCCTCGAAGTCACCGGCAATTTCGTCAGCGAGCGGGAGAACGTCGACGAAGACATCTGCGCGATGGGCAAGGGTGCGTTCAAGGTCGAGGTCGACCTGATGCAGCCGATCGACCCCGAGAAGAAGCCGGCGGTGCACACCACGCCGCTCAACCACATCGGGCTGTGGATCGACGACCTGCCCAAGGCCGTGGAGTGGCTCACCGCCAAGGGCGTGCGTTTTGCGCCCGGTGGCATCCGCAAGGGGGCGGCCGGCTACGACATCTGCTTCCTGCACCCGAAGGCGAACGACGAGTTTCCGATCGCGGGTGAGGGCGTGCTGATCGAGCTGGTGCAGGCGCCGCCCGAGGTCATCGCCGCGCTTCAGTAGCCTTTCGCGAGCCCCGAGTTGCGCCGCGGATCGTTGGCGCCGTAGTAGCGGTTCTTGCCCACCGGCTTGCCGCCGAGCGACGGTGCGCCGATCAGGATGGCGGCCACGTGGTTGGCCGGTTGCGGGTTGCCGACCTTGTGGCCCATGCCTTCGAGCAGCTTCTGCGTGTCGGGGCTGATCGCGAAGCGCTCGAAGTTGGTCGCCTCCGGCAACCACTGCTGGTGGAAGCGCGGTGCGTCGACCGCCTCCTGGATGTTCATGCCGTAGTCGACGACGTTCAGGATGGTGTGCAGCACCACGGTGATGATGCGGCTGCCGCCCGGTGTGCCGACCACCATCACCGGCTTGCCGTCCTTCGAGACGATGGTCGGGCTCATCGAGCTCAGCGGGCGCTTGCCGGGCTCGATCTTGTTGGCCTCGCCCTGCACCAGGCCGTAGATGTTGGGCACGCCCACCTTGGCGGTGAAGTCGTCCATCTCGTTGTTGAGCAGCACGCCGGTCTTGACGGCGGTCACGCGCGCGCCGAACCAGTCGTTGAGCGTGTAGGTCACCGAGACGGCGTTGCCCCACTTGTCGACGATGGAGTAGTGCGTGGTGTTGCTGCCCTCGTGCGGCGGCACGCCGGGCTTGATCTCCTGCGACACGCCGGCCTTGGCCGGGTCGATGGCGGCGCGGATCTTCGCGGCGTAGTTCTTGTCGAGCAGGCGCTCGATCGGGTTCTTCACGAAGTCGGGGTCGCCGAGGTAGGCGTTGCGGTCGGCGTACGCATGGCGCATCGCCTCGATCTGGTAGTGCACGGCCTGCGCCGAGCGGAAGCCCAGGTCCTTCAGCGGATAGCCCTCGAGGATGTTGAGCATCTCGCAGATGATCACGCCGCCCGAGCTGGGTGGTGGCGCCGAGATCACGCGGTAACCGCGGTAGTCGCACTCGATGGGCGCCATCTCGCGGGTGGTGTACTGGTCGAAGTCGACCTGCGTGAAGAGACCCTTGCCGGCCTGGCTCGCCGCCACCATCTCGGCGGCGACCGGACCCTTGTAGAAACCGTCGGCGCCCTGCGCGCGGATGCGTTTGAGCGTGCGCGCGAGGTCGGCTTGCCTGAGCGTCTGCCCCACCTCGAAAGGCTCGCCCTTGTTCAGGAAAATGGCGGCCGAGGGGGCGTCCTTGCGGAAGTCCTCGGTCGCGGTCTTGAGCATGTCGATGTCGCCCTGGTCGAGCACGAAGCCGCGCTCGGCGTAGCGGATGGCCGGGTCGATCAGCGCGGCGCGTTTCATCGTGCCGTACTTCTTGAGCGCGACCTCGAGGCCGTGCACCGTGCCGGGCACGCCAGCGGCGAGGTAGCCCTTGGTGCTCAGGCCCTTGACGACGTTGCCGTCGGGGCCGAGGTACATGTCAGGCCTGGCAGCGAGCGGAGCCTTCTCGCGGAAGTCGAGGAAGGTCTTGCGGCCATCGGCGAACTGGATCGTCATGAAGCCGCCACCGCCCAAGTTGCCCGCGGCGGGGTAGACCACCGCGAGCGCATAGCCCACGGCCACGGCCGCATCGACGGCGTTGCCACCGTCCTTCAGCACGTCGACCCCCACGCGGGTGGCGAGGTGCTGGGCGGTGACGACCATGCCGTTTTCGGCGGCGACCGGCGCCACCGATGCGGCGTGTGCCGCCGGCAGCACGACGGCGAGCACGAGGCTGAGGGCAAAACGCTGGACTCTGGCGACGGTCATCGGGAAGCTCCGCAAACGAGAAGCGCCGATCACAGCACAGCCCGTGCGGGCCGTCGACAAAGGCCGGGTCAGGTGTAAGGGGTGCCGTCTTTGTGCGTGAAGCGCCACTTGCCGTCAACGAGATTCGGCACGCAGGTCGTCGTCGGGGTAGCTGCCTTCGTCGCCGGGCGTGCGGTCGCCGATTTCGAGGTAGACCACGTCTTCCGTCGTCTCGTTGAGAAGGCGGTGGCCGTTGCCGGTGCCGTGGGCGAAGCCGGCGCACATGCCGGGCGCGAGCCGGGTCAGGCCCTCGTCGGTGTGCAGCGTGGGATGGCCTTGCAGGATGTAGATGAACTCGTCTTGCCTGCTGTGCGCATGGCGCAGGGCCGAGGCGGCACCGGGCGCAAGTGTCGTGTGATTGACGCCGAAGTTGACGAGGCCGAAGAGATCGCCGAGCGGCCTCTTGAGGCGCCCGGACATGCGCGAGGCGAAGGGCTCGGGGTAGTTCGACGGCTTGGTGCGTGCGGGTGCCTCATCGGCGCGCAGCGAGACGGGGTGCCTCGGTTGGCCCATGTTCGCGCCTTCAGACGGCGACGGGCGCCTTGATCGTCTCGTGGTGCTGGTACTCGACGAACTCGAAGTCTTCCAGCTGGTAGTCGAAGATCGATTCGGGCTTGCGCTTGATGCGCAGCAGCGGATAGGGGTAGGGCTTGCGCGAGAGCTGCAGCGCGACCTGCTCGGTGTGGTTGCTGTAGATGTGGCAGTCGCCGCCGGTCCAGATGAAGTCACCCACTTCCAGGTTGCACTGCTGCGCGAGCATGTGCGTGAGCAGCGCGTAGCTGGCGATGTTGAACGGCACGCCGAGGAAGATGTCGGCGCTGCGCTGGTAAAGCTGGCAGCTGAGTTTGCCGTTCGCGACGTAGAACTGGAAGAACGCGTGGCAGGGCATCAGCGCCATCTTCGACAGCTCGGCCACGTTCCAGGCGCTCACGATGATGCGGCGCGAGTCGGGGTTGGTCTTGAGCTGGTTCACGACCTCGGCGATCTGGTCGATGTGCCCGCCATCGGGCGTGGGCCACGAGCGCCACTGCACGCCGTAGACCGGGCCCAGGTCGCCGTTGGGGGCAGCCCATTCGTCCCAGATGGTCACGCCGCGCTCCTGCAGCCACCTGGCGTTGCTGTCGCCGCGCAGGAACCACAGGAGTTCCAGGATCACCGCCTTGGTGAAGATCTTCTTGGTCGTGACCAGCGGGAAGCCTTCGTTCAGGTCGAAGCGCATCTGGTGGCCGAACACGCTCTTCGTGCCGGTGCCGGTGCGGTCGGCCTTGAAGACGCCGTGCTCGTGCACGTGACGCATGAAATCTTCGTACTGAGAACGGGTGGGGCGGGTCACGTCAGGGGCTCCTCGGAAGCGGCCGACGGATTATCCGCGAGCAGGAAAAACGGCGCCCGTGGGCGCCGTTGCGTCGTGGAATGAAAGGAATCACCCCTGCTGCGCCGGCTCGCGCAAATACATCTCGACGCGGCGGTTGCGGGCGCGGCCGGCATCGGTGCTGTTGTCGGCGACCGGCTCGCGCTCGCCGCGGCCGGCGGTCTCGATGCGGGTGGGCGACACGCCGCGGGCGGCCAGGTAGTCCTTCACGCTGCGGGCGCGCTCCAGCGACAGCGGGTTGTTGATGGCATCCGACCCGGTGCTGTCGGTGTGACCGACGATCGTGAGCATGGCGGCCTGGTCGCCGCGCAGGCTGTTGGCGAAGGTGTCGAGCACGCTGCGCAGCTCGGGTTTGATGTTGGCGCTGTTGACGTCGAACGACACGTCGTTCGGCACGTTGAGCTTCAACTGGTTGTCGGCGGTGCGGGTCACGTCGATGCCGGTGCCTTGCGTGGCCTGCTCCATCTGGCGCTTGCGCTCCTCCTGCTTCTTCGACCAGATGTTGCCGGCGATGGCGCCCACCGCGCCGCCGACCACGGCGCCCACACCCGCCCGGTCACCGGCGGCCTTGCCGATCACGGCGCCGGCGCCTGCGCCTACGCCCGCGCCGACGGCGGTGCCCTTTGCGTGGGGGTCATGCTTTCGCAGCCGGCCAGTGCCAGTGCGGCGGAGGCGAGGGCGGCCAGGGTGAGACGGGATGCTGCTTTTCTGTTCATGGAAGACTCCTTCGAGAGCGGTGCCGGTGTCGGCACCGATGCCGAAGGAGTGTCGGCTCCCCTTGGGGCGTGTCTGTCGGAGCGTGGCGTGAGCTGTCTGTCGGACGATGCCTACACCCGCAACATCTCATTGCTCAAATTGCAGCGCTGCAAGGCGCGCGTACAGCCCGTTGCTGGCAATCAGGCTCGCATGCGTGCCGGTTTCCACGATGTGGCCGTGCTCCATCACCACGATGCGGTCGGCGCGCTGGATGGTCGCCAGCCGGTGCGCGATGACGAGCGTCGTGCGCCCCTGCATCGCCGATTCGAGAGCGGCCTGCACCATGCGTTCGCTTTCGGCGTCGAGCGCACTCGTGGCCTCGTCCAGCAGCAGCAGCGGTGGGTTCTTCAGCATCGCGCGGGCGATGCTGATGCGCTGCCGCTGGCCGCCCGACAGGCGCACACCGCGCTCGCCGAGGAAGGTGGCGTAACCCTCGGGCAGCTGGCGGATGAAGTCGTCGGCGAAGGCGGCGCGGGCGGCCGCCACCACCTCGTCGTCGCTCGCCTCGGGCCGGCCGTAGCGGATGTTCTCCATCGCGTTGGCCGAGAAGATCACGCTGTCTTGCGGCACGATGCCGATGCGCCGGCGCAGTGCGTCGAGCGCGATCTCTCGCACCGGCACGCCGTCGATCCGCACCTCGCCCCGGCTCGTGTCGTAGAAGCGCAGCAGCAACTGGAAGACGGTGCTCTTGCCCGCGCCGCTCGGGCCCACGAGGGCCACGGTCTCGCCGGGTTGCACGCTCAGCGACACCTGCGACAGCGATGGGTGTGCTGGCCGCGAAGGGTAGTGGAAGCTGACGTCGCGCAACTCCACCGACGACCCCGCGGCGGTCGGCGGCAGCGGTGTCGGCCGCGGCGGCGACTCGATCGGCGAGCGTGCGGCCAGCAGTTCCATCAGGCGCTCGGTGGCGCCGGCGGCGCGCAGCATGTCGCCGTACACCTCGGACAGCACTGCCACGCTGCCCACGAGGATGATCACGTACACCACCGTCTGCCCCAGGTGCCCGGGTGTGATGGCGCCGCGCATCACCGCCTGTGTGCCCTGGTACAGGCCCCACAGCAGCGCGCCGAAGGTGGCGGTGATGATGAAGGCGACCAGCAGCGAGCGCATGCGGGTGCGCTTGACGGCGGTGCGGAAGGCGTTTTCGGTCGAGGTGTCGAAGCGCTGCGATTCGCGTTGCTCCTGCGTGTAGCTCTGCACCACGGGGATCGCGTTGAGCACCTCGGCCGCGATGGCGGCCGAGTCGGCCACGCGGTCCTGGCTGGCGCGGCTGAGCTTGCGCACGCGGCGGCCGGCGTAGAGCGAGGGCAGCACCACCAGCACCAGGATGCCCAGCACCTGCGACATCACGTACGGGTTGGTGATGACGAGCATCAGCAGCGCGCCAATGCCCATCACCGCGTTGCGCAGGCCCATCGAGAGGCTGGAGCCGACGACCGTCTGCACGAGCGTGGTGTCGGTGGTCAGGCGCGAGAGCACCTCGCCGGTCTGCGTGGTCTCGAAGAACTCGGGGCTCTGCTTCACCACGTGGGCATAGACGGCGTTGCGCAGGTCGGCGGTCACACGCTCGCCGAGCCAGGTGACGGCATAGAAGCGTGCGGCCGAAAACACCCCCAGTGCGGCGCCGACGGCAAAGAGGGCGAAGAAGTGTTCGCGCAGCGCCATCACACGCTCGCCGGGGTCGGCCGAGACCAGGCCCTGGTCGATCAGCGACTTGAGCGCGAGCGGCAGCACCAAGGTGGTGACGGCGGCAAGCACGAGGAACAGCACGGCCATTGCAATGTGCAGCCGGTACGGCCGCAGGAAGGGGCGCAGGCCGCTGAGCGACTTCACGTTGCGGGCAGCGGGTGGGGCGTTGTCGGGCATGGGGCGGGGGTCAGTAGGGTCACAGGGCCGCCGCTATCATGCGGCGTCTTTTTACCAGGGGGCTTGCTTTTGGACGTCGTACTGCTGCTGAAGGCAGCCATCATGGGCATCGTCGAAGGCCTGACGGAATTCCTGCCCATCTCCAGCACCGGCCACCTCATCCTCACCGGCTCCCTGCTCAATTTCACCGGCGACACCGTCAAGGTGTTCGAGATCGCGATCCAGACCGGCGCGATGCTGTCGGTGATCTGGGAATACCGCCAGAAGCTCGGCCGCACGGTCGCCGGCATCACGCACGACCCGGTGGCGCAACGCTTCGCACGCAACGTCGTGGTGGCCTTCATCCCGGCTGCGCTGCTGGGCCTGCTGCTCGGAAGCGCCATCAAGCAGCATCTCTTCAAGCCGGTGCCGGTGGCCATCGCCTTCATCGTGGGCGGCCTCGTGATCCTGTGGGTGGAGCGGCGCCACAAGCGGCTCTACGGCGAGCGTGACACCGAAGGCACGCGGCATGCGCGGGTGGAGACGGTCGACGACATGAGCGCGATCGACGCGCTGAAGGTGGGCCTGCTGCAGTGCCTCGCGCTCATTCCCGGCACCAGCCGCTCGGGCGCCACCATCATCGGCTCCATCGTGCTCGGTTTCTCGCGCAAGGCAGCCACCGAGTTCAGCTTTTACCTGGGCATCCCCACGCTGATGGGCGCCGGCGCCTACTCGGTGTGGAAGCAGCGCGAGCTGCTGCAATGGGGCGACCTGCCGATGTTTCTCGTGGGCACGGTGTTCGCGTTCATCAGCGCGCTGCTGTGCATCCGCTGGTTGATCCGCTACGTGTCGACGCACGACTTCACGGTCTTTGCGTGGTACCGGATCGTGTTCGGCCTCATCGTGCTCGGCACGGCCTACACCGGCCTCGTCACCTGGGCGGCTTGACGAAGACCAGGTCCCACACCCCGTGGCCCAGCTTGAGGCCACGGTTCTCGAACTTGGTGAGCGGCCGGTACGCCGGCTTGGGCGCGTAGCCCTCGGCGGTGTTGCGCAGGCCGGGCTCGGCCGAGAGCACTTCCAGCATCTGCTCCGCATACGGCTGCCAGTCGGTCGCGCAGTGCAGGTAGCCGCCGGGCGCCAGGCGCGTCACGAGCTTGGCGACGAAGGGCGCCTGGATGAGACGGCGCTTGTTGTGCTTCTTCTTGTGCCACGGGTCGGGAAAGAAGATGTGCACGCCGGCCAGCGAGCCGGGGGCGATCATGTGCTCCAGCACCTCGACCGCATCGTGCTGCACGATGCGCAGGTTGGTGAGCTGCTGCTCGTCGATCAGCTTGAGCAGCGCACCGACGCCGGGCGTGTGCACCTCCACGCCGAGGAAGTTCGTGCCTGACAGGGCGCGTGCGATCTCGGCGGTGGCGTGGCCCATGCCGAAGCCGATCTCCAGCACCAGCGGCGCCTCGCGGCCGAAGGCCGCGGCGGCGTCGAGCGGCTGTGGCGCGTAGGGCAGCACGAAGCGCGGGCCCAGGGTTTCGAGCGCGCGGACCTGGCCCGTGCCCATGCGGCCGGCACGCACGACGAAGCTGCGGATGCTGCGCCGGTGTGGAAAGGAAGAGGGGGTGTCGTCGGTCATGGAGAGCCCGCGCCGGATGCGGGGCACGCATTGTGCCTCGCGGGGAGCGTGTGCTCAGGCGGCGTGCCGGTGCGGCTCGTCGTCGCCGAAGACCGAGGCTGAAAACGCCGGCGCGTTGGCCGGGCGCTGGTCGGTGGTCCAGGCCATGAGCTGCTCGGGCGGCAGCGGCCGGGCGATCAGGTAGCCCTGCAGTTCGTCGCACTGCAGCTCGACGAGGATGTCGCGCTGGGCCTCGGTCTCCACCCCTTCGGCCACAACGCTCAGGTCGAGCGCGTGGGCGAGCTTGATCACCGCGTCGACCACGGCGCGGGCGTCGCGGTCGGTGTCGAGGTCGTGGATGAAGCTCTTGTCGATCTTCAGCTGGCGCGCCGGCAGCTTGCGCAGGTAGCTCAGGCTGGAATGGCCGGTGCCGAAGTCGTCGATCGAGAGGTAGACGCCCAGCCGGCCCAGGCCGTCGAGCGCACGCTGCGTGGCCTGGGTGTCTTCCATCGCCATCGACTCGGTGATCTCGCACAGCAGGCGGCTGGCGTCGATGCGGTGGCGCTCGAGTGCGGCGGCGATGCGGTCGACGAGGTCGTCTTGCCGCAGCTGGTGCACCGAGAGGTTGATCGCCACGCGCAGGTGCAGGCCGTGGTCGTCCCAGCAGCGCAGCTGGCGGCAGGCCTCTTCGATCACCCAGTTGCCCAGCTCCTGGATCAGCCCGAAGCGTTCGGCCACCGCGATGAACACCGTCGGCGGCACCGGCCCGCGCTCGGGGTGCTGCCAGCGCAGCAGCGCTTCGGCGCTGTGGATGCGGCCGCTGTGGCTGTCGAGCTTGGGCTGGTAGTGCAGGCTCAGCTGCCCGTTCTTCAAGGCCTGACGAAGGTCGGTCTGCAGCGACAGCTGGTGCAAGGCATCCGAATTCATGTGCGCCTCGAAGAGCGCGTAGGTGTTGCCGCCGGCGCGCTTGGCGGCATACATCGCCGCGTCGGCATGGACCATCAGGCGGTCGCCGGCCCCGTGGTCGGGATGCACGGCGATGCCCACCGAGGCGTTGACCTGCAGGCTGCGCCCCTGGTGTTCGATCGGCTCGCAGACGGTGGCCACCACCCGGCGCGCGAAGGCGGCGGCATCGGTCTCGTCGCGCAGGTCTTCGAGCAGCAGCACGAACTCGTCGCCGCCGATGCGTGCCACGGTGTCGCGCTCGCGGGCCACGTGGCGCAGCCGCTCGGCAATGGCGCGCAGCACGTGGTCGCCGGCGGCATGGCCGAGCGAGTCGTTGACGGGCTTGAAGCCGTCGAGGTCGACGAAGAGCACGGCAAGGCGCGGCTGCGCTTGGCCGCCGTCGCGCTGGCTGCGCGCGAGGGCGTGCTCCAGCCGGTCTTCGAAGAGCAGCCGGTTGGGCAGGCCCGTGAGGGGGTCGAGGAAGGTGCGGCGCTTGAGTTCGTCGTTGGCCGATTGCAGCTCGCTGTTGGCTTGCTTGAGCGAATCCGCCAGGCGCGAGGTCTTGTGCTGCAGGCGGCTGTCGAGCATCGAGGTGAAGAGCGTGAGCGACAGCAGCGCGCCCGAGGCCAGCATCACCATGCCGCCGAGCTGGCTGCCGCCGAGCTGGTTGGCGCTCAGGCACAGGGCGTTGGCGGGAAAGCTGGCGGCGGCCATGCCGGTGTAGTGCATGCCGCTGATGGCCAGGCCCATCACGACCGCGGCGGCAGCCTTGTAGAGCTGGCGTCGGCGCACGCCGTGCACGCCCTGCAGCCCGAAGAAGATGAGCAGCGCCGCCGCGGCGGCGCCGGTGGCGATGGCGGCCGAGGCGGCGATGAGCAGCCCGTTCCAGACGATGCCGGGTGCCATGTCGAGCGCCGCCATGCCGGTGTAGTGCATGGCGCAGATGCCGGCCCCCATCACCAGCGCGCCGGCCGTGATGCGCCAGGCCGCCGCTTCGCCGCGCCCGGCCACGCCGAGCGCGATGCTGCTCACCGCCACGGCGGCGAGCCACGAGAGCAGGGTCATGCCGCCGGTGTAGCCGAGCGTGATCGGCAGCGTGTAGGCCAGCATGCCCACGAAGTGCATGGACCAGATGCCTGTGCCCATCGCGACCGAGCCGCACAGCCACCACAGGCGGGCGGCACGGGTGCCGTTGGCGCGGATGCGCTCGACCAGGTCCAGCGCGACGTACGACGCGAGGAAAGCGATCGAGAGGGAGGCGACGACCACCCAGGGGTCGTAGCTCGGGATCAGGTAGGACATCGGACAGCCGGTTCCGGGTCAGATTCGACACGGCTGTCTTCAGTATCGGCGGCGTGGCAGCTCGCAAGAGGCACCGGGGCCAGATGCGGCCCCGGTGCGTGTGGAATGCCTCACGTCAGACGCGGGGTCGACGCACCCCGCATTCGACGGCTCAGCGGTTGCCTTCCCACAGCTTGAGATCGGGCGCGTAGTTGCCGGCGCCGTAGGCCGCGCAGAAGGCGGTGTTGTTGCCGCGGTAGGTGGGGTCGAGGGCGACCACGGCCGGGCGGATGGCCTGCCAGAAGCGGCCGGGCTCTTCGCCCGACTGGCCGCCGGAGTCCTTCACCACGATCACCATGTCGAGGCCACGGTGCACGATGATGTACTGGCCGCCGAGGCCGGCCGCGAAGAACACGCCAACGTCGTACTGCTGCGCCGGGCAACCCGTCGTGCGGCCGCAGTTCGGTGCGCCCGAGACCGGGCCGTGCGGGTAGCTGCGGTACTGCGGCTTCGGTGCGCAGCTGTCGGCCTCGTTGAGCCAGGTCAGGTAGCCGTAGCGGGTGTTGGCATCCTCGAAAGAGGTGTGGGCCAGGTTGTAGAGGTAGTTCACGTCGACCAGACGCTGGCCGCCCCACACGCCGCCGTTGTTCATCAAGAGGCCCAGGCGCGCCATGTCGCGGATGGTGGTCTGCCAGCTCGTCGCGAAGTTCTTGCTCGACGACGAGGTGCCCCAGGTGGAGTTCTCGAAGCCGAGCGGCTGCGCGAGGTAGCGCGTCCAGAAGGCGCCGATGTTGCTGCCCAGGCGGGTCGTGTCTTGCGCGACGACGGTGTTGACGACGTCGCTCAGGCGGTTGATCGCATCGCTGCCGACGGTGTCGTAGACGAACTCGCGGTTCGGGTAGCTGAGGCTCGACGAGGCGTCGCTCACCATGCCCAGCACGTGGGCGGTGGTGGAGTCGCGGTGGAAGGTGAAGCTGTCGAGCCAGTGGTCGATGCGCTGGAACTCACCCAGCGGGCCGCGCTTGCGGGTGGTGGTGGGCGTGAGGTTGCGCGTCTGGTGGATCAACGCGCCGATGGTCAGTGCGCCCATGGTCTTCGTCGTCGAATAGACCTGGCTGGCCGAATCACGGCCGCTCGGGTAGTACTCGTGGCAGAGCTTGCCGTAGCGCACGATCGCGTACGACAGGCCGAGCGTGCGGTTGGCCTGTTGCAGCGCGCTTGGGTCGAGCTTGCACTCGTTGGCCACGTTGGAGGGCGAGACCAGCGTCCACGGGCCGGTGCCGGGGTCGGTGAGGCTGCCGGTGGGCGGCGGGGTGCCAGTGCGCGTGCCTTCGAGGCGGGCGTTGGTGACGGTGTACGACTCGGTGGAGCTGTTGGCGTTGACGCGGAAGCGGATGTAGAGCGTGGCCTGCCCGGCCGCCGTGGTGGGCAGCGCGAAGGTGGCGGGGCCCGAAGCGCTGGCGCTCGACTCGAGCACGGTGTAGGTGCTGCCGTTGGTCGAGAACTCGACGATGCCAGCCTCACCGGTGTCGAGCCCGGTGGAGCTGCGGCTGAACTGCAGCGTGAGGTTGCTAAAGCCGACCGTGCTGATAGGCGCAGAGCGGATCGCGCCATCGGCGCTGAACAGCGAGGCCGTCATGCGCGCCCCGTAGCTGCCGGTGCTCACGCTGCCGGTGGTGGTGAAGCTGCCGAGCCCGGCGCTGAAAGTCTGGTCGAGCAGCACGTCGGCCTGGGCGGCCGCTGCGGCGAAGGTCAGGCCGAGGCCGCAGAGCAGCCGGCGGGTCGGGAAGGTCATGGAGGTCTCCTTTTGGAACTTTTTGCTGAGGCCGGCAAATATGGATTGCCGTGCAAAAATCGCGGATAGCAATTTCCCGAGGCTGCGTTCTCCGGTGGAAAACGATCGCTCGGTCTCGCGATCCCGGATGAAAGTGCGGGCTTGTATCGAGCGGGCACGGGCGGCATAACCCGAGCAATCACTCACCTATCGGCAGCGCTGCCAGAATCCGCCGCCATGGTCCTTCGACATTGGGTGCTTCTCACCTTCTTGGCGGCTGCCCTGTACGCCCACTTCCGCGGTCGCGAGCGTTTCGAGCTGAAACGTGCGCTCGACTTCACCATCCTGCTGGCGCCGATCAACGCGCTGATGTACCTGTTCTCGCGCGTGCCCGCCTCGGCCTACCTCGACACGCGCGACTTCCCCGAGCTCGCGCCGCTGGCCGCGAACTGGCAGACCATCCGCGACGAAGCCCTGCAGCTGCAGGACAGCGGGCAGATCCGGGCGGCCACCGGCTACAACGACATCGGCTTCAACTCGTTCTTCCGCACCGGCTGGAAGCGCTTCTACCTGAGCTGGTACGGCAAGGACATGCCCTCGGCCAAGGCGCAATGCCCGCAGACGGTGGCGCTGCTCAAGGGCATTCCCAGCATCAAGGCGGCGATGTTTGCCTCGCTGCCACCGGGTGCGCGGCTCACGCGCCACCGCGACCCGTACGCCGGCTCGCTGCGCTACCACCTGGGCCTGGCCACACCCAACGACCCCGGCTGCTACATCGAGGTCGACGGCGAGCGCTACCACTGGCGCGATGGCGAGGCGGTGATGTTCGACGAGACCTACATCCACTACGCCGAGAACACCACCGGGCAGCAGCGGGTGGTGCTGTTCTGCGACGTCGAGCGGCCCCTGCGCACGGCGCCGATGCGCTGGTTCAACCGCTTCTTCGCCACCCACGTGATGGCGGCGGCATCGAGCCAGAACGTGGAGACCGAGGCCGGCACGGTCGGGGGCATCAACCGCTTCTTTCGCCATCTCTATGCGCTGAGGCTCAAGGCCAAGGCGGTGAAGGCTTCGAACCGCAGGCTGTACTACGTGGGCAAGTGGGTGCTGATCGTCGGCCTGCTGTGGCTGATGTTCTGGTGAGCCGGCCCGCATATCGATGAACGATTTGCTTCGTTGATGGCGCCGTGGCGGCTGCCTAGCATGGCCGCCATGATGAAAGTACTTCGACGCCTGTTGCGCTACCTCGCCCTCGAGCACGGGCACCTGGGTGCCTTGTGGCTGCGCTTCGGCAAACCGACCAACCATGAGCACGCGCGCTACCTCGGGCGCTGGGGCGGCCTGTACTCGGTGGGCGTGAACACCACCATCACCAAGGGTGCCGTGTTCACCGATCCGTCGTACGTGCGCATCGGCAACAACTGCGGCATCTCCGAGGCCACGTTCATCGGGCACGACGGCTCGATCCGCGTGCTGAACAACGCCTACGGCGTGCGCCTCGATGCCGTCGGCAAGATCGACGTGCGCGACAACTCGTTCATCGGCTACGGCGCGATCATCATGCCCGGCGTCACGATCGGGCCGAACTCGGTGGTGGGCGCCGGCGCGGTGGTCACCAAGGACGTGCCGCCCAACACCGTGGTGGGCGCGAGCTCGACCCGCACGCTCATGAGCACCGAAGAGCTGGTGCAGCGCAAGCTCGAGAAGGCCCGCAGCTACCCGTGGTACCCGCTGATCGAGCAGCGCGTGGGCGACTTTGACCCGGCGCTCGAACCCGAGCTGCTGCGCCAGCGCCTCGCCAGCTTCTACGGGCCCGGCGCGGTCGCCACCGCCCGCTGAGCGGCTGGCTCGCGGCTTGCATGGCGGTGGGGTGTGTCCCCCCACCGCGTGAGGCTGCGCCATGTCCAGATTCCTCCGGTCCCTGTTCGGCCAGGTCGTCCTGGCGTTGGTCCTGGGTGTCGTGCTGGGGCTCCTGTGGCCCGACTTCGCCGCCAAGCTCAAGCCGCTCGGCGATGGCTTCATCAAGCTCATCAAGATGATCATTCCGGTGCTCGTCTTCTGCGTCGTGGTGCACGGCATCGCCGGCGCGGGCGACCTGAGGCGGGTGGGGCGGGTGGGCGTCAAGGCGCTGGTCTATTTCGAGGTCATCACGACCATCGCGCTGGTGTTGGGTCTGGTGCTGGCCTTCGTCTTCCAGCCGGGTGCCGGCATGAACATCGACCCGAAGGCGCTCGATGCCAAGGCGATGGGGGCCTACGCCGAAAACGCGAACAAGCTCACCGGCGGTGGCACGGTGGAATTCCTGCTCAAGCTCATCCCGACGACGGTCGTCAATGCCTTTGCCACCGGCGACGTGCTGCAGGTGCTGCTGTTCGCGGTGCTGTTCGGTTGCGCGCTGGCGATGCTCGGCGAGCGCGCGCAGGCGGTGAGCGGTCTCGTCGACGAGCTGGGCCAGGTGCTCTTCAAGATCATGGGGCTCATCATCCGGTTGGCGCCGCTCGGGGTGCTGGGGGCGATCGCCTTCACCGTGGGCAAGTACGGCCTCGGTTCGCTCAAGCAGTTGGGGCTGCTGGTGGTGCTCTTCTATGCCGCGGTGCTGGTGTTCGTCTTCGGGGTGCTCGGGCTCGTGATGCGCTTCACCGGGCTGAGCCTGCTGAAGCTGCTCGCCTACTTGCGCGAGGAACTCACCGTGGTGTTCGCCACCACCTCGTCCGACAGCGTGCTGCCGCAGGTGATGGCCAAGCTGCGCAACCTGGGCATCCGCGACTCGACGGTCGGGCTCGTGATCCCCACCGGCTATTCGTTCAACCTCGATGCCTTCTCGATCTACATCACCCTGGCGGCGGTGTTCATCGCACAGGCGACCAACACGCCGATCTCGACGACCGACCTGCTGGCGATTCTTGCGGTCTCGCTCGTCACGTCGAAAGGGGCGCACGGCGTGCCGGGCTCGGCGATCGTGGTGCTGGCTGCCACGCTGCAGGCGATTCCGGCCATCCCCGCCATCGGCCTCGTGCTGGTGTTGTCGGTCGACTGGTTCATGGGCATCGCACGCGCTCTGGGCAACCTCATCGGCAACTGCGTGGCCACCGTCGCGGTGGCGGCGTGGGAGGGCGACATCGACATGGCCCGCGCCCGCGCCGTGCTGGGCGGCGAGCCGCAACCACCGCTGGAAACCGAGCCGCCCGCTACAGCGCGGGCGTGATCCCGGCCCGCAGGGGAGGCGATCGCGTACCACGCTAGAATCCGCGCCACATCGCGGGTGTAGTTCAATGGTAGAACGGCAGCTTCCCAAGCTTCATACGAGGGTTCGATTCCCTTCACCCGCTCCACATTCCCATCCCGCAGGGCCGCTTTTGCGGCCCTTGTCGTTGAAGGCGTCAGGTCGCTGGGAGAGTCGGGCATGAGAGAAAAGCTGCTTCGTATCGTGTGGGTGGACCGACCCGAGGCGCCGGCGTTCGACCTGCCCGACGCCAGTGCATGGGGGCCGTTCACGGCCAGCGCTGTGCAAGACCTCGGCGCCCAGCCCTCCCGTGACGCGATCGCGGGTGCGGACGCGGCCCTCGTGTGTCTGCCGTCCGGTGCCCAGGCCGCGCCCATCCCGTGGGCCGCGCTGTCGGCGGTGTGCGCAGACGCTGCCGTGCTGGTGTTGACCGACACCATGGACGGCGCCACTCAGCAACGATTGCTCAACACCGGCGTGCAGGACGTGGTGCTGCAAGCCGATGCCGTGTCCTTGGCGCAACGCGTGCGCCTGGCCGCACAGCGCAAGCAGGTCGAGGTGGAGGCGCGCAAGGCCTACGCCACCGACCTCGGCACCGGCCTGCCCAACCGCCAGCAGCTGATCGAACACATGAGCCAGCTGCTGGCCTTGCGCGAGCGCGAGCCCAAGCCGGTGAGCGTGCTGGCCTTCCGCATCGAGGGCCTGCAGGGCGTGGAAAGCGGGCACGGGGTGGAGTCGGCGAACGTGGTGCGCCGCAAGATCGCGGTGCGCCTGCGTGCCGGTGTGCGCGCGAGCGACGTGGTCGCCTCGCTCGGCGGTGATGTGTTTGCGGTTCTGCTGCCGTCCACCGAGTCGGCGACCGACGCCGAATACGTGGTGCAGAAGCTGCTGCGCTCGCTGCGCGACCCCTTCAAGATCGCCGGCAGCGAGGTGCCGATCACGGCACACGTCGGCGTGGCCCAGTATCCGGACGACGGCAAACAGCCCGAGCCGCTGCTGCGGCATGCGTCGACCGGCGCCTTGCTCGGCGCCTACGGCATGCAGGATTCGGCGAACGACGGTCCCGTCACTTGAGGATGTCGCCGAGGCAGAGGTACTTGATCTCGACGTAGTCGTCGATACCGTGGTGCGAGCCCTCCCGGCCCAGGCCTGACTGCTTCACCCCTCCGAAGGGCACTTCGGCGGTCGAGATCAAGCCGGTGTTGATGCCGACCATGCCGTACTCCAGCGCTTCGCCCACGCGGAAGATGCGGCCCACGTCGCGGCTGTAGAAGTAGCTCGCCAGGCCGAACTCGGTGTTGTTCGCCGCGGCGATCGCCTCGGCTTCGGTCTTGAAGCGGAAAACCGGCGCCACCGGGCCGAAGGTTTCTTCGCGGGCGCAGAGCATGTCGCTCGTCGCGTTGGCGATCACCGTGGGCTCGTAGAAGCGGTCGCCGATCTTCTTGCCGCCGGTGAGCACCTTGCCGCCCTTGGCGGTGGCGTCGGCCACGTGCTTCTCGACTTTGGCGATGGCCGCATCGTCGATCAGCGGGCCTTGTGTCACGCCGGGCTCGAAGCCGTTGCCGACCTTGATCGAGCGGGCCTTCTCGGTGAGCTTCTGCACGAAGGCGTCGTACACGCCCTCCTGCACGTAGAGCCGGTTGGCGCAGACGCAGGTCTGGCCGGCGTTGCGGTACTTGCTCGCAAGCGCCCCTTCGGCGGCGCTGTCGAGGTCGGCATCGTCGAATACGATGAAGGGCGCGTTGCCGCCCAATTCGAGTGAGAGTTTCTTGATCGTCGGCGCACATTGCGCCGCGAGGATGCGGCCGACCTCCGTCGAGCCGGTGAAGGACAGATGGCGCACGATGTCGCTTGCGCACAGCACCTTGCCGACCTCGATGGAGTTCGCGCCGTCGGCCGTGATCACGTTGAGCACACCCGCCGGCATGCCGGCGCGCTGTGCCAGCTCGGCCACGGCCAGTGCCGACAGCGGTGTCTGCTCGGCCGGCTTGATGACGACCGGGCAGCCGGCGGCGAGTGCCGGCGCCACCTTGCGCGTGATCATCGCGATGGGGAAGTTCCACGGCGTGATGGCCGCGCACACGCCCATGCTCTGCTTGATGACGAGGTAGCGCTTGTTGTTGTCGGTGGTGGGCACCGTCTCGCCATAGACGCGCCGGGCCTCTTCGGCAAACCACTCGATGAAGCTTGCGCCGTAGGTCACCTCACCCCTGGCTTCGGCCAGCGGCTTGCCCTGCTCGGCCGTCATGATGCGGGCCAGGTCGTCGGCATGCTGGTGCAGCAGGTGGAACCACTTCATCAGGATGGTGGCCCGCTCCTTGGCGGTCTTGCTGCGCCAGAGCGGCCAGGCGGCGTTGGCTGCGTCCAGCGCCTGGCGGGTCTCGATCGTGCCCAGGTTGGCCACGTCGACCAGCTTCTGCCCGGTGGCCGGGTCGACCACGTCGAATCGGCGGCTGCCGCCGACCCATTCGCCGTTGAGCAGGGCGTTGCTCTTGAGCAGGCTCTGGTCGGCCAGTTGGGCGAGGGGCGAGGCGCGAGTGTCCATGTTTCTGTCTCCGGCGGGGGCTTCGGGGCATGATAAGTCGCAGCCTTCTCACGTTGCCGTGCGGGGCTTCGTCAGAGGGGCGGCACCTATAATCGCGACCCCCGGTAAATCAAGCACTTACCGTCGGTTCACCCCCTGAAAGCGATTGGCATGAAAGCCTCTGAAATCCGTTCGCAGTTCCTGAAGTTCTTCGAAGCCAAGGGCCACACCATCGTGGCTTCGAGTCCGGTCGTGCCGGGCGACGACCCGACGCTGCTGTTCACCAACGCCGGCATGAACCAGTTCAAGGACGTGTTCCTCGGTTTCGACAAGCGCCCCTACACCCGTGCCACCACTGCGCAGAAGTGCATCCGCGCCGGCGGCAAGCACAACGACCTCGAGAACGTGGGCTACACCGCACGGCACCACACCTTCTTCGAGATGCTGGGCAACTTCTCGTTCGGTGACTACTTCAAGCACGATGCCATCAAGTACGCCTGGGAATTCTTGACCGAGGTCTACAAGCTGCCGAAGGAAAAACTCTGGGTCACCGTCTACGCCGAAGACGACGAGGCCTATGAGATCTGGAACAAGGAAGTGGGTGTGCCCACCGAGCGCATCGTGCGCATCGGCGACAACAAGGGTGCGCGCTACGCCTCCGACAACTTCTGGATGATGGGCGACACCGGGCCCTGCGGCCCCTGCACCGAGATCTTCTACGACCACGGCCCCGAGGTCGCGGGCGGCCCGCCGGGGTCTGCCGAACAGGACGGCGACCGCTACATCGAGATCTGGAACAACGTGTTCATGCAGTTCAACCGCGACGAAGCGGGCGTGATGCACAAGCTCCCGAAGCCGAGCGTGGACACCGGCATGGGCCTGGAGCGCCTGTGCGCCGTGCTGCAGCACGTGCACAGCAACTACGAGATCGACACCTTCGTGAACCTGCTGGCGGCCGCCAAGAAGGCGGTCGACGCCGCCTCGGCGGGCGGCGACTGCGACAAGGAGTCGCCGTCGCTGAAGGTGATCGCAGATCACATCCGCGCCTGCACCTTCACCGTGGTCGATGGCGTGATCCCGAGCAACGCCGGCCGCGGCTACGTGCTGCGCCGCATTGCGCGCCGCGCCATCCGCCACGGCTACAAGCTCGGTGCACGCAAGCCGTTCTTCTACACGCTGGTCGACGCACTCGCCGCCGAGATGGGCGACGCCTACCCCGAGCTGCGCAAGAACCAGCAGCGCGCGACCGAGGTGCTCAAGCAGGAAGAAGAAGGCTTCTTCCGCACCATCGCCAACGGGATGGAAATCCTCGAAGCCGCCCTGGTGTCGCTGGACAAGGCGGGCGCCAAGACCATCGATGGCGAAACCGCCTTCAAGCTGCACGACACCTACGGCTTCCCGCTCGACCTCACGGCCGACGTGTGCCGCGAGCGCGGCGTGACGGTCGACGAGGTCGGCTTCAATGCCGCCATGAACCGCCAGCGCGAGCAGGCCCGTGCGGCCGGCAAGTTCAAGATGGCGCAAGGCCTCGAATACACCGGTGCCGACACCACCTTCCACGGCTACGAGCAGCTCACGCACGACGCCGCCAAGGTCACCGCCATCTACATCGACGGCACGCCTGCCACCAGCGCCAAGGCCGGCGATGACGCGGTGGTGGTGCTCGACCACACCCCGTTCTACGCTGAGAGCGGCGGCCAGGTCGGCGACACCGGCGAGCTGCGCAACGCCAGCTCGCGCTTCCTCGTCGAAGACACGATCAAGGTGCAGGCGGCGGTGTTCGGCCACCATGGCCGGGTCGTCGAAGGCTCAGTGTCCGTGGGCGACGTGCTCAACGCCCGCGTTGACACCGAGCGCCGCGCGAAGACCGTGCGCAACCATTCGGCCACCCACCTCATGCACAAGGCCCTGCGCGAAGTGCTGGGCGCCCATGTGCAGCAGAAGGGGTCGCTGGTCAACGCCGAACGCACACGCTTCGACTTTGCGCACAACCAGCCAATGACCGACGCCGAGATCGCCAAGGTCGAAGCCATCGTCAACGCCGAGATCCTGGCCAACCATGCGACGCAGGCGCGTGTGCTGCCGATCGAAGAAGCGCAGAAGACCGGCGCGATGATGCTCTTCGGCGAGAAGTACGGCGACGAAGTGCGCGTGCTCGACATCGGCAGCAGCCGCGAACTGTGCGGCGGCACCCATGTTCAGCGCACGGGTGACATCGGGCTCTTCAAGATCGTCTCCGAATCGGGCATCCAGGCCGGCGTGCGCCGTGTCGAGGCGGTCACCGGCGACAACGCGCTGAGCTATCTGCAGTCGCTCGAATCGACGGTGCAGCAGCTCGCGAGCACCCTCAAGGCCTCGCCGGCGGAAGTGCCAGGCCGCCTGAGCCAGGTGCTGGAGCAGGTGCGTGCGCTCGAAAAGGAACTCGCGGCGGTGAAGGGCAAGCTGGCCTCGTCGCAAGGCGACGAGCTTCTCGCCCAGGCCATCGACGTGAACGGCCTGAAGGTGTTGGCCGCCGTGCTCGATGGCGCCGACGCCAAGGCGCTGCGCGAAACGATGGACAAGCTGAAGGACAAGCTCAAGAGCGCCGCCATCGTGCTGGCCGCGGTGGACGGCGGCAAGGTGCAGCTCGCGGCCGGTGTGACGGCCGACCGCATCGCCAAGGTCAAGGCCGGCGAGCTGGTCAACTTCGTCGCCCAGCAGGTGGGCGGCAAGGGCGGCGGCAAGCCCGACATGGCGATGGCCGGCGGCACCGACCCGAAGAACCTCGGCGCGGCGCTGGCCTCGGTGCGAGGCTGGGTGGCCGAGCGCGTTTGACGCTGCGGGGTTTGGTACCTCTGCTTGCAAGCTGATGAAAACGCCCGCTCCATGAGCGGGCGTTTTCGTTTCATCATCTCGCCGGAAGGAGACATGGCATGAGGCTGGTCGTGGGCGTGTTGTGGAGTGCTTTCGGGAGCGCCGCGCTGGCCCAGCCAGGCCCGGCGCCGCTGTCGGCCTGGGCCACGCCCAACGGTGCCGCGCGCATCTTCGTGCAGGCGTGTGTACAGACGAATGCGGAAGAGGGCGCCGCGGTCGACTGGGCCTTGGCCCAGGGCTTCGAGCCCGTCGATCCGATGCGCGGCAGCATGGACGGCCTGCTCGCCGGGCAACCCGGGAGCGTGCTCGCTGCCCCGGGCACGCGCGGCCAGGTGCTGCTGGCGGCGGCGACTGGCCGGCAATGCACGGTGTGGGCCGAGCAGATGCCCGGCCCGCCGGTGCGCACCGCGATGCAGGAGTCGCTCGCGCTGCTGGCAAGTCGCGGGGCGAAGGTTCAACTCGGGGTCGATCGCAATTTCGAACGCGCCGGCGCCTGGCGCAACCAGCTGCAGTGGCGCTATCGCGCGGTCGGGGCCAGTGGCGACCTCGGCATCGGGGCCATCACCACGCTCGGCGACGCGCCCGGCACGCAGGGTCTCAACGTGGCGCCGCTGCCGGCCACGCCGGCGTTTGCGCCGGACGGGATGCCCACGCGATGAGCCGCTTGCGCCGGCTTTGTGGGTTCGTCGCGGCATTGGCAATTGCTGCGGCGGCGCATGCGCAGAGCGAAGTGTCCTTCCCCAGCCTGGATGCGCCGGGCAGACAGGCCGTCGTGCTCAAGGCCTACTGGCACCCGGTGGCCGCGCCGAAGGCGCCGGCGATCGTGCTGCTGCACGGTTGCGGCGGCATGTACGGCCGCAATGGCCGCCCGAGTGAACGCATGCGCGACTACGCGCAATGGCTCAATGGTGAAGGCTGGCACGTGCTGGTGGTGGACTCGCTCACGCCGCGCGGCGAACGCGAGCTGTGCACCCAGCGCAATGGGGAGCGCGCGATCACGCAGACGAACCGGCGCCTCGATGCCCAAGCGGCCCTGCAATGGCTGGCCAGCCGGCCCGAGGTCGACGCAAAGCGCCTGGGTCTGCTCGGCTGGTCCAACGGCGGCAGCACTGTGCTGGCGGCGACGAACAGGAAGCACCGCGCGGTGGCCGCAGCAGCGGTGCAGCCGAGTTTTGCCGTGGCCTTCTACCCGGGTTGCGAAAGCGAACTCAGGCGCGGCTATGAACCGGTGGCGCCGCTCCTGATCCTGGTGGGCGAAGCCGACGACTGGACACCTGCCGCACCCTGCCATCGCCTGGCAGCGGGTGCTTCGCAGATCGAGATCGAGGGCTATGCGGGCGCCTACCATGGCTTCGACTCCGACGCGCCACTGCGCCTGCGCCGCGAGGTGCCCAACGGCGTCAACCCCGGGCAGGGTGTTCACGTGGGCGGCGACGCACAGGCGTGGGCCGCGTCGCGCGCGCGGCTGCAGAAATTCCTGAAGGCACGCTGAGCGGGCTGCCCGCCATAATCTCGCCCACATGAGCACACCCCTCGATTTGCAAGGCCGCCACATCGTTCTGGGTCTGAGCGGCGGCATCGCCTGCTACAAGAGCGCCGAGTTGGCGCGTGGCCTCATCAAGGCCGGCGCGACCGTGCAGGTCGCGATGAGCGAAGCCGCCGAGCAGTTCATCACCGCCGTCACCCTGCAGGCACTGACCAACCGCCACGTCTACACCAGCCAGTGGGACACCCGCGAGCCCAACGCGATGGCGCACATCAACCTCACGCGCAACGCCGATGCGGTGCTGATCGCCCCGGCCAGCGCCGACTTGATGGCCAAGCTCGTGCACGGCCGCGCCGACGAGCTGTTGAGCCTCATGTGCCTGGCCCGGCCCATCGAGCGTTGCCCCTTGCTGCTCGCGCCTGCGATGAACCGCGAGATGTGGGCCCACCCGGCCACGCAGCGCAACGTGGCGCAGCTGAAAGCCGATGGCGCCACCATCCTTGGCCCCGGCAACGGTGACCAGGCTTGCGGTGAGATCGGCGATGGGCGCATGCTCGAAGCCGATGAACTCGTCGACGAGCTGATCGCGTTCTTCGTGCCCAAGGTGCTGCGCGGCCAGCGCCTGCTGATCACCGCCGGTCCGACCTTCGAGCCGATCGACCCGGTGCGTGGCATCACCAATCTGTCGAGCGGCAAGATGGGTTTCGCCATCGCCCGTGCCGCGCAAGAGGCCGGCGCCGAGGTCACGCTGGTGGCCGGCCCGGTGCACCTGCCCACGCCGCGCGGCGTGCGGCGCATCGACGTGCAGACCGCGCAGCAGATGTACGACGCGGTGGTGCCGCAGGCGCCGCAGCACTCGGTGTTCGTGGCCACGGCCGCGGTGGCCGATTGGCGGCCTGCCACGCTGTCCGATCAGAAGATTAAGAAGAACGGCAACAAGGTCGCACCGACCTTCGAGTTGACCGAGAACCCCGACATCCTCGCGGCCGTGGCTAAGCTCCCGAAGCGTCCTTACTGCGTGGGCTTCGCGGCCGAAAGCCACGACCTGCTGAAACACGCCCGCGAGAAGCTCGAGCGCAAGAACGTGCCGCTGGTGGTGGGCAACCTCGGCCCCGCCACCTTCGGCCGCGACGACAACCAGCTCATCCTCGTCGACGCGCAAGGGCAACGCGAGCTGCCGCGCGCCGACAAGCTTTCTCTCGCCCGTGCGCTGGTCAACGAGATCGCCCAGCGCCTTCACTCCAAATCCGCATGACCACCATCGATCTGAAAGTGCTCGACGCCCGCATGGCCGAGCAACTGCCTGCCTACGCCACTGCCGGCAGTGCCGGCCTAGATTTGCGCGCCTGTCTCGACGCACCGATGGTGCTGGAGCCGGGCCAGACCCAGCTGATCCCGACGGGGCTTGCGATCCACGTGGCCGACCCGGGCCTCGCGGCCATCATCCTTCCGCGCTCCGGCCTTGGCCACAAGCACGGCATCGTGCTGGGCAACCTGGTGGGCCTGATCGATTCCGACTACCAGGGCCAGCTGATGGTGAGCTGCTGGAACCGCGGACATGCCACGTTCACCATCCAGCCGATGGAGCGCATCGCGCAGCTCGTGATCGTGCCGGTGGTGCAGGCGAAGTTCAACGTCGTTGACGAGTTCGGCGCGTCGGATCGTGGGGCCGGTGGCTTCGGGTCCACCGGCAAGCACTGACAGCTCAGTGAAGGTCTGAGCCGCCGGGCGCGCTGCGCAGGATGCTGATGCCGGGCTCGCTCACGCTGCCGGCTTCGATCTCGTCTTCGGTCGCTTCGCGCACGTCGCGCACGGTCACGTCCAGACGCAGTGCGATGCCGGCGAGCGGGTGGTTGCCGTCGAGCACCACGTGCTCGGGGTAGACCTCGGTCACGGTGTAGATCGCATCGGCGGGCAGACCTTCGGTGGTGGCGCCTTCGGGCGGGCCTTCGAACTGCAGGCCGGGCTGGAGCTTGTCGTCGAACACCGATGCGGGCTCGAAGAACACGAAGTCTCGGGGTTGTAGTCACCGAAGGCGTGCTCAGGTTCGAGGTGCAGCTTGGTCTGGAACCCGGCCTCTTGCCCTTCGAGGGCTTCCTCGACCTTGGCGAGCAGGTCGTCGCCCCCGAAAAAGAACTCGACCGGCGCGGTCAGTTCGTCGATCAACTGGCCTTGGGCATCTTCGAGTCGCCACGTGAGACTGACGACGCAGGGGGCTGAAATGAGCATCGGGCAATGATCGCACAATGACCCCATGACCATCACCGAACCGATGACGCTGCTGGGCGGTTTGTCGCCCGCGCAATTCATGCGCCGCCACTGGCAAAAGCGGCCTTTGCTGATCCGCCAGGCGGTGCCGGGCGAGGGCTCATTCCTGGATCGTGCCGAGCTGTTCGAGTTGGCGGGGCGAGAGGGTGTCGAGTCGCGTGTGGTCGCGCACCAGGGCAAGACATGGACACTGCGGCACGGCCCGTTTGCACGGCGCGCGTTGCCGCCGGTGTCGCGGCCAGCCTGGACGCTGCTCGTGCAAGGCCTGGACACGCACCTCGACGCCGCGCATGAGTTGCTCGCGCGCTTTCGCTTCGTGCCCGATGCGCGGCTCGACGACCTGATGGTGTCGTGGGCCAGCGATGGTGGCGGTGTCGGGCCGCATGTCGATTCCTACGACGTGTTCCTGCTGCAGCTTCACGGCAAGCGCCGCTGGCGCATCGCGCCCCCCGGCGACGCCACCCTGGTGGATGGGGTGCCGCTCAAGATCCTCAAGCACTTCAAGCCGCAGCGGGACTGGGTGCTCGAGCCGGGTGACATGCTGTACCTGCCCCCTGGCTGGGGCCATGATGGCGTGGCGGTCGGCGAATGCATGACGGCTTCGATCGGCTTTCGCGCGGCGGGCCGCGCGGAGCTGCGCGACGAGGTGCTGCAACGAATGCTCGACGGCAGCGAGCGGCCCGACCCCGATCCGCTGTACCGCGACCCGCGCCAGCCGGCGACCTCGCAGCCGGCGCTGATCCCCGATGCGTTGCGCGAATTCGCTGCACGCGAAGTGGCACGCTGGCTGGCCGAGCCGCAGGCGCTGGCCTGCGCGCTGGGTGAAGTGTTGAGCGAGCCCAAACCCGCCGTGTGGTTCGATGCCGGAGAGCCTCTGGCGGCGGGGCAGGGTGTACGCCTCGACCGCCGCACCCGCATGCTGTATGACGAGCGTCATGTCTACATCAACGGCGAAGCGTTTCGAGCCACGGGCCGTGATGCGACGCTGATGCGCCGCCTTGCCGATCAGCGCATGCTGCCCGCTGCGCGGCTTGCGGCCTTGAGCGATGACGCCCGAGAATTGCTGGACCAGTGGGCGCAAGCCGGTTGGCTGCACTTGCTCTCAGACTGAAAGGCCTGCCGTGGACGATCTGCCGACCTCCCGCATCATCACCTCTCGTTCCGAGTTTCACGATGCCTTGAAAGAGGCGTTCGCCTTCGTGGCCGACAAGGGGTGCCGAGAAGTTTTTATCGCCGATCCAACCTTCAGCGACTGGCCGATCAGCGACCGTTCGGTGATCGAGAACCTCTCGCGCTGGGCCTACACGCATCGCAAGCTCACCGTCCTGGCCGAGAGCTTCGACGAATTCCCGCGGCGTCACCCGCGCTGGGTGGAATGGCGGCGGCAGTGGTCGCATGTCGTCGACTGTCGCGCGGTCGATGAAGCCGACATCGGGCAGATGAGCGGCCTCTTCCTGGCGCCGGGGCTCATCACCTTGCGTGTGCTCGACGCCGAGCACTACCGTGCCAGCCTCTCGTTCGATCCCACCGACACCACCCGGATCCGCGACGCGCTTGATGCGCTTTTGCAACGATCGGAGGAGGCCTTTCCAGTCACCACTTTGGGGCTCTAGGGAGTTCCCTAACAGCGGATATACTCATGGGCTGGCGTGGAAATGCTCGAGCGTTTTTCGCCTGATACGTTGGGGATCTGCCAGGACGGAGGGTTCCCACAATTACCGGTAATTGTTTGAACCTTTCACTGAGGACAAGTATGAAAAAGTCGCTTCTGATGGCTTCTCTGGTTGCTGCTGTTGCTCTGGCCGCTTGCGGCAAGAAGGAAGAGCCCGCTGCTGCTCCGGCCGCTCCGGCTGCTGCCCCGGCCGCTCCGGCCCCGGCCGCTTCTGACGCTGCTTCGGCTGCCGCTCCGGCCGCCGCTGCTTCGGACGCTGCTTCTGCTGCTGCCCCCGCTGCCAGCAAGTAATCGGTTCTCCGATTCTGAGAAAGCCGCCCTCGGGCGGCTTTTTTCATGGTGCGCCGATTCACAGCGTGAGCCAGTCGAATCCCTCTGCCGGGTCGGCCACGACAATATCGGCGGGGACCCCGCCGAACACCGCCGCCAAGGCGGCTTGCGCCAAGTCCGGCCGGTTGTTGCGCTCGCTCAGGTGCGCGGCCACCAGGTGCTTGAGCCCGCCGTGCATGCAGCTGGCGAGGATATCCGCCGAGGTGTCGTTGGCCAGGTGTCCCAGCCGCCCGCCGATGCGGGCCTTGAGCGACGCCGGATAGGCCGAGTTGGCAAGCAGGCTGCGGTCGTGGTTGCACTCCAGCAGCAGGGCATCGCAGCGTTGCAGCTGGGCCAGCAGATGGGGTGTGGCGCAGCCCGCGTCGGTCAGCACGCCCAGACACACAGCGCCATCGCTCGCGCGCAGCTGCAGGGGTTCGTGCGCATCGTGCGGCACGGTGTAAGGCGTCAGTTCCAGGTCGCCCAGTTGAACGGGAACCAGGTCGCGGGCAAAGTGCAGCAGGCCGTCGGCGAGTTCAGGTTCGCCGATCGCGCGCCAGGTGCCGCGGCTGGTCCACACCGGCACGTGGTGTTTGCGGGCGAGGTGAAGGGCGCAGCCGACGTGGTCGCCGTGTTCGTGGGTCACGAAGACGGCGTCGATGTCATCGGCGGCGAGGCCGCGCATGCCGAGCCGCCGCTCCAGCTCGCGCAAGGAGAAACCGCAGTCGACCAGCAAGCGCGTGGTGGTGATGCCGGCGCTGGCCTCGATCAGCGTTGCATTGCCGGAGCTGCCGCTGCCGAGGCTGCAGAAGCGCATCATCGCGGCCAGCCTCAGGATGCCCGAGCGACGGCTACTTCAGGTCGTCGACCAGCAGCTTGACGATGCGTTGGCCGGCATCGCCGTTTTCCGGTTGGCCCTTGGCGTCATACACCGACACGGTGCTCACGTCGCCTTCGGCCTTCACGTTGACGCGGTAACGCGTGGGGCCGCTCAGCTTGGCGTCGGTGAAAAGCTTGGCGAAGAAGCCGGGCTCTTCCTTGCCGGCCTGGGCTGGGTCAACGTAGCGCACGAAGTACAGGCCCTGGGCGCGGTCCCGGTCTTCCACCGTGAAGCCGCTGCGGTCGAGTGCCAGGCCGACACGGCGCCAGGCGCGGTCGAAGCTTTCGTCGAGCTGCAGGGTCGCGGCGGGGCGCCCGGCAAGCGCGCGGGCGCGGGCGTTCGCGCCGGTCGCCGAGGTGGTGGCAGCGGCTTGAGCGACTGCCGCCTTGGCTGCCTCACCCTTGGCACCCAGCTTGATCAACAGGCGCGAAAGCATCTCGCCTTCGAGCGTCGGGTCGCTGGGGCGCGGCTTCCAGGTGGTTTGGTCTTTCAGCTGGCTGGCATAGACCTCTTCCATCCCGCGGTGCGAGATGTAGATGTCGGTGCCACGCTCGCTGCGTTCGACACGGGTGCGGTACTTGTCGCGCTCGCCGGTGTCGTAGAGCGAGTCGAACACCTTGCCGATCGAGCGGCGGATGAAGTCGTCGGACAGCTTGGCGCGGTTCTCGGACCACACCGTCTCCATCACGCCGACGTCTGGCTGGTCGACGGTGAGCGCGAGGCCGCGCTCTTTCCAGAACTCCTGCAGCAGGGGCCACAGCTGGTCGGTCGGGATGTTGGTGCTCAGGAAACGCAGGTTGCCCTGGCGCTCCAGGCGCACGTCGCCCAGCGCCGTGGGCGCCACCTGGTTGGTGACCGGTGCAGACGCCGCAACCCCTGGCGCCTGCAGCTGGGCGGCGCTGATGACACCTGCGGTCGGCGCGTAGCGGGGGTCGACGGCGAGTTGCGTCAGGTCGGGGGGCACTTCGAGCGGCGTCGCCTTGGTCTTGGCCGTGCGGTAGTCGATCTTGTCACCGGAGGCCAGGTTGTCGAGCGAGGAACAGGCGGTCAGGGTGCACAGCAAGGCCGTGGCCGTGGCCAGGGAACTGAGGGGAACACGAATCACGTTGAACATCTCCGTAGGGAGCGGGCCGGGCCGGATGGGGCCGTGGAGCCGTGGGTGACAGGGAAGGAAACGCCGCGCCTGGGTCGCAGGCGGCGGCCTCGGCTCACAACAGACCCGCTTCGCGCAGTGCTTGTTCCACGGCGGACTGGCCGGCGGGGCTCAAAGGCAGGATCGGAAGGCGCACCGTGGGCCCGCACCGGCCCAGTCGCGACAAGGCCCACTTGGTGGGCGTCGGGCTCGATTCAACAAACAGGTTCTTGTGCAGGCCCAGTAGCTTCAGGTGGATGGCGGTGGCTTCGCGCACCTGGCCGGCCAGCGCCGCCTTGCACAGCTCGTGCATGGCACGCGGGGCCACGTTGGCGGTGACGCTCACGTTGCCGTGGCCGCCGAGCAGCATCAGCGCGATGGCGGTCGGGTCGTCGCCGGAATAGATCGAGAAGCCCTTGGGGGCCTGCTTGATCAGCTGGCAGGCGCGCTCGATGTTGCCGGTGGCCTCTTTGATGCCGATGACGCCCGGCACCTGCGCCAGCTTGAGCGTGGTCTCGGGCAGCATGTCGGCCACCGTGCGGCCGGGCACGTTGTACAGCACCATCGGCACGTCGACCGCTTCGGCGATGGCCTTGAAGTGCGCGTAGATGCCGTCCTGCGAAGGCTTGTTGTAGTAGGGCACGACCGACAGCGTGCAATCGGCGCCCACCTCTTTGGCAAAGCGCGACAGTTCGATCGCCTCGCGGGTGGAGTTGCCGCCGGTGCCGGCCATGATGGGCACACGGCCTTTGGCATGCTGCACGGCCACGCGGATGATTTCGCAGTGCTCTTCGACCGACACCGTCGGTGACTCGCCGGTGGTGCCGACCACGCCGATGCAGTCGGTGCCTTCGGCGATGTGCCAGTCGATCAGGCTGCGCAGGCCGTCGTAGTCGACGCTGCCGTCTTCGTGCATGGGCGTGACGAGCGCCACGATGCTGCCAACGATGGGTTTCATGGGGGGTCCTCGGAATCGGGAGATTTTAGCCGTCGGCCGCTCCCGCTCCCGGGCTCAGCCGGAGCCGTGGATGGAGAGGACTCCCGTCACCGAGGCGCATCGCCGTGATGCGCTGCACGAATCGCTCGGGGTTATCGACAAAACCATCTTCATAGGCAATCACGCGCAGGCCGGACACGGCCTGCAGCAGCTCACCGGGGCGCAGCAGGAAATCGGGGTTCGAGGGCTTGCCGATGGTCTGGTTGCCGTCGGCGAATGTCTCGTAGATCAGAACGCCACCGTCGGCGACGCTGCCGACGAGCACGGGCAGCAGTGCTCGCCACAGGTAGTGGGTGACGACCACGGCATCGAAGCGCCGGCCGGCAAAGGGCCATGCGCCGTGTTCGATGTCGGCGACGACGATCTCCGCCAGGTCGCGCAGGGGCTCGGCGGCTGTGGCATCCCGGTCCACCCCGGTCACGCGAGCGCCCCGTGCGGCGAACCAGCGCACATGCCGCCCCGATCCACAGGCCACGTCGAGCACCGTCGCGTCTGGGGGCACCAGGTGCGACCAGCGCTGCACCCACGATGAGGCCACCGACGTCATTGCGGGCGAGCGTGCTGGTTCAAGGCCTTGAGCGCGAGCGAATCCACCATGCCCGGCACCAGCAGCTTGAGCCAGCGCCCGAGCTTGCCTTTGGCCGTCATCACGACTTCACGCTTGCGCGACTCGGCGCCGTCGATGATGAGGCGCGCGCAGGTCTCGACCGTCATCGCGCCGCGCTCGTCGAGCCCGCTCTTGCCCGCTGCCTCGCCGGCGGCATTGAAGCCGCGGTATCGGATCTCGGTGGCCACGACACCCGGGTAGGCGAGTGTCACGCTGACGCCGGCCGCCACCAGCTCGGTGCGCAGCGCTTCGAAGAAGCCGGTCATCGCAAACTTGGTCGAGCAATACGCCGTACGCCCCGGCACGCCAACCAGCCCGGCCAGGCTGGACACGGCCACGATGCGCCCCTTCGCCGCCTTGAGGTGCGGCAGCGCCGCGTGTGTGCACCACACGCTGCCCCAGTGGTTGATGCGCATCAGCGTCTCGTACCACGCGAGGTCGCGGACCTCGCCGAAGAGCGCCTGCGCTGACATGCCGGCGTTATTGACCAGGGTGTCGAGCCGGCCGAAGGTGTTGATCGTCGCGGTGACGAGGGCTTCGCAGTCGGCCTGCACGCCCACGTCGCAGCGCTGCACCAAAACCTGCGCGCCGTGCTGCCGGCATTGCGCCGCCACCTCGTTGAGCTTGTCGATGTTGCGAGCCGCGAGCACCAGCGCTTGCTGCGCGCCGCCGCGTTGCGCCCACTGGCGCGCCATTTCTGCGCCGATGCCCTCGGAGGCACCCGTGATCACGATCACGTTCATGGTGTTGTGTTTAGAAGCAGTTCCAAAGCTGATTCGCGAGTGTGAACGCGAGATCGGGCCGCAGGTAGGCGGCAAACACCGACAGCAGCACCAGCGTGACGACGCTCCAGAGGGCGAGTCGGCGTCCGCGAGTCATGGCGCTCAGGCTGGGGCCGGTGCTCGGCGCACGATCGCCGCCTCACGCACCGGCAGGTTGACGAGCGCCGCAAAGATGCCGAGCGCCACCGCGATCCACCACACCACGTCGTAGCTGCCCGTTGTGTCGTAGAGCTTGCCGCCCAGCCACACGCCGAGGAAGGAGCCGATCTGGTGGCTCAGGAACACGAAGCCGCCCAGCATCGACATGTACTGCACGCCGAAGATCTGCGCGATCACCGCATTCGTGGGCGGCACGGTCGACAGCCACAGGAAGCCCATGACGGACGCGAAGATGTAGACGCTCCACGGCGTGAGCGGCACGCTCAAGAAGATGACGATGGCGACTGAGCGCAAGGCGTAGATCGCCGACAGGATGTACTTCTTCTGCATGCGCTGGCCGAGCGAGCCGGCGGCGTAGGTGCCGAAGACGTTGAAGAGGCCGATGAGCGCCAGCGCGGTGGTCGCGACGTTGGGTGTGAGCCCGTTGTCCTTCAGGTAGCTCGGCATGTGCACACCGATGAACACCACCTGGAAGCCGCAGACGAAATAGCCCGCCATCAGCAGCTGGAAGCTCGGGTAGCCGAAGGCCTCGCGCAGCGCGTGCCCGATGCTCTGCTGGTGTGCGCCGGCCAACGGCGCGGCCTTGGGTTCCTTCAAGCCGAAGGCCAGCGGCACGATCGCAAGCGCCAGGCAGCCCAGCAGGAAGAGCGCGTTCTGCCAGCCGACGCCGGCGATCAGCCAGTTCTCCACCGGCACCATCAGGAACTGGCCGAACGAGCCGGCGGCGGCTGCCACGCCCATCGCCCAGCTGCGTTTGTCGGGCGCCACATTGCGGCCGATCACGCCGTAGACCACCGCATAGGTGGTGCCCGACTGCGCCATGCCGAGGATCAGGCCGGCACTGCCGGTGAAGGCCAGCCCCGAGGTCGACACCGCCATCAGCACCAGCCCGGCCGCGTAGAGCAAGCTCCCTACGACCAGCACACGGAACGCGCCGAAGCGGTCGGCCAGCATGCCCGCGAACGGCCCGGCCAGGCCCCAGGCGAGGTTCTGGATCGCGAGCGCGAACGCGAAGGTCTCGCGTGACCATCCCCGGTCCATCGTGATCGGCCGCAGCCACAGCCCGAAGCCGTGGCGGATGCCCATCGAGAGCGTGACGATCAGCGCGCCGCACAGCAGCACCTGTTTCATGGAGAGCGGGGCGGGCGGCGTGGCGGCAACGGCGGTCATCGGGGCACTGTAGCCATTTCAAGGGGGCCTTGCTGGGGACGCTCCTAGAATCCGCCGCCTATGGCTACCAAACCCAGCGACAACTACGGCGAAGCGTCGATCCGCGTGCTCAAGGGCCTGGAGCCCGTGAAGCAGCGGCCGGGCATGTACACCCGCACCGACAACCCGCTGCACATCATCCAGGAAGTCATCGACAACGCGGCTGACGAGGCCCTGGCCGGCTACGGCAAGCGCATCGACGTCACCCTGCACATCGACACCTCGGTCAGCGTGCAGGACGATGGCCGCGGCATCCCCTTCGGCAAGCATCCGGAAGAGAAGGTGCCGGTCGTCGAGATCGTGTTCACACGGCTGCATGCCGGCGGCAAGTTCGACAAGGGCTCGGGCGGTGCCTACAGCTTCTCGGGCGGCCTGCACGGCGTGGGTGTGAGCGTGACCAACGCGCTCGCCAAACGGCTCGAAGTGCACGTGTGGCGCGAAGGGCAGGTGGCGAGCATCACCTTCTCGGGTGGCGACGTGATCGAGCCGCTCAAGGTGCGCAAGGCCACCAACGCCGACCGCAAGTCGGGCACCACGGTGCGCGCCTGGCCGGATGCCAAGTACTTCGAGAGTGCCGACTTTCCCAAGGCCGAGCTGATCCATCTCTTGCGCAGCAAGGCGGTGCTGATGCCCGGCGTGACGGTCACGCTCACCGTCGAGAAGACCGGCGAGGTGCTCACCTGGACGTACAAGGGCGGCCTGCGCGACTACCTGATGCAGACGCTGCCGGCCGACCCGGTGATCCCGCTCTTCGAAGGCGAGCACTACGCCGACAAGGGCGAGACCGAGAACTTCGCCGAAGGCGAGGGCGCCGCCTGGTGCGTGGCCTTCACCGAAGACGGCGCGCCGATGCGCGAAAGCTACGTCAACCTGATCCCCACGGTGAACGGCGGTACGCACGAGTCGGGCTTGAAGGACGGTCTCTTCGGTGCGGTGAAGGGCTTCATCGAGCTTCACAGCCTCCTGCCCAAGGGCGTGAAGCTGATGCCCGAAGACGTGTTCTCGCGGGCGAGCTTCGTGCTGAGCGCCAAGGTGCTCGACCCGCAATTCCAGGGCCAGATCAAGGAGCGGCTCAACAGCCGCGATGCGCTGCGGCTCGTCTCCACCTACGTCAAGCCCGCGCTGGAGCTGTGGCTCAACCAGCATGTGGACCTCGGCAAAAAACTCGCCGAACTCGTCATCAAGCAGGCACAGACGCGCCAGCGCGCGAGCCAGAAGGTCGAGAAACGCAAGGGCTCGGGCGTGGCCGTGTTGCCGGGCAAATTGACCGATTGCGAGAACCGCGACCTCACGCTCAACGAAATCTTCCTGGTGGAGGGTGACTCGGCCGGTGGCAGCGCCAAGATGGGCCGCAACAAGGAAACGCAAGCCGTGCTGCCTTTGCGCGGCAAGGTGCTCAACGCGTGGGAAGTCGAGCGCGACCGTCTTTTCGCCAACAACGAGATCCACGACATCTCGGTGGCGATCGGCGTCGACCCGCACGGCCCGAACGACGAGGTCGATCTCTCGGGCCTGCGCTACGGCAAGGTCTGCATCCTGTCGGACGCCGACGTCGACGGTTCGCACATCCAGGTGCTGCTGCTGACGCTTTTCTTCCGCCACTTCCCGAAGCTCATCGAAAAGGGCCATGTGTACGTGGCCAAGCCGCCGCTCTTCCGCGTCGACGCGCCGGCCCGTGGCAAAAAACCGGCGGCCAAGATCTACGCGTTGGACGAAGGCGAACTCACCGCCACGCTCGACAAGCTGCGCAAGGAAGGCGCCCGCGAAAACAGCTGGACCATCGGCCGCTTCAAGGGCCTGGGCGAAATGAACGCCGAGCAGCTGTGGGACACGACCTTGAACCCCGACACGCGCCGCCTGCTGAAGGTGGAGTTCGGTGCGCTTGACTTCGTCGCCACCACCGACTCGCTGACCAAGCTCATGGGCAAGGGCGAGGCTGCCGCCCGCCGCGAGCTGATGGAGCTGCATGGCGACGACGTAGAAGTGGACGTCTGATCCACACACGCTGCGATTCACAACACGGGGAGGTCAGGCCATGAACATGGATGTCGTCAAGCCATTGCTCGGCAATGGGGTCCACTACCTTGCCGAGGTGGCGAAATGCGGGGCGGCCGGCGTGCTGTTGAGCGGCGCCGTGCTGCTCGTGCTGGTGATGGTGTTGCCCGCCGGCGCCGGGCTCACCTTGCTCGCGATGGCCGGCTGCCTGGTCGCGCTGGTGTTCTACGTGCTCGCGGGGCACCAGCGTGGCGTGATGCGCGTGCTCGCCAATCTCACCGACGCGCATGGCGGCTTGCTGTTCGACCAGACGGTGGGTCGCTTCATCCGCACGGCCGAGTCCAAGCGCCCCGGCTCCGTGGTGCAGCTGCTCGGCACGCCCGGAAAGCTGGCGGCCGGATTCCGCCAGTTCCTCGGCGACGACGGCTCGGTGATCCCCCGGCCCTTGCGCCGCCTGGGCGTGCACTACGTCGACAAGCTCGACCGCAGCTTCGCCGAGGCCGGCCCGAGCGATGCCGTGGTCAACGGCCAGTTGCGCGAAGAGCCGCTGCGCGCCTGGGCCGTGCAGCGCATGGCCGAGCAGGTGGAGCCCGAATGGACCATCTTCACCCTGGTTGCCGCCGCGCAGGGCGTGTTTGCCGTCGCGCTGTGGTGGTGGGCCACGCGAGCCTGAGGCCATGAACCGCGCCTGGTGCCTCGCCGTGATGGTCAGCACGCCGCTGGTGTGCCAGGCCGAGCTGTGGGGCTATGTCGACGGCAACGGCGTGGCGCACGTGGCGCCGACGCAGGTCGATTCACGCTACCACCTCGTGCTCGGCAACACGGCGGGCCAGCGTGTGCCCGGCAAGACCGACGGTGCCGGCGGCCTTCTCACCTGGCTGGACTTCGCACCCGAAGTGAAGTCGCTGCAAGCCATCTTGCGAGATGCCGCGAAGACGCATGGTGTCGACATTGAGCTGCTCAAGGCCATCATCGCGGTCGAGTCGGGCTTCAAGCCCGGCGCCGTGTCGCCGAAGGGCGCGGTGGGCCTGATGCAGATCATGCCCACCGGTGCCACGCCCGAGGCGCGTGCCGAAGAAGCCCAACGCCTGCTCGACCCCAGGCACAACATCCACACCGGCGCGCGGCTGCTGTCGAAGCTGATGCACCGCTTCGGCCGCATCGACGTGGCACTCGCCGCATGGAACGCGGGTGTGGGCACGGTGATGAAACACGGCGGCGGCATGCCGCCGATCGCCGAGACCCAGGCGCATGTGCACCTGGTGCTCGAACTCTATTGGGCGCTGCTGCAGAACAAGCTGCCGCACAGCGCCCGTGAACTGCAGATGCATGGGCCGCTCCCGCCTGCCTCGGCCCCGAACTAGAACGACATGGAACCAGACACCACCGCTAACCCCGACGCCATCACGCTGGCCCACTACGCCGAGCGTGCGTACCTCGAATACGCCCTGAGCGTGGTGAAGGGCCGAGCGCTGCCCGACGTCTGCGACGGCCAGAAGCCGGTGCAGCGCCGCATCCTCTACGCGATGGAGCGCATGGGCCTGAGCTTCACCGGCACGGCTGGTGCGCGCCCGGTGAAAAGTGCGCGTGTGGTGGGCGATGTGCTCGGCAAGTACCACCCGCACGGCGACCAGGCGGCGTATGACGCGATGGTGCGCATGGCGCAGGACTTCTCGCAGCGCTACCCGCTCGTCGACGGCCAGGGCAACTTCGGCTCGCGCGATGGCGACGGCGCGGCGGCCATGCGCTACACCGAAGCGCGCCTCGCCCCCATCTCGCGCCTGCTGCTCGACGAGCTGGACGAGGGCACGGTCGACTTCGCGCCCAACTACGACGGCTCGGAGCAGGAGCCGAAGCAGTTGCCGGCGCGCCTGCCGTTCGTGCTGCTCAACGGCGCGAGCGGCATCGCGGTCGGCCTTGCGACCGAAGTGCCATCGCACAACCTGCGCGAGGTGGCGGCGGCGGCCGTCGCGATGATCCGCAACGACAAGCTCAACGACGAGGATCTGGCGAACCTCATCCCCGGCCCCGACTACGCCGGTGGCGGCCAGATCATCAGCGACGCAGCCGACATCCGCGCGGCCTATGCCACCGGCCGCGGCAGCCTCAAGGTGCGGGCGCGCTGGAAGATCGAAGACCTGGCTCGCGGCCAGTGGCAGCTCGTGGTCACCGAGTTGCCGCCGGGCACCAGCTCGCAGAAGGTGCTCGAAGAGATCGAGGAGCTGACCAATCCGAAGGTCAAGGCCGGCAAGAAGGCGCTCGCCGCCGAGCAGGTGCAGCTCAAGACCACGGTGCTCTCGGTGCTCGACGCGGTGCGCGACGAAGCCAGCAAAGATGCCCCCGTGCGCCTCGTCTTCGAACCCAAGACCAGCCGCATCAGCCAGGAAGAGTTGATCCAGACCTTGCTGGCGCACACGAGCCTGGAAACCTCGGCCCCGATCAACCTCACGATGATCGGCGCCGATGGCCGGCCCACGCAGAAAAGCCTGCGCCAGATGCTGGCCGAGTGGGTGGCCTTCCGGGCCGAGACGGTGCAGCGACGCTCGCAGTTCCGGCTCGACAAGGTGCTCGCGCGCATCCACATCCTCGAAGGGCGGCAGCTGGTGCTGCTCAACATCGACGAGGTGATCCGCATCATCCGTCACTCGGACGAGCCCAAGCCTGCGCTGATCGAGCGGTTCCGCTTGAGCGACCGGCAGGCCGAAGACATCCTCGAAATACGTCTGCGCCAGTTGGCGCGGCTGGAGGCCATCAAGATCGAGCAGGAGCTCAAGACGCTGCGCGAGGAGCAGGGCAAGCTCGAAGACATCCTCAACTCGCCGGCCACGCTCAAGCGCACCCTCATCAAGGAGATCGAGGCCGACGCCAAGCAATACGGCGACGACCGCCGCACGCTGATCCAGGCCGAGAAGAAGGCGGTGGCCGAGATCAAGGTGATCGACGAGCCGGTGACGGTGGTGGTGAGCCTGAAGGGCTGGGTGCGGGCGCTCAAGGGCCACGAGGTCGATGCGGCCGCGCTGGCGTTCAAGGCCGGCGACGGCCTCTATGGCGTGTTCCCCTGCCGCACGGTCGACTCGCTGCTCGTCTTCGGCAGCAATGGGCGTGTGTACTCCACGGCGGTCGCCCAGCTGCCTGGCGGGCGAGGCGACGGCCAGCCCATCACGACGCTGATCGACCTCGAATCGGGCACGCAGCCGCTGCACTACTTTGCGGCGGCGCCTGATACGACGCTGCTGCTGTCGAACACTGGTGGCTTCGGCCTGCTCGCGCAAGTGGGCGACATGGTGAGCCGCCAGCGCGGCGGCAAGAGCTTCCTTTCGCTGGAGGCCGACGACAAGGTGCTGCCGCCGGTGCCGCTGGTCGTGGGGCACACGCAGGTGGTGTGCCTGTCGATGAGCGGGCGGCTGCTGGCCTTCCCGCTGCAGGAGCTGAAGCTGCAGCCCAAGGGGGGCCGCGGCTTGACGCTGATGGATGTCGACGCGAAGGACCCGCTGGTCTCGGTGGCCAGCTGTGCGAGCGGCGTGAAGGTGCTCGGCACCGGCCGTGGCGGCAAGGCCAAGGAAGAAGAACTCAAGGGCGCCTCGCTGGCGGTCTACGCCGGCAAGCGCGCACGCAAGGGCAAGGCGCTCGACGCCGGGATGAAGCCGCATCGGGTATTGAGCCTGGGGTAAAAACGAGCTGATGCAGACAGCGGCCCAGCCCTCGCCCGAATCCCCTTGGGCGCCGCTGCGCCAGCCGGTGTTCCGCATGCTGTGGAGCGTGTGGCTCACGGCAAACGTCTGCATGTGGATGAACGACGTGGCGGCGGCGTGGATGATGACCACGCTCACCACCTCGCCGATCATGGTGGCGCTGGTGCAGTCCGCCTCGACCTTGCCGGTGTTCTTTCTCGGCGTGCCGAGCGGGGCGCTGGCCGACATCCTCGATCGGCGCAAGTACTTCATCTTCACGCAGTTCTGGGTCGCGATCGTGGGGGTGCTGCTGTGCATCGCCACCTTGAGCGGCCACATGGGCGCACCGCTCTTGCTGCTGCTGACCTTCGCCAACGGCATCGGCTTCGCGATGCGCTGGCCGGTGTTTTCGGCGGTGATCCCCGAGCTGATCCCGCGGCATCAGCTGCCGTCGGCGCTGGCGCTCAACGGCCTGGCGATGAACGCCTCGCGCATCTTCGGGCCCATCCTCGCCGGGGCGCTGATTGCGAGCCTGGGCAGTGCGTATGTCTTCGCGCTGAATGCGGTGCTGTCGGTGGCCTGCGGCTTCGTCATCATGCGCTGGAAGACGGCGCCGAAGGCGAGTGCGCTTCCGGCCGAGCGCTTCTTCGGCGCCATCCGCGTGGGGCTCACCTACGTGCGGCAGTCGCAGGCGATGCGTGCGGTGTTGTTCCGGGTGTCGGCGTTTTTCCTGCAGGCCGTCGCGGTGACGTCGCTACTGCCGCTGGTGGCGCGGCAGATGCCCGGTGGCGACGCCGGCACCTTCACCTTGCTGCTGGCCGCGATGGGCGCGGGTGCGGTGATCGCGGCGCTCATGATGGCGCGCATCCGCTCGGTGATGGATGGCGACCGGCTGGTGCGCAACGGCACGCTGATCCAGGCGGTGGCCATGCTCGTGGTGGCCTTCGCGCCGAACATCTATGTCGCGGCCCCGGCCATGATGGTCAACGGCATGACGGTCATCTCGGTGGCCAACTCGCTGGCCGTCTCGGCGCAGCTCACACTGCCCAACTGGGTGCGGGCGCGTGGCATGTCGGTCTACCAGATGGCGCTGATGGGCGGCGGCGGCATCGGTGCGGCGATCTGGGGCCAGGTGGCCACCTTCAGCAGCGTGCGCGCGAGCATCGTCGTCGCGGCGATCGGCGGGGTGGTGCTGATGCTCGCGGTGATCCGCTACAAGCCGCGCGGCGAAGCCGACTCCGAAGACCTCACGCCGTCCAGCGCGTGGAAGGCGCCCGACATGCCGCCGGGCGTGCAAGGGCACGAAGGCCCGGTCATGACGACCATCGAGTACCTGATCGACCCGGCCCGCGCCGACGACTTCATGGCCGTGATGCGCGAGACGCGCAGCAGCCGCCTGCGCCAGGGCGCGCTGTCGTGCGAGGTCTTCCGCGATGCGACAGTGCCCGGCCGCTACGTCGAGCACATGCTCGACGAATCGTGGATCGAGCACCTGCGCCGCTTCGACCGCGTGACGGCGTACGACGTGGCGCTGCGCGAGCGCCGCCTGGCCTTCCACATCGGTGCGGAGCCGCCGCGCCTCACACGCAGCCTGGCCGAAGCGATGGACTGACCGCGATCAGCGCTTGCGCGCGGCGGTGCGCTTGCGCGGCGCGGGGGTGGCGGCGGTTTCGGTCTGCTTCGCGGGCTTGGCGAGCGCCAGGGGCTCGGCACCTGCCGTCGCTGCCTGCGTGTCGGCCGCGCCGCCGCTCCAGGCGGGCAAGGGCCAACTGCTGGCCACGGGCCAGGCCGAGAGCATCATCGTCCACCACGAATGCGTGGCGCTGAGCATCGCCTCCCAGCTGCGGGCCTGCAGCGCAATGGCCTGCTCGGGTGTCCAGGGCATTCGCCAGAGCGACGGGTCGTCGATCGCGGGCGGGTCACCCGGCGCCGGGGCCCAGAGCGAATTCCAGTGCCACATCATGGTGCGTGCTCCTTGAGACAACGAATGAGGGCAGCTTACTTCGCGTCGTGTTGCAGCGCCACCAAGACCTTGTGAATCGCCGACGGCATCTCGGATGAAAGAGGGTGTTGATGCCTATTCGAGACATCGGGGCATCCCCGCAATTCGATGCACGCGGGCGTCGGAGAGAATCGCGGCAAAGAATTTTTTTCAACCTGAGGGAGATCCCATGAGACTCGTCTTCAAGGCCGCACTCGCGGCCATCGTCGTTGTGCTGACCGGTTGTGCTTCGGCACCGAGCGGCCCCATCGCACTGGCACCCGGCGCCGCTGCCAGCGGCCGCATCGGCGTGGCCATGTCACCGGTGCCACAGGTCGACACCTCGTTCCCCGGTGCGGGGTGCCTGCTGTGCTTGGCGACCGCCAGCGCCGCCAACCGCACGCTGACCGTGCACACCCAGACCCTGCCTTCGGATGAAGTCGCCAAGCTGAAGAAACAGCTGGCACAGGTCCTGGCCAAGAAGAACAAAACCGTGACCGTCATCGACGCGCCGATCGACATGGAGTCGTTGCCCTCGTCGTCCGCGCAAGGCACGAACGTCGCCAAGAAGGACTTCGCGTCGCTCAAGAAGACCCATGACGTCGACAAGCTGCTGCTGATCCAGATCCAGTCGATTGGCATCGAGCGGCCCTATTCGGCCTACATCCCGACGGGCGCGCCGGTCGCGGTCTTCACCGGTGCGGGCTACCTGGTGAACCTCGCCACCAACACCTATGAGTGGTACCAGCCGGTGCGCATCGTGCGCGCCGCCGATGGCAACTGGGACGAACCGCCCAAGTTTCCCGGCCTGACCAACGCCTACTTCCAGACCTTGGAACTGGGCAAGGACGAAATCATCAAGCCGTTCGCGGCGCCATGAACCGCTCGGTGAAGGCTCGCCGGCTCCCGCAGGCCGGCGTGTGGGTGCTGGTGCTCGCGCTGGCGTTGCCATCTCTTCATGCGCACGCGGCCGACGAGCCGTTGGCGGCAGGCGTCTTGCGCCGGCCGGTGCCAGCCGACACCGCCTGGCTCGTGCGCGCGCCGGCGGCCGACAAGGTGGCCTACCAGGGCGTGGCGTCTTTCGAGGACGCGACCATGGGACGCTACGGCATGCTGTACCCCGCGCCCAACCTGGTCGGGCTGCTCGCCGCCGTGGTGGCGCACGGCGTGGTGTCGGGTGCGGTGCAAGACAAGAAGCGGGCGGCCATCCGCGAGGCAGCCGACAAGGTGCTCGCGCCTTACCAGCCGACGCTCGACACCATCACGCACTCGACGCTCCTGCCCCAGGGCCTGGCGAAGACGCGTCGCGGTGCGGGCAAGACCGTCGTGCCTGCGGGCGAGGCCGAGACGCGGCAGTGGCTCGTCGAGACGATCCCCGTCTACTCGATGACGCAGGACCAGCGCGCACTGGTGCTTGACAACGCGCTCGTCGTACGCGGGCCGGAGGCGGGTGCGCCGGTCGTCTACCAGAACGTCGTGCGTGTCGTCTCCGCGCCGCTGCCGGCCGGTGACGACAAGCCGCCCGTCGCGGGTGCCTGGCTGGCCGACGACGGCCGGCTGCTCAAGGAGGTCAGTGCCGACCTGTTCGCCGAATCGTTCGACCTGATGCTCGGTGAACTGGCCCAGGGCCCGCAAGCGCAGCCCTCTGAAGACAAGCCCCACAAGACCGTGCGCTACCTGGAAGGTGGCACCGTCAAGATGGAGCGCGCCACGCCGGTGCTGGAGCGCTGCGACCGCGCGGTTCTCAAGACCTTGCGGGGCTGGTTGATGTCGGTGCCCCGGCAGCTGGGGGTGGGCGAGGAGTGTGCCGAAGCGCCCGCCGACAACAAGACCGCAGCCGCCCAGTGAGGCGCTGAACTGCGGTCAGCGCCTGGGTGGCGACAAGGTCACCCAGGCCGCCATTGCCCCCACCACCACAAAGAGGGCGAGGCTCCACAAGTCGTACGAGATGCCCATCAGCGTGACCGCCGCATCGGCGCAGCTCGCACGGGCGAGGAAGACATCGGGCCAGAGGCTGTCGAGCTTCGTCGCGATCACGATGCGGTCGGCCAGGGTGAGGGCGCAGGAGGTCGACGAGGCGGCCTGGAAGTGCTGCCACAGCGCGGCGGCGACGCCGCACAGCGCGAGCCCCAAGGCGAGCACGCCGGCGATGCGGGTCGAGGCGAAGCCGACCAGGCACACCAGCGCGATGGCCAGGAAGATCACCCGCTGCAGGATGCACCACGGGCACGGCTCCATGCCGTAGACGTGCTGCGAGACGAGGGCCGCGCCCACGCCGGCGACGCTGAGCACGGCGATGCCGAGCAGCAGCAGGCCCGGGCGTTGCAGCAGCGCCTTCATGCGTCGACTTCGGCGATCAGCTCGATCTCGACGCACGCACCGAGCGGGATCTGCGCCACGCCGAAGGCGGCGCGGGCGTGCACGCCATTGGCGCCGAACACCTCGCCCAGCAGCTCGCTGCAGCCGTTGGTGACCAGGTGGTGCTCTGTGTAGTCGGGCGTGCTGTTGACCAGGCTCACGACTTTCACGATGCGCTTGACCTTGTCGAGGTCGCCGACGGCCGCATGCAGAGTGCCCATCAGGTCGATCGCCACCGCGCGTGCGGCCTGCTTGCCGGTGGCGGTGTCGAGGTCGCGGCCCAACTGCCCGACCCAGGGTTTGCCGTCGCGCTTGGCGATGTGACCCGAAAGGAACACCAGCGAGCCGGTGCGCACGAAGGGAACGTAGGCCGCCACCGGCACACCGACGGCGGGCAACTCGATTCCCAGGGACTTCAAACGATCGTAGACAGACATCGCATTGGCCGGCGTTCGTGAGGGTCGCAAATCCTACACTGCACCCATGGGAGGAAAACAAGGAGCCTGGCATGCCATCGGCATGGGCTTGGCATGGCTGGCGGGCGTGGCTGTGCAGTTGCACGAGCGCGCGCTGATGGCGCCTGCGGCGTATCAGGCGGCGGTGCTGGGCGCGCTGCTCGTGTTCGCCATCGGGTGGCGCTGGCCGCGCTTGCGGCTGCTGTGGCTTGTGGCAGCGCTCGCGCTTGGCGTGGGTGCGAGCGGCTGGCGTGCGACGCTGCGCCTCGCCGACGCGCTGCCGGCCGCGATCGAAGGGCAGGACGTGCAGCTTGTCGGCGTGGTCGCGAGCCTCCCCCAACGTTCGGCAGCCGGCCTGCGTTTTCGCTTCGACGTTGAAGCGGCCACGCAAGATGCGCAGCCGGTGCGGGTGCCGGCGCGCGTGTCGCTCGGCTGGTACGTCGGCTGGCATGAGGACGGTGGCCTGAGCGAGCCGCAGCTCTCGCTGCGCGCCGGCCAGCGCTGGCGCTTCACCGCGCGGCTGCGACAGCCGCACGGCAACCTCAATCCGCACGGCTTCGACTACGGTCTCTATCTGTTCGAACAGGGCATCCGTGCGACCGGCTACGTGCGGGCCAACGAGCGCGCCTCGCCGGTCTTGCTCGACGCGAGCGCCGGGCGCTGGGTCGATCGCCTGCGGCAGCGTGTGCGCGATGCGATCGATGCCACGGTGAGCGACCCACGGGCGGCCGGCGTGCTGGCCGCGCTGGCAGTGGGCGACCAGTCGGCGATCGAGCGCGAGGACTGGCAGCTCTTTCGCAACACCGGCGTGGCGCACCTGATGTCGATCAGCGGTGTACATGTCACTTTTAGAGAAGTAGCGATATTCCACGATGTGGAACGTTACTGACCAGCTGGTCATCCTAAAAATAGTCCGGCGGGAAGTCGGGACCTCCGCTAATCTGCGCTCCGTCGATTGACTTCGTCGGTCGACACGCTGACCGCAGCGTCACCTCAGGGGGCGCATTCCTTTGTCAGCACAGGCACCGGCCCAAGTGGCCGGCAATGGGCGCTCGCGCCCTCTGTGTGACTAAGGAAATGCAATGGCTACTCTGAACGATGTGTCCTTCCGCTTCGAGTTCTACGAAGACGAGGACCACCAAGACACTCCGTACCTCTCCATCTTCGCGGATACCGAGAAGATCGGGGCGTGCGAGCTGCTCCCCCTGGACGCGACCTACGGGCTTGAAGAGCTGGTGTCGACCCTGCGAAACATGGCGGCACGGTGCAAGCACCTGCAAGACGGCGGCACGCTGAAGTCGTTCGCTGCGTCGTCGGTGTCCCTCAAGGAGGGTCAGCAATGAAGCGCCCGCAGATTCTTGGTGTCAATCGCTGGGAGGTCAGTACCGCACCAACTGAGTTCTCCTACAACGGGCTCCACTGCACGATTCGCATGGTGCGCGAGTGGGACAACCGGGCCAAGTCGTCCGCGCAGGACTTCGAGGTCACTGTCGAAGTGCGGCCTGGCCTCAGCCAGTCGTTCCGACTGATCGATGGGCGCAACGTCCTTCTGTCTGAAGGCGAGCACGATGGGTTCGAGGCCGCGCACGCAGCTGCGCAGCGGCATCCCGCTTGGAGGCCGTACGACGCGGACTTCACGTTCTACGTGGCTCTCATGATTGACCGGTTCGTCGCTCGCCTCCAGGCCAAGGAGGTGCAGCCATGACCGCACCAGTGATCGTGATGAGCCTGGATGACGACCCGATTCACGGGGTGGTCATCACTGCGAAGCTCTTCGCAAGTGAGTACGGGTACGCCACTGCTCGATTCCCGATCGACGAGCCCATGACAACGGGCCAGTTCATGGCCCAGCTTCGCAACGCCCGTGCTCGAGCGCAGAAGATGGACTGGGAGAACGATCCGGCTCGCCAGGAGGCAATGAGATGAAGGCCTCGCTTCAAGACCTGCATGCGCGCTATGGCACTCCGCTGAGCGCCCAAGAGGAGATGGAACTTGAGAGGCGCGAAAGGGTGCAGCGCGAAGGTGAGCGTCGTGAGGCGCTTCACTTTGCAGCGCCAAAGCGCGATTCGAAGCAACTCAAGCCCCGGTCGAATGCGGAGGGCATGAAGCTCGTGTGGTGCGGTATGCGTTTCACCCGCGGTCGCTACCCGAACGACAAGTTGTACGTCATGAAGGCCGACGCGCATGTGAACCGATGGCCGATCCTGGAGGAGACGAACTCGTACGTCGGCGAGGAAACACCCCGGCACTACGTGCCTCTCCAAGAGCATCGAAAGGGTAGCGTCCGGACCGTCATCGTCCGTGGCTTCGCGCTCGACAGATGCCACTCGGAGGCCAGCGAAGAAGAGTGAACAAAGGGACCTGCAAGGGTCCCTTTTCACTTCTTGGCTGGCGGCTCAAAGCTAGACGGCGCAGCCAAGAGCTAGTTCGCGCGAACCGCGAGATCGCCGGTGGAGACAAGGCTCCTGGCCTCAATCTGCAGGGTGAACCCGGTTCTGTCCCTGATGACCTCGCGCATTCGCTCTACGTCAATCGGCCGCTCGGTGCGCCAACCGTCGTGCTCCAGAAAGTGCCGATTGCCGGTCTTGTTGAGGTGCGCATGCACCGCGTCAATGACTTGGCGCTCGTGCCGGACGTAGAGCGCGTATTTCTGGCGGCCGGTACGGTATCCGGTCGGACGAGTACCGTGGTGACCTTCTAGCAAGTCGACCAGTGATCGACGGTGCTGCGTGCCCTCAGCGATTCGCAGCCAGCGCCACATGCTGTTCACACCGGCGAACAGCCGAGAAAAGTCTGGGTCATCGCGTAGTGCGGCGACTGCCCCCGCGCGGCGATGAACCATGTGGAAGATTGAGCTGTCCTCGTTCTCGGCAACCAGCGCTCCAGTGAAGATGGACGTAATCGCCTTCTTGGCGATCTCCACTTCCACGCCTGCGATCTTTGCGAACCGCTCCCGCCAAGCCGCTCGATCCTCTAGGTACTCGTCCAGCACCGGTACGTGCTTCATGCCGGCACGCTTGGCCAGTTGCACCAGCACGTTCGCACTGCAAGCGACGATGTCGTAGTCGTACGGAAGCCCGAACGTGCGCCACAGAACTGGCTTTACCTCGCGTCTCAGATTCTGTAGGCCATGGGTCAGACGACCTGGAGCGTGGTCAACGTACTCAAACTGCAGTGAGGCAAGGGCTGGATAGACGGTGTCGAGATGCTCGCGGACGTGCTGCGGGATGCTGTCACCAGAATCGGCCGGTAGCTCGATCGCAGACGCAAGGGCGCGCGCGCCGTCGTCATTCAGCCGGTACCTCTTTACCTCGCCGAAGTCGTCTGGATCCCACCAGGGCTGCTTGACAAGCAGGGCGTCGCGAATGAACTTCGCCTGCTTGTTCCCCGAAGGGCCAAAGACCGCGTCGAGGGTTTCCTTCGGAACTCGGCGCGCCCGAGTGGGAGTCAGGTAGAGCCACGACCAGGCCAGCGCAGAGCGAACTCGGCGCCGAGTGCGGGGATCAGAGAAGTTCGGCGAGTAAGGCATAGCGAAGACCGACAACAAGACAGAGCAAACGCAGCAGAACAAGCGCGAAGCAGCCAGAGTGGATTACAAGTAGGCGACCCCAGCCCCTGGTGCTGCACTTTTGCGGATTACTTCTATCTTATTCCCGAGCCTCGCCTGGAGTGGCTGAGTTTTGGGATGAAGAACGGCGGCGGAAGCTTTAGATCGCGTCGCCGTTCGCGCGGCCTAGGCTCAGGCGACCAGCGCCTTCAGCTTCGCAATGTGTGCTGCGAGCGCTTCGAGTTCGTCCGCAGTCACCTTGCCGCGGAGCGCAGCAGCGGCGAGTTGGGCCTTCGTGCGCTCCACGAGCGACGGAGCCGGCTTCTTGACCTTGGGTTCTGCGGGAGTCTTGACGGTGGAGGTAGCCATAGTTCGGATCAATCGATAGCGCCGCGACGTTGCGGTATTAGCTATCCTATTGAGGCGGCGATCGGCGTACACAGCTTCGCCCAACCGTTACGCGTGTCGTGGTGACGTGGGGCTGACGCCGGGTGCTCGGTGTACCGCGGAGGGCTCCCAGTGGTGGCCAGACCGCTCCCCGGAGCCACCAGGGTGTCACCAGGGCATCCCGGACCGGCAGGCCATAGAGCGCATTGACAAGTTCAATCTGAGGACCCCGGTAGGTCGAGACTGCCAAGCCTGAATGGAAGCCATTGCCAGTGGGTCGAGCTGGGCGCTGCCCGCATCGATGGTTGGACGCGCGAACGATTATTGGTAGGCGGAGTCTGGCCGGGGAACTAGCTGATGCCGCTGTGCAGGATCGAAGTAGCAGGCTTGGCGAACTTTGCCGCAGCACCCCGTGTAATACATACAGTTTGAAGGCCGCCAAACCAAACTTCAGGTTGCACCGAAGTGATTCCTAGAAGCACCGGCAAACCCTCGGCGCACACCGCCGCACTACAAAGCATCCGCGAAGCTGTTCACTCCGCCCAGGCCGAAGTAGCCGCCCGAGAATGGCAAGCGCGTGGTCGCACTGTGTCGTTTAGGTTGCCCACAGTGTTGCTTGAACGGATCGATGAGGTCGCGAGGAGAAGCGGCTGCGGCAGAAGCCATCTATTGCGACACGTGGCCTCTGCCTACTTGTCTACAGTTCAGCAAGCGTTTGATGATCGCTTAGCGACCGTAGCCGACTCCCCTGTTGAAGACTAGACGCGATCCGCGATGCAGTGCGCTGTCAGCGTAGGACCTCCACCGAACCTGGCTTGCGCAGATGGGTGCACCTCTACCAGCTCGCAACCGTCTTGCTGAGGCTGGCTCGAATCGAATCTGCTAGTGTCTCGAAGAAGACGAAGTAATCAAAAACGGCATCTACTCCGTACCCGGCAGCAGAGCTGAGGGAGTGGACAATTTCGTTCCGCCGATCATAGAACTCGTTCAACTTGGCGCGGACTCGTTTCGAAGTATCTGCCTTGGTACTGGTGCCGAAGTAGGCCTTGAGCTTTGCGCTCTCACTGGCGCTGTCCACGAGGCTCTGCATCCCAATTCGGCGCGAAAGATCATCAACAACGTGGGCTTTGAAGTTGTTTGAATGATGAACCACGGTTGAGGCGTCTATGAGACTGGGGTCATCGTCTAGCACGAAGCCCTTAGTGCCGTCGATCAAAGCTCTGAGCTTGGCCAAGGCCAATGGATCAATGACCTGAGGTTTATCCTTCGTGAGAATTGACCTAACGAACCCCAGGCGCGTCAGGCTCGTCGCCCAATAAACGCTGCGTACCGCTTGCCGTGTTTCTGCAGGGAGGCCTTGGTACTTTGTCGAAAGCTCGGAAGCACACTGCTTGAGCTCTTCACGAACAAATTCTTCGAAGCTCGATGCGAGAAAAACCAACGACATGGCGTTGACCGTGTTTGCCGACGTCGAGCCCACCAACGAAAGGTCAACTCCCCCTCTAGTCGTCTGCAGCTTGCTGCTGTCCTTTCCAAGTGACTCAATCGCGGCGACGATCCGGCGAAGCTCTGCCGTTCTTGCGAGAAAGTCGGTCAGCGGCCCTTGAAGATCTGGCCCCGCCATGGCTACAAGAATGAAGCGAAAAGTTTGCGGAACTCTGCGATCCGTCCCTTTACATCCTGTGCGGTACTCGCCACCCCAGTAAACTGGCCGCGCCCTTTGGCATTCACAAGCTTATGGTACGCAGTCTGAATGTCGATCCTTTTGTCCACAAGGGTATCGCCGTGTTGCAGCATTCCGCCTAAAGCGACCATAACGCCGTCATAGATACCCGCAAGCGGTCGATACTCGTTCGGGTCTGGGCTCAAGGAGAATGGTCTGCCGTCGAAAATGGCGTCTGCCAAGCTCAGCACCTTGAGGTATGTCTCGCCGAATGCCGCACACTCCTCCTTGGAGGCAGACAGGTTGCGCTCCATACAGCGATCAAGCATTGAGCGGAGTGATCCGACGATGTGCGCATCATTGTCCAACGCAAAGTAGCGCAGAACCAGCTGGCAATCGCCCATCGTGCGGTAGAGAGAGTTCTTTTGGCGCTCCTCGTCTTCGTAGTAGTCGCCGTAGTCGTTCTCGACGTACGGTGGAATTCCCCAAATGCGAGTGAAGGTAGCGTTGCGGGACAGGGTGACTATCAGATTATTGAATTCGCCACCGTAGACTGCATTGCGAATTTCTTGTGCTGTGAGCCGCTTCCCGCCTGTGTTCAATCGTTCAAAGACGAATCGGCGTAGCTCATAGACTCGATTAGAGTTTGGTCGCTTTAGCTTTCCTTGCGACTCCTGAAGAAGCACGATGGCTGAAATCGACGCGCGGTCTAGGCTGCGCTTTACCTTAGTGGGTAAGCGCGCGTAGTTCTTGCCATTGAGTGTGGGGATGATCTGCAGTCCACGCAATGAGTATTCATTGTTCAGAAACTCCTTGATGGAACTCAATCGCTGTTGCCCGTCCATGACTTCGTACCGAGCAAGATCGTTCTCATAGAAGAAGACCGGAGGCACGGGCACATTCAGCAGCAGCGATTCGATCAACAGTGACTTCTGTTGAGTCGTCCATCGCAATCGTCTCTGATACTCAGGGCGGAGGTTCACATCCTCACCGGCCTTGATCAGATCCTTGATCTGCGGCAGGAAAAAATTGTTTGTCTGATAAATGACCCGGAACGGCTGCTTGACGATCTGGTCTTCGATGGCCTCGTCCGAGGACTCTGCATCCGCAGCCGCGCCTAGCGGTTCTGCTTCAGACTGCTCGAGTTCTTCCGCGAGGTCCTTGGTGTCAGTTGCCATGTTGGCTCCACGCACTGTTGCAGCGGTGATCCTAGCCGACGCGCGGAGTCGGGCGCGCTGCAAGCTTGGCAGACCGCATCCACTGCTGCGCGATCTTGGCCGCCCTGCGGCAAGAACCCTAGATGGCTAGACGCCTACGCTGACCTCTTCGCAAACTCTGCGCAAGCGAATCGGGTTGTCTTCGACGTAGCGGGCTGTCATCGCCACGGTGGAGTGCCCCATCAGCGTGGAAACCGCCTTGATGTCAACGCCGCGCTCGATCAGAGACGTTGCGAAGGTTCGGCGTCCCGAGTGGCTCGACGCGCCGTCCAAGCCGGCGGCCCGGTACATCCGCTTGAACAGCATTTGCATGGTGTTCGGTGTGAAACCGCCGCCTTTGCGCGACCGGAAGAGCGGTGCTTTCGGATGCAACGAAGTTGGCTCCGACTTCCGGCGGTGGTCGAGGTACGCACCTAGCGCCTTGCGAACGTCTCGATTGCTCAGGTACACCAATCGCTGCTTTCCGCCCTTCGTCGTTGCGCGGGTCAGCAGCACCTCGTCTTTCATCGCTCCATCTGGACTGAGTACATCGCCGATCTGCAGCTGGCTCATTTCCTTCGCGCGGAGCCCAAGGGCAACCGAAAAGTACAGCAATGCCACATTTCGCTCAGCCTGGTCATTCGCTCGCGCCGCAGCGATAACCTGCTTGAACTGGCTTTGGGTAAGGACTGGCGCTTTTCGCTCTTGCTTCATGGTGACGCGAATGTGTTCGATATGCAAAGATTATAAATTTCTACACATTCGACGTACATCACCAACCCGCTGGCAATCTAAGTGGTTGTCAGGTATAGCGATGTTTAGCTATTGAAGTTAGTAAACATTCGATCGGATGCTGTACATACCCTAGAGAGTCCACCGGGTGAAAGATGACTTCGTTCCGCAGCTTCAAACCCTTTTCTACGTTCAAGCAATTCATCACGGGTCAGGCGCTGGGCGATCTCACGCCGGCGTCGCCGACGCGGCCGACCGCACCGCAGCCGCCAACTCAGCCCGCGAGCAGCACTCCCTTGAAGCGATCGTCTGAGCCGGGCGCGGCCCGAAGCGAGGCGGGACGTCGACTGGACAGAGCAAGGCTTATCCGGCAGCCAGTTCGACCGGTGCGGCCGGTGAAATCAAAACGCAGTTGAAGTTGCGGACGGCTCGGAAATGGTCCGTCCCGCTGAAGCTCTGACTGCCTTGGGCGTTTAGAAGAGCGATGCGAGATCGCTTGCCTCGTTCCGTATGCGCTTCTGCTTCGCTGATCTGTACCACTCAGCGACTTCTTCGAAGCTGTCGGTCCAGTCGTCATTTGGCTTCATCGAGACTGGCTGGTACGTTCGAATTTCGAGCGGATTGGTGTTGGGCAGCAGCCAGTTCGCCACGCTGTACCTGAACGAGGCCCAGTCCTTCGTCGCCGGGCGCAGAGACACCGCGATCACGTTGAAGTCGGTGTACAGGTACGGTCGCGTCTTCTTCTCTTCGACCTCGCCGTTCTCGCCTTTGGCCTTCTTCTTGCCGCCACGGGTCCGCTGTGGCTCGACCATGTACATGCCTGCCGCAAGGCCGAACTTCGTGCCCGTTGTGATGACGGGCTGCCCCTTCTCACTGCGTTGAAGCTTCACCTGGACGGTGACAACGCCCTTGCCGTCATCTAGCGCGTAGTCGTACGAGTGATTCCCAGGTGGGGTCACATCCTTCCAGCCGGTCTTGGCTACCGCTGGCACCACGAACTGTGCGAACGCTGCATCTGCGATAACGCCCTTCAGCATCCGCTGAGTCAGCTCGGGCGCCCGGTGGATCGCCTCTAGGATGACCTCAGCGGGTGCCCCAAACGCGTCTTCCAGCTCGTGGACCCGGTAGAGCTTCCGCAGCTCGCGGAACAGGTCATGGCGCTCTTCGTCTGTGCATCCGTTGAGGAACGTCTTGATCTTGGAATCGTCCATGCTCCCTCCCTCCTAGAATGCTACCCTGAGAATCCATCCAGTCCCATGAACAACATCGTCGACGCACCGCAAAGCAGCCTGTTCGCGAACACCCGTGAGCACCCCAAGGCGCTGCTGAAGCGAACGAAGCCGTTCTACGAGACCGACTTCGGCGCAGCGTACTTGGGCGACTCGTTGGAGCTGCTCAAGAAGGTGCCAACTGGCTCGACGAACCTCGTGTTCACGTCGCCGCCGTACGCGCTTCACTTCAAGAAGGAGTACGGGAACGTCAGCAAGGAGGACTACGTCCACTGGTTCCTGCACTTCGCCGAGGAGATCAAGCGTATCCTGACGGACGATGGCAGCTTCGTGCTTAACATCGGGGGCAGCTACAACAAGGGCTCACCAACCCGCTCGCTGTACCACTTCAAGCTCATGATCGCGCTGGTAGAGGAGCTTGGGTTCCACCTTGCGCAGGAGTGCTTTTGGTACAACCCCGCGAAGATGCCAGTTCCGGCTGAGTGGGTCACCGTTCGACGTGTACGCATCAAGGACTCGGTCGAGTACGTGTGGTGGTTCTCAAAGACTGCACACCCCAAGGCCGACAACCGCAAGGTTCTGAGACCGTACAGCGCTGACATGCTGCGCCTTGCTAAGCGAGGCGTGAAGGCGACCGTCCGGCCGTCAGGCCACAACATCACGTCGAGCTTCGACAAGGTCGATGCCGGCGGCGCCATCAGCTCGAACGTCATCGAGGAGCAGCTTCCTCAGGACATGCTCGTCCTCGGGAACAACTCGGCGAACGACAAGTACACGATGCGCTGCAAGGAAGCAGGCATCAAGATTCACCCAGCGAGGTTCCCTCCCACGCTGCCCGAGTTCTTCGTGAAGCTGCTGACGGACGAAGGTGACCTTGTGCTCGACCCGTTCGCTGGGTCAAACACCGCGGGGATGGTTGCCGAGCAGCTTGGTCGCCGCTGGATTGGCATGGAGCTGGTCGAGGAGTACCTCGAAGCCAGCAAGTTCAGGTTCGGCTGAGGCTCACCACGCCCACCTGAGGGCACACGAAAGAGGGTGCCTAAGGGTGCCTACACCGGTGGGATTTCGCCGAGCCGACGACTGCTGGCACGCTTCACCCTGACAAGGCCGGCTGAACCACACCACTGTGGGTTGGTGGACAGGTGGACCAAGCTAGCGTGGCCTCACCTCACGGCCTTGTCGCCCTTGATTCCAAACCCCCTTCACCCTGATCAGCGCAGGCCGCGTGTACTCGCGGATGACCTCGCCCTCGTACCCACGGAACCTCACGCCGAATCTGCAGAGGTGCTCATCACCGACTCGCTGCTCGGGGTGTACCGTGAGTCGCTCGATGGACCGGGCGAACGCTGCCTTGAGTTCACGACGGACTGCGTGTAGTTCCTGAGGGTCGTCACCGAGCAAAGCGTTCTCGTGACGCTCGGCCAGCGCCCACGCCTTCTCAGCGAACATGCGCTCCTCCGGTTCGGGCTCTTCGACCGTCTGAAGGTGCTTGATCTGCATCTCGATGGCGTTCAGCTTCTCTGTGACCATACGGGTGTTCATCAGCCCGTCTGCGGCCAAATCGATGAGGCGCTCCTGCTGGTCCTTCAGTGACTGCAGTTCTGCGCTGGACACCGCCTTGCGACTCGGCTTCTTGTCCAGTATGGACACGAAGTCCTCGTCCTGGTCGAGCAGCAAGAACCCGATGACTTCTTTCTCGAAGGCGTCGTAGTTCACGTTCCGTGCGGTGCAACGGTGGGACAGCGCAGCTTCGCACCGCAGGTACCGTTGGGAGACGTACTTGTTCGCTCGAAAGAATCGAGTGCGTGTGCCGCACAGCGAGCAATACAGCAGCCCCGTGAAGAGGTTCGGCTCGTCGTCGCTGCGCTTGCCGCGCTTGGTGCCGATGTTCGCCGACATCAGCCGCTGCACGTCGTAGAACTCGGCCTTGCTGATGATGGGTGTGTAGTGATCGGGCCTTGGCTCGTACCCCGCTTGCGACACGCGAGTGCCGATGACCGCTGGGTTCTGCAGCAATCTGGCGACTTGCGGGGCGCCGTACTTCCAGCCGTACTTGGTGTTTAGGTGCTGAGCGATGCGCGAAGCGCCAATGCTCTCGGCCCGCATACGGAACACCTCGCGGACGATGTTCGCTTGGTCCTCGATGATCGTGTACCCGGTGCGATCTTCAGTGGGCTTCAGCCAGAACGGCGCCTTGCCGTGCCGCATGCCTTGCTCAAGGCGGATGCGCAGTCCGTCGCGTGCGAGCTTGCTCTTGCGGACGCTCTCGCCGTGTGCGCGGATCAAGACCATCATCGCGCCGAACAATGACATGCCGTTGTCGTTGTTGATCTTGTCGGCCGTGAAGGTCTGCTGGTCACCGTCTGACGCCGTCACGATGGTGATGCCGCTGTTGATGATGTTGATGAACAGGGCGAGGGCTTCGGTAGGCTTGGCGCGCGATAGGCGATCAAGGTTTTCGACGATGAGGATCGAGTTCCGCGCGACCTTGCCGTCCTCGACGGCCTTGAGGAACGCACCTAGCGCTCCGTCGCGGACGTTCTTGCCCTTGAAGGCGCTGATGCCGAGGTCGCGATAACTGCTCTCGTCGAGATGGAGCTTGTGCTTCTCGGCGTACTCACGCGCGACCTTCAACTGCCGTGCGAGGCTCGTGCCCTCGATCTGCGCCTTCGTCGAGAAGCGGATGTAGGAGTACGCGCTACGTGGCATGTCGGGTATTCTAAAAGAGACATTGACCGGCCTGCACGTGACGATGTTCGCGTGGCTGGCCGGCCTGCTGGTGCAGGCCTTGTGGCGCCGCAGTGCGCGTGCGGTGCATCTCTGGCCGGCGCCGTGGGCCGGCCGTGTGGGCGGGCTGCTGGCGGCGACGGCCTATGCGGTGTTCGCCGGCTGGGGCGTGCCGGCGCAGCGCACGGTGTGGATGCTGGCGACGATCACCCTGCTGCACCTGAGCGGCCGGCGCTGGCCGTGGGCGATGGTGCTGCTGGTCGCGGCGGTGGTGGTGAGCGCGCTCGACCCGTGGGCCTTGTTGCAGCCGGGGTTCTGGTTGTCGTTCGTCGCGGTGGGCTTGCTGATGGCGTCCGAGCCGGCGCAGCGCGTCGTCGACCGAAACGCTCCCTCGCCGCGCTGGTGGCAGCGGCTGTGGGTGGCGGCACGCGGCGGCGTGCGCACGCAGGTCGTCGCGACGCTCGGGCTCACGCCGCTCAGCCTGGTGTTTTTCCAGCAGGTTTCAGTGGTGGGGCTGGTGGCCAATCTCGTGGCCATCCCGCTGGTCACGCTGGTGATCACGCCGCTGGCGCTGCTCGGGGTGATGCTCGCGCCCTTGTGGCGCGTGGGCGCCGCGGTGCAAGAGGCGCTGAGCCAGGGTCTTGCATGGCTGGGCGCGTTGCCGGGCGCCGTCTGGGTGGTGCCGGCAGCGCCGCTGTGGGCCCAGGCGGCTGGCCTTTTGGGTGCTGCCTTGGTCGTGTTGCCGTTGCCGTGGCGCTTGCGGCTCTTTGCAATTCCGCTGGTGATGCCCTTGTTGCTGCCGGTGCCGGTGCGGCCCGAGGCCGGCCGCTACGAGGTGGTCGCGGTTGACGTGGGGCAGGGCACCGCGGTGCTGGTGCGCACGCGCGGCCACCTGCTGGTCTACGACGCCGGGCCGCAGTATTCGCGCGAGAGCGACGCCGGCCAGCGGGTGCTGCTGCCACTGTTGCAGGCGCGAGGCGAGACCCGCATCAACCGCCTGGTGCTGAGTCACCGCGATCTCGACCACGTGGGCGGCGCGAAGCCCTTGCTGCAGACGCTGCCCGTGGGCGAGCTGCTCAGCTCGCTCGAAGACGGCCACCCGATCCGCGCGATGGCCGCTTCGCCCGTGCGTTGCGCGGCCGGCCAGCGCTGGGTCTGGGATGGCGTGCAGTTCGAGGTGCTGCACCCACGCGCCGAGGACTACGAGCGCTCGCTCAAGTCCAACGCGATGTCGTGCGTCGTCAAGGTGAGCGGGCCGCAGGGCACGCTGCTGCTGACGGGCGACATCGAGCGCCAGCAGGAAGCAGAGCTTCTGTCGACCTCGGCTGCCGCCCTGCGCAGCGACGTCATGCTGGTGCCGCACCACGGGAGCCGCACCTCGTCGACGGCGGCGTTTCTCGATGCCGTGGCGCCGAAGGTGGCCATCGTGCAGGCCGGCTACCGCAACCGCTTCGGCCATCCGGTGGCCGACGTGACCGAGCGCCTGAAGGCGCGCGGTGTCCGCATCGAGGCGAGCGCGGCCTGCGGCGCCTGGCAGTGGGGTGGCGGCGAGGCCGTCTGCGAACGCGACCGCGCACGGCGTTATTGGCACCACGCCGCCAGAGGCGAGTAACCTCGGGGCGATCATCGGGCCCGGGGACGCGCTGGATGGCGTCAATTGGCCTGCTTTTTGCTACCCTGCCTGCGAGGAGACCAAGACCCATGCGACCCAGCTTCGACGAGATGCAGGCCACCAGCACCAGCGTGCGAGACCACTATCGGGTCTACGACCGCTGGCTGGCGCAGCAGCCCCGCGATGTGATGCGCTCGCGGCGCGAAGAGGCCGAGATGATCTTCCGCCGCGTGGGCATCACCTTCGCGGTCTATGGCGCGAAAGACGAAGACGGCTCCGGCACCGAGCGCCTGATCCCCTTCGACCTGATCCCGCGCGTGATCCCGGCGGCCGAGTGGGCCGAGATGGAGAAGGGCCTCACCCAGCGTGTGACGGCGCTCAACCGCTTCATCCACGACGTCTACCACGAGCAGGAGATCATCCGCGCCGGCATCGTGCCTGCCGACCAGATCTTCAAGAACGCGCAGTTCCGCCCCGAGATGATGGGCGTCGACGTGCCAGGCGGCGTCTACTCGCACATCAGCGGCATCGACATCGTGCGCGCGGCCAACGCCGACGGTAGCGGCAGCTACTACGTGCTCGAAGACAACCTGCGCGTGCCCAGCGGCGTGAGCTACATGCTCGAGAACCGCAAGATGATGATGCGGCTCTTCCCCGAAATCTTCAGCCAGCATCGCGTGGCGCCGGTGGCGCACTACCCCGACCTGCTGCTCGAGACGCTGCGCGGCGTGGCGCCTGCAGCCGTCAACGACCCGACGGTGGTGGTGCTCACCCCCGGCATGTACAACAGCGCGTATTTCGAGCACGCCTTCCTCGCGCAGCAGATGGGCGTGGAGCTGGTCGAGGGGCAAGACCTCTTCGTCAAGGACAACTTCGTCTACATGCGCACCACGCAGGGCCCGAAGCGGGTCGACGTGATCTACCGCCGCGTCGACGACGACTTCCTCGACCCGCTGGCCTTCCGCCCCGATTCCACGCTCGGCTGCGCGGGCTTGCTCAGCGTGTACCGCGCCGGCAACGTGACGCTCTCCAACGCCATCGGCACCGGCGTGGCCGACGACAAGTCGATCTACCCCTACGTGCCCAAGATGATCGAGTTCTACTTGGGCGAGAAGCCCATCCTCAACAACGTGCCCACGCACCTGTGCCGCGTTGAAGAAGACCTCAAGTACGTGCTCGACCATCTGCCCGAACTGGTGGTGAAGGAAGTGCACGGTGCCGGCGGCTACGGCATGCTCGTCGGCCCCGCCGCCACCAAGGCCGAGATCGCCGATTTCCGCAAGGCGCTCGAAGCCAACCCCGAGGGCTATATCGCGCAGCCGACGCTCAGCCTGTCGACCTGTCCCACGTTCGTGGAAAGCGGCATCGCGCCGCGCCACATCGACCTGCGGCCCTTCGTGCTCTCGGGCAAGGAGGTGCAGATGGTGCCGGGCGGCCTGACCCGCGTGGCGCTGAAGGAAGGCTCCCTCGTCGTCAATTCGTCGCAGGGTGGTGGTACCAAGGACACCTGGGTCCTTGAAGCTTGAACGACAAGGAGGTCTGAATCATGTTGTCGAGAACTGCCGACCACCTCTTCTGGATGGCGCGCTACATGGAGCGCGCCGAAAACACCGCGCGCATGCTCGATGTCAACTACCAGACCTCGCTCTTGCCGCAGTCGGCCGACGCGGCCGAGAACGGCTGGCGCGGCCTGCTGAGCATCTCGGAGCTGACGCACGACTACCACACCCGCTACGGCGAGGTCGACGCCCGCAAGGTCATGGCCTACATGGTGGGCGACGAGAAGAACCCATCGAGCATCTACAACTGCCTGCTCGCCGCGCGTGAGAACGCACGCGCCGTGCGGGGCGCCCTCACCACCGAGGTGTGGGAGACGCAGAACCAGACCTGGATCGAGTTCCAGCGCATGCTGCGCGTCAAGGCCTTCGAGAAAGACCCCGGCGAAGCCTTCGAGTGGGTGAAGTTCCGCTCGCATCTCTCGCGCGGCGTGACGGTGGGCACCATGCTGCAGGACGAAGCCTTCCACTTCCTGCGCATCGGCAGCTTCCTTGAGCGCGCCGACAACACTGCTCGCATGCTCGACGTGAAATTCCATGCGGTCGAGAGCGAGTTCTACGGCGCGGGCAACGGCAATGGCAATGGCGTCTCGCGAGACCAGGAATACGACTTCTATCACTGGTCGGCCATCCTGCGCTCCGTCTCCGGCTTCGAGGTCTACCGCAAGGCGTACCGCAACGTGATCCGGCCCGAGAAGGTGGCCGAAACCTCATCCTGCGCGCCGACATGCCGCGCTCGCTCGCCTGCTGCATGGACGAGGTGGTGGCCAACCTCAAGCGGGTGGCCAACGAGCAGTCGCACGAGACGCTGCGCCGTGCCGGCCGCCTGCAGTCCGACCTGCGCTTCGGCCGCATCGACGAGATCCTCGCGACCGGCCTGCATGCCTTCCTCAGCCAGTTCCTCGAACGTGTGGGCACGCTGGGCGTTGGAATCAGCCGTGACTTCCTCGTTCCCGTCGCCGCCTGACCGGATGCGTGCTGGATGAAGCTCACCATCCAACACGTCACCCACTACGACTACAGCGCTCCGCTGCAGTACGCCTTGCAGTCGCTGTGCCTCACGCCGCAGGCGAGTGCACACCAGACGGTGCACGAGTGGACCGTCACCGCCCCTGCGCCGCTGCATGCGCAACGCGACGGCTACGGCAACCTGGCCCACACCTGGAGCCTGGCGCGCCGCAGCTACGGCAGCGCGGTGCGCGCCGCCGGCACGGTGGAGACCCACGCCTCGCCCTGGCTGGTGGACGACACCAAACCGACCTGGCTCTACCTGCGCAGCACGCCGCTCACCGTGGCCGATGACCGGCTGGCGGCGCTCGGCCGCGTGCACCTCGCCGACGGCGTGACCGAAGACTCGGCGATGGCACTCGCGCAGGCCGTGTTGAAGCGTGTGCGCTACAAGTCCGGCACGACCCATGTGCACACCACCGCGCAGCAGGCCTGGGAGCAGGGCGTCGGTGTGTGCCAGGACCACGCCCATGTCTACCTCGCCGCCTGCCGTGCGAACGGCGTCGCCGCACGCTACGTGAGCGGCTATTTCTACGCCCCCGAAGCGCCGCACCTGGCGAGCCACGCCTGGGTCGACGTGTGCGTGGAGCCCGACGCCGCCCGTTGGCTCAGCGTCGACATCACCCACGGCTGCCTGATGGACGAGCGCCATGTGCGCCTGGCCGTCGGGCTCGACTACGCCGCCTGTTCGCCCATCCGCGGCGTGCGCGAAGGCGGTGGTGACGAAACCATGCGCGTACGCATCGACATCCGCAAAGCCGGCGAGCCCGCCGCGCCTCCTTTTTCCCAGCAGCAGACCCAAGCCCCGGAGCCCTGAATGTCCATCCACGTCGCGCTCAACCACGTGACCCACTATCGGTACGACCGGCCGATCAACCTGGGGCCGCAGGTGGTGCGGCTGCGCCCGGCGCCGCACTCGCGCACGCGCATCCTCAGCTACTCGATGCGCGTCGAGCCCGCCACGCACTTCATCAACTGGCAGCAGGACCCGCAGAACAACTACCTCGCGCGCCTCGTCTTCCCCGACAAGACCACGAGCTTTCGCATCGAGATCGACCTCGTGGCCGAGATGTCGGTGCTCAACCCTTTCGACTTCTTCCTGGAGCCCTCGGCCGAGCACTTCCCGTTCGACTACGACGCATCGCTTGCGCACGAGCTGGCACCGTACCGCCTGAAGGGCGAGCTGACACCGGCGCTCGCGAACTATCTCGCGAGCATCCCGCGCGAGAAGAAGCAGACCACCAACTTCCTGGTCGAACTCAACCAGCGCCTGCAAGGCGACATCGGCTACCTCATCCGCATGGAGCCCGGCGTGCAGACGCCGGAGGAGACACTCACCAAGAAGTCGGGCTCCTGCCGCGACTCGGGCTGGCTGCTGGTGCAGATCCTCAGGCACCTGGGCTTTGCGGCGCGCTTCGTCTCGGGCTACCTGATCCAGCTCAAGAGCGATGTGAAGTCGCTCGATGGCCCGAGCGGTACCGAGGTCGACTTCACCGACCTGCATGCCTGGTGCGAGGTCTACCTGCCGGGCGCCGGCTGGATCGGCCTCGACCCCACCTCGGGCCTGCTCGCGGGCGAAGGCCACATCCCGCTCGCATGCTCGCCCGACCCGTCGTCGGCCGCGCCCGTGACCGGCGCGCTCGACGAATGCGAGACCGAGTTCGAGCACCACATGAAGGTCACCCGCGTGTGGGAAGCGCCGCGCGTGACGTTGCCCTACACCGACGAGCAGTGGGCCGACATCGAAGCCCTCGGCCACGAGGTCGACGCCGACCTGCGCCGCCACGACGTGCGCCTCACGCAGGGCGGCGAGCCCACCTTCGTCTCGGTCGACGACCGCGACGGCGCCGAGTGGAACACCGAGGCCCTCGGCCCCACCAAGCGCGTGCTGGCCGCCGACCTGATGGACAAGCTGCGCGCCAAGTACGGCGACGGCGGCCTGCTGCACTACGGGCAGGGCAAGTGGTACCCCGGCGAGCAGCTGCCGCGCTGGTCGCTCAACCTCTTCTGGCGCAAGGACCGCGAGCCGATCTGGGCCAACCCCGAGCTTTTCGCGAGCGAGCACCACGACTACGGCATCACCGACGTCAAGGCGCAGCAGTTCCTGTCCGGTGTGGCCAGGCGGCTGGCCCTGGACCCGAAGTACGTGTTCCCGGCGTATGAAGACGTCTGGTACTACCTGTGGCGCGAGCGCAAGCTGCCGACCAACGTTGACCCTTTCGATGCGCGCCTGTCCGACGAGTTAGAGCGCGACCGCATCCGCAAGGTGTTTTCGCAGGGGCTCGACAAGGTGGTCGGCCACGTGCTCCCGGTGCTGCGCAACCCGACGGGCGCCACACGCTGGCAGACGGGCCCCTGGTTCCTGCGCAGCGAGCGCTGCTACCTCGTGCCCGGCGATTCACCGCTCGGCTATCGGCTGCCGCTCGACTCGCAGCCCTGGGCCTCGTCGGCCGATTACCCGTGGACGCACCAGCCCGACCAGACGCAGCCTTTTGCGCCATTGCCGCCCTACCGGCGTTTGCGCTATGCGATGGCCGACCAGGAGCCGGGCGCACCGGCTGCGTCGCAGGAGCTGCTGACCACGGGCTCGACCTTCGGTGAACGCTCGCGCGCTGCGCTGAACGGCAAGGCCGCCAGTGCCACCGCCACCCCGGCCCAGGAGCCGCCCCGCGCGCCTTCACGCTTCGAGTCGGCCGGCTGGATCACCCGCACCGCCATGTGCGCCGAGCCGCGCCACGGCCGGCTCTACGTCTTCATGCCACCGACCTCGGCGCTGGAAGACTACCTTGAGCTCGTCGCCGCCATCGAAGACACCGCCGCCGAGATGAAGCTGCCGGTGATCCTCGAAGGCTACGAGCCGCCGAAGGACCCGCGCCTGTCGACACTGCGTGTGACGCCCGACCCCGGCGTGATCGAAGTCAACATCCACCCGGCGCACAGCTGGGAGGGCTCGTCGACCAGACCACGCATCTCTACCAGGCCGCGCACGAGACGCGCCTGTCGACCGAGAAGTTCATGGTCGACGGCCGCCACACTGGCACCGGCGGCGGCAACCACTTCGTGCTCGGCGGCGCGACGGTGGCCGACTCACCCTTCCTGCGCCGGCCCGACCTGCTCGCGAGCATGGTGGCCTACTGGCACAACCACCCGGCCTTGAGCTATCTCTTCTCGGGCCTCTTCATCGGCCCCACCAGCCAGGCGCCGCGCATCGACGAGGCGCGCAACGACTCGGTCTACGAGATCGAGATTGCCTTTGCCGAGTTGCAGCGCAAGACGGCCGAGGGGCCGGGCGAGTGCCCGCCGTGGCTGATCGACCGGCTGCTGCGCAACCTCTTGATCGACGTGACCGGCAACACCCACCGCGCCGAGTTCTGCATCGACAAGCTCTACTCGCCCGATGGCCCCACCGGCCGCCTGGGGCTGCTCGAGATGCGAGCCTTCGAGATGCCGCCGCATGCGCGCATGAGCCTCACGCAACAGCTCCTGATGCGCTCGCTCGTGAGTCGCTTCTGGCAGCAGCCCTACCAGCCGCCGCGCCTGAAGCGCTGGGGCACCGAGCTGCACGACCGCTTCATGCTGCCCCACTTCGTGTGGCAGGACCTGTGCGACGTGGTCGAGGAGCTTCAACCAGTTCGGCTACGCGATGAAGCCCGAGTGGTTCGCGCCGCACCTCAACTTCCGCTTCCCGCGCCTGGGCGACTTCAACGCGATGGGTGTCGACGTGGAGCTGCGCCTTGCGCTCGAACCCTGGCACGTCATGGGCGAGGAGGGCGCGCCCGGCGGCACGGTGCGCTTCGTCGATTCGTCGGTGGAGCGCGTGCAGCTCAAGGCCACCGGCCTCGTGAGCGACCGCCATGTGCTCACCTGCAACGGCCGCGTGGTGCCGATGCAGCCTACCGGCAAGGTCGGCGAGTTCGTGGCCGCCGTGCGCTACCGCGCCTGGGCGCCACCCTCGGCCCTGCACCCGACCATCGGCGTGCACGCGCCGCTCACCTTCGACCTCGTCGACAGCTGGATGGGCCGCTCGCTCGGCGGTTGCCAGTACCACGTGGCCCACCCGGGCGGGCGCAACTACGACACTGCGCCGGTCAATGCCTACGAGGCCGAGGCGCGGCGCCTGGCGCGCTTCTTCCGCATCGGCCACACGCCGGGCTCGATGCGCGTGCCGAAGGACGAGCGCAACCCGAACTTCCCGTTCACGCTCGACCTGCGACGCGCCGTGCGCGAGTAGGCGGTACTGCGTTGCTGCACCGGCAGCGCCATCGTTCGATACCCCGGCCCGCCCCCCAAAGGCGGGCCTTTTTCATCGAGGCCCGACCTCCATAATCGGCCGCCAACAAGGCAGGGGGAGACACGATGAAGTTCATCTTCGGTGTGATCGGTGCGGTGCTCGGTTTGCTGATGGGCGAACTGATCGGCGGGCTGATCGGGTTGGGTGTCGGCATCGGGCTTGCGTCGATGCTGAAGAAGAGCGATGCGTCGGCATCTGCGAAAGACGCACCACCTGCTGCCGCCAAGCCACCGGCGCCCACAGCCGTTCCGATGGAAACGCGGGTCGCGCGGCTGGAGCAGGAGGTCGCCCTGCTGCGCGCCGAGGTGAAGCGCCTGTCGAGCGCGCCACACGCTCTGGTGACGAGCAAGGTCGAAGCGCCGGCCGAGGAGCCGATGGCGTTCGACCTGCCCGATCTGGAGCCCGCCGCACCTGCGCCGGTGCCGGTGCCTGCACCCTTCGTGCTGCCACCGGCTCCGGTGGCCGCCCCCATCGCGCAGGCTGCGCCCGCGGTGGCGGCGGTGCCGGTTCCTGTTCCTGCTGCCGTGACTGCCACCGTTCCCGCGGCTGCCCCGGCGCCAGCACCCCGGCCCGCCCCCAGCCCGCGGCCTGCACCCGCGCCGCAGCCCACGCTCGAAGAACGCATGCCGCCCCTGCTGCGCAAGCTCGTCTTCGGTGGCAACACCATCGTCAAGGTGGGCGTGCTCATCCTCTTCCTCGGTCTGGCGTTCCTGTTGCGCTATGCGGCCGAGCGCGTCACCGTGCCGGTGGAGCTGCGCTATGCCGGCGTGGCGCTGCTCGGTGGCGTGCTGCTGGTGCTGGGCTGGCGCCTGCGTGAGCGCAAGGATGGCTATGGCCTGATCCTGCAAGGCGCGGGCATCGGCGTCTTCTACCTCACGACGCTCGCGGCCTTGAAGATCAGCCACCTGCTGCCCGCCGAGCTGGCGTTCGGCTTCCTCTTCGCCGTGACGCTCTTGAGCGCCATGCTCGCGATGGCGCAGAACGCGCCGTGGCTCGCCTACGTGGCAGCCGCCGAAGGCTTCGCGGCGCCGGTGCTGGTGTCCACAGGCAGCGGCAACCACATCGCGCTCTTCAGCTACCTCGCGATCCTCGATGTGGGCATCTTCCTGATGGCGTGGTTCCGCGCGTGGCGGCCGCTCAACCTCATCGGCGCGGTCGGCACCTTCACGCTGGCCGGCGCCTGGGCGCACAAGCACTACACCGATGCGCTCTACCCGAGCGTGCAGGCCTTCCTCCTGTTCTTCTTCGTGCTCTTCACGCTGGTGGGCGTGCTGTTCGCGCGCCGTGCGCTCGCGCTCGGCAGCGAGCCCGACCTGCGCCACCCCCTCGGGCAGCGCGCCTCGCAGACGCTGGCGCAGGTGGGCCGTGTCGACAGCACGCTGGCCTTCGGCGTGCCGCTGGCGAGCTTCGGCCTGCAATACCTGCTGGTGCGCGGCTGGGAGTTCGGGCCCGCCTGGGCGGCGCTCGGCTTCTCGCTCTTCTACCTGCTGCTCGGCGGCGTGCTGCTGCGCGGCGGCAACCTTCGCTACGCCCTGCTCGGCGAAGCCTATGTGATCGTGAGCGTGATCTTCGGCACGCTGGCCATTCCGCTGGCACTCGAAGGCGAGTGGACGGGGGCCACCTGGGCCGTGGAAGCCGCGGGCATGTACTGGCTCGGCGTGCGCCAGGCGCGCCGCTACGCACGGGCCTTCGCGCTGCTGGTGCTGGGCGCGGCCGCGGTGCGGCTCGTGAGCGCGCTCGGGTTCGACTTCACGCCCGGGACGCCGCTCTTTACCGGCTCGGTGCTGGGAGTGCTGCTGCTGGCAGCCAGCGCCGGGGTGATGTTCGTCTTGGGCCGCCGTGCCGGGGTCGATCGGCAAGGCGACTGGGAGGCCGCCGGCGTGGTCGGCCAGCTGTGGATCGGCCTGGCCGCGCTGGCGCTCGCGGCCTGGCTTGTGCTCGTGCCGCAGTGGGCCTGCGTCGCCACCTCGCTGCTGGCCTTCGCCTGTGCCTGGGTGCAGGCGCGCAAGCCCTTGCCGGCCCTGCAGTGGGCCAGTGCGGTGCTGCATGCGGTGGCGCTGGCCGGCTTTGCCACCACGCTGCATGCAGTGCACGGCGAGGCCATGCTCAGCAATGGCTGGCAGGGGCTGATCTCGGCCTGCGTGATCGGCGTGAGCCTGCTGGCGAGCACCTGGCTGCCGCTCAGCGCGGCCTTGCGTGAAGCCGAGGCGCGGCAGACCACGCCGCAGTGGTCGCTGGGCAGCAGCATCGGCTTGCTGGCGGGCATCGCGGTGCTCGCGGGCAGCCTGCTCTTCGTGATGCCGGCCGACATCGCGGCGCGTGTCTGGCCTTTGTTGGGCGTGCTGGCGCTGTGGCTGGGCCTGCGCCTGCACCACCCGGCACTCGCCGCGGCGTGGGCGGCGTTGCAGCTCGCGGCCGCGCTGGCCTTTGGCGTCTATGGCCCCGAACTGTGGGCGGACACCGGGGCGGGCCTCACGCTGTGGACGCCGCTGATCTTGTCGCTCGCCGGCTTCATCTCGGGCGACGCCTTGCAGCGCTCGGCACGTCAGCCGCGCGCTGCCGCGTGGCAGGGTGCCGCGGGCCTGCAATGGGGCGTGGTGGTGTGGAGCCTCGTGTGGTGGTTGCATGCATTGCTGCCCGATCTCTACCGCCATCTGCAGCACACGCAGAAGGCCTGGGTGTTGACGTGGCCGGCAGTGCTCACCGGCTGGGTGCTCGTCACCTCGCTGCTGATGACCGCCGTGGCCCGCTGGCGCGAGTGGCGCGTGCTCGGGCAGGCGACCTGGGCCACCGTGCCGGGCTGGGCCATCACGGCGGCGCTCGGGGTCGGGCTGATCGGCTTTGCGCCGCACGAGCACCTGGGCTGGCTGGTGTGGCCGCTGGCGCTGCTGTGGCATGGCGTGCTGCTGCGGGCGCTGCCGCGCTGGTGGCCCGACCCGGTGATCGCGCCCTTGCACGTGGGTGGCTTCTGGCTCTTCCTGCTGCTGGCGGCGCGCGAGGCGCAGTGGCTCACCGCGGGCCTGGGCGATGCCGGCTCCGCCTGGCCGCTGCTGGGCTGGGTGCTGGTGCCGGCGCTCGTGCTCTCGCTGATCACGCGGCCCTCGGTGCTGCAACGCTGGCCGCTCGCGAGCTTCCGCGTGCCCTACCTGCTGGTGGCGTGCGTGCCGGTGGCCGTGTACCTGCTGCTGTGGCTGTGGGCGAGCAACACGCAATCGGGTAAGGCCGCGCCGCTGCCGTATGTGCCGCTGCTCAACCCGCTGGAGATCGGCCATGGGCTGGTGCTGGTGGCGCTCTTTCTCTGGCACCGCGCCTTGCCGGCCGGCACGCAGCTGCCGCGCCAGGCGCTGCTGGCCGGTCTGGGCGCCACCGCCTTCGCGCTCTACACCGGCATGGTGCTGCGCACCTGCCACCACTGGGCCGGTGTGCCGTGGGAGAGCGGGGCGCTGATGGCGTCGACGCTCACGCAAGCCGCGCTGTCGGTCGCCTGGGCGATCGTGGGTGTGGCGCTGATGATGTTGGGCCACAAGCGTGTCGAGCGCGCGGTGTGGGTCGTGGGCGCGGCGCTGCTGGGAGTGGTGGTGCTCAAGCTCTTCTTCGTCGAGCTGGCTGACAGCGGCGGCCTGTACCGCATCGTGTCGTTCATCGTCGTCGGGCTGTTGCTGCTGCTCGTGGGCTACTTCGCCCCGGTGCCGCCCAGCCGCAAGGAGGCTGCGCATGCGGCGTGAACTGATCGCGGCCGTGCTGGCCTGTGCGCTGCCCGCCTGGGCCGGTGAGGCGCCGCTGGCCGTGCAGGGCCAGGCCGCCTACTACGGCGTGACGCTTCCCTTGGCGGTGCTCGCGCAATCGCGCCAGGCCGACCTGGGCGACATCCGCGTGCTCAACGCGCGCGGCGAGCCGGTGCCGCACGCGTGGGTCGAGGGGCCTGCGCCGGCCGTTGCCGAAGCGCAGCAGCACTCCGTGCCGTTCTTCCAGGCCCCCGCTGCGGCCTCGGCCACCACCGCCTCGCAACAGGGCGGCTGGATCCTCGACCTGCGCAAGGTGACGGGCGCGATGCTCGAGCTTCGGCTGAGCGTGGCGCCCGGCACGCATGGTGTCTACGGCTTCGCCATCGAGGCCAGCGACGACCTGCAGCGCTGGCGCGTGCTCGACGGTGCGGCGCAACTGCTCTCCCTGCAACACCAGGGCCAGCGCCTGGAGCACACGAGCTTCGACCTGGCCGGCGTGCATGCGCGCTACCTGCAATTGCGTCCGCAAGCCGGAAGCCCCGTGCCGCCACTGAACGGCGCACAGGTGCGCAGCGTCACCCATGACCAGCCGGTGCCGCCGCTGCAGTGGAGCGAGCCCATCGGGCCGACGCAGTGCACTGCGCAGTTCTGCGACTACGCCGTGCCGCGCCACCTGCCGCTGGAGCGGCTGGAGTGGCAGCTGTCGGCCGCCAACACGCTCGCGCCGGTCGACCTGCTGGTGCAGTACGAACGGGGCGATGCCACCTCGACACCGCAGCATTCGCGCCGCCATCGTTTGCGCGACCAGCTGCGCGGCGTGCGCCACAAGGATGCGCCGGTCGACCCGGCCAACACCTGGAGCCCGCTGCTGCGCACCACGGCGTACTGGTTGCGCCTGCCCGAGGGAGAGTTGCGCTCGCCGGCCTTGCGGCTCGATGCCGGCGCGGTGACGCAGCTGCGTGTGCAGCCGGTTGGCGGCATGGTGCAGCTGGGCTCGCAGCCGCCGACGATCCGCATCGGCGCGCAGGCGGCGCGGCTCGTCTTCCTGGCGCGCGAGCCCGCGCCGTACCGCTTGACATGGGGCGGTGAAGCGGCCCCCGCCACCTCGCTCGCCCAGCTGATGCCCACGCGCAAGGCCCACGATCCACTGCCCGTCGACACGGCCACCGTGGTGATGACGCCGGCGCCCGCGGCGGCACCCGTCGCTCCGGCGGCCAGCGTGGCACCGGCGGCGCCTGCGCCCTCGCGCAAGCTGTGGCTGTGGGGCGTCTTGCTCGCCGCCTTGTCGGTGATGGGTGTTATGGCCTGGCAACTGCTGCGCCCCGCGAAGACCGGCTGAAGCTTGACGGCATGGGGTGCGTGGCAGACTCGCCCCATGTCGATTGCCGTTCCCCGCGTGCTGGCCCTCATCCCGCCGATGACGCAGCTCAACACGCCTTACCCGTCCACTGCCTACCTCACCGGCTTTCTGCGCTCGCGTGGTGTCGATGCGGTGCAGGAAGACCTGGCCTTGGCGCTCGTGCTGAAGCTCCTGTCGGCCGAAGGGCTGGTGCAGGTCCGCGCCGAGATCGAGGCCATGCCGGCGTCGAAACGCACACGGCAGGTCCAGACATTCATCGAGCAGTTCGACCGCTACCGCACCACCATCGGGCCGACCATCGCCTTCCTGCAAGGCTGCGACCCGACGCTTGGCCACCGCATCGCCAGCCGCGGCTACCTGCCTGAGGGTGCCCGCTTCGAGTCGCTCGACGTCTACATCGATGAAGAGGGGGGGCGACCCGCTCGCCTGGGCCTTCGGCGCGCTCGGCATGCAAGACCGCGCACGGCACCTCGCCACGCTGTACCTGAATGACCTCGCCGACGTGCTGCGCGATGCCATCGACCCACGCTTCGAGTTCGTGCGCTACGCCGAGTCGCTCGCGCAGAGCCAACCGAGCTTCGACCCGCTGGCCGAGGCGTTGGCCCAGCCGCTCAACCTGGTCGACCGCACGCTGGTCGACCTGACCCTGGCCGCTGTGGCGCGGCACCAGCCCGACGTGCTGCTGCTGTCGGTGCCGTTCCCGGGCTCGGTGTACGCCGCCTTCCGCATCGCCCAGACGGTGAAGGCGCAGCACCCACACATCACCACCGCACTCGGCGGCGGCTTCGTCAACACCGAGCTGCGCGAGTCTCAGCGAGCCGCGTGTCTTCGACCATTTCGACTATGTGACGCTCGATGCCGGCGAGCGCCCCTTGCTCGCGCTGCTGGAGCACCTGCAGGGCAGACGATCACGGCAGCGCCTGGTGCGCACCTTCCTGCGCGAGGAAGGGGTGGTGCGCTACGTCAACATGATGGAACCCGACATCGCCTTCGCCGAGGTCGGCACGCCCACCTGGGACGGGCTGCCGCTGCACCGCTACCTCTCGCTGCTCGACATGCTCAACCCGATGAACCGGCTGTGGAGCGACGGGCGCTGGAACAAGCTCACCGTGGCCCACGGCTGCTACTGGAAGAAGTGCAGCTTCTGCGACGTGAGCCTCGACTACATCTCGCGCTACGAGGGTGCCTCGGCCGCCCTGTTGGCCGACCGCATGGAAGCCATCGTGCGTGAGACCGGGCAGACCGGTTTCCACTTCGTCGACGAAGCTGCGCCACCCAAGGCGCTGAAGGCGCTCTCGGCCGAGCTCATCGCGCGCCAGCTTTCGGTCTCTTGGTGGGGCAACATCCGCTTCGAGAAATCGTTCAGCCCCGAGCTGTGCCAGCAGATGGCCGACAGTGGCTGCATCGCGATCTCGGGTGGCCTGGAGGTGGCCTCCGACCGGCTGCTCAAGCTGATGAAGAAGGGCGTGTCGGTCGAGCAGGTGGCGCGTGTCACCAAGTCGTTCACCGACGCCGGCATCCTGGTGCATGCCTACCTGATGTATGGCTTTCCGACGCAGACGGTGCAAGACACGGTCGACGCGCTCGAATACGTGCGCCAGCTCTTCGAGCAGGGGTGCATCCAGTCGGGCTTCTTCCACCGCTTCGCCTGCACGGTGCACTCACCCGTCGGCCAGCACCCCGAGGAATACGGCGTGACGCTTCAGCCGCTGCCGCCCGTCACCTTCGCCAAGAACGACATCGGGTTCATCGACCCCACCGGCACCGACCACGATGCCCTGGGCGTGGGGCTGAAGAAGGCGCTCTACAACTTCATGCACGGCATCGGGCTGGAAGACGACGTGCGCATGTGGTTCGACTTTCCGGTGCCCAAGCCCAAGGTGCCGCGGCACTACATCGCTCGCGCTTTGGCCCTCGCTTAGGCCTTTCGCTTCGGGGCGGCCTCGATGCCCTGCGTGGCAAACGCCATCGCGGCCTGAGCCGCATAGCCGGCCGGCATCACGTTGGCCGCGGCGCTCGACAGCTGGAAGCTGCCTTCCATCAAGGCCACCAGCCCGGCGGCGAGGGTGTGCGCCGAGTCGGTGCTGCGGCGCCTTTCGGCGAGGCAAGCCGACAGCAATTGCGTGAGGAGGGCGAGTTCCTGCGCGATGGCCTGCTCGTAGAGCACACGCACCTCGGGCTGGCGCACGGCCTCGGCGCCGATCATCACCCAGGCGGCCACCATGTCGGGCGCGGCGCCAGTGCCCAGCCCCAGCCGGGCCTGCACGTAGGCCTGCAAACGCTCCATCGGCCCGGCGGAGCTTGCCGATCGGCTCTCGTAGCGCGTGCGGGCGAACTCGACGACCGCCGCCACCAGCGAGACCAGGATCTCCTGCTTGCTCTTGAAGTGGTAGTGCAGGAGGCCGGGCGTCAGGCCCGCCTCGCGCGCGATGGCCTGGATGGTCGCCTTCTCGTAGCCGTGCCGGGCCATGACCGGCAGCATGGCCGCCACGATGGCGGCGCGGCGGCTCTCGGTGTTGCTGGTGCTGGGGGTGCGGGGCATGACGTCAATTATTTGGCTGTATGACCAAATTATCGTTGCAATCGGCGGAGGCGACCGCTAGAGTGGCGATAAATTGGTTGATCAACCAAATATGAGAGGGTAGGCGATGACGATTCTCGATGCCGATGCCGGCTTCTGCGTGGTGATTCCCGACTTCCTGTCGGCGCAGGAGTGCCGCGAGCACATTGCGCGCAGCGAGGCGCGCGGGTTCAGCGCGGCGGCCAGCCACTACCCGCCCTCGTACCGCAACAACGACCGGCAGGTGGTCGACGACCCCGCGTTCGCGTGCCAGATGGGCGAGCGCCTGGCGGGCCACGTGCCCCCGCGCCTTGAGCACGAGGGCGAGACCTGGGCCTTCGACAGCATCAACGAGCGCTTCCGTTTCTGCCGCTACCGGGCCGGCCAGCAGTTCAAACTGCATCAGGACGGCGTGCATCACCGCGGGCCTGGGTTGCAGTCGCGCCTGACCTTCATGGTCTACCTCACCGATGGCGACGCCTTCGACGGCGGCGACACGCTCTTCTACTCGGCTGGCCCCGCGGGCGATGCGAACGGTGCGCCGGCGCGGCTGATCGGCCGGGTGCGGCCGCGTGCGGGCAGCCTCATCCTCTTCGACCACCGCCTGTGGCACTCGGGCGAGACGGTGAGCCGCGGCGTGAAGCACATCCTGCGCAGCGACGTGATCTATCGCCGGCACGAGGCCGCCCCCGCGCCCAGCACGCGCCCCTTCGAGCCCGGCCACCAGGGCTACGTCTGGGCCCTGGCACGCCTGGGCGACGACCTGCTCGCCAGCAGCGGGCGCGACACCGCCATCCGCCTGTGGCATGACGATGGCCGTGCTGCGGGCCAGCTTGTCGGGCATCGCCAGTCGGTGCTGGGGCTCGCGGCCTTGCCCGGTGGCCGGCTGGCGTCGATCTCGCGGGACGGCGACCTGCGCTTCTGGTCGGTGGCCGACCGCCGCTGCATTCGCACGGTCCCGGCCCACGAGGGCAGCGGGCTCACGGTGGCCGCGCTGCCCGACGGCACGCTTTCGAGCGGGGGTGCCGATGCTCAGGTGCGCCTCTGGCGTGCCGACGGCGAGCCGCTCGCCACGCTCGGTGGCCACACGGGCTGGGTGTGGTCGCTTGCCGCCCTCGGCCACGGACACCTGGCCTCGGCCAGCGAAGACGGGACGGTGAGGCTCTGGGATCGTGCCTCCAGCCGTTGCGTGGGCACGCTGCCCGGCACATCGCCGTTGCGCGACCTGCTCGTGCTGCCGGGCGGCGATCAACTCATCTGCGGCGACATCGAAGGCCGCCTCGCCACCTGGGCGCGCAGTGGCGGCACCTGGACGCAGACGCACACGATGCAGGCGCACGGCGCCGCCGTGCGACGACTGCGCTGGCTCGGCGACGGCATGCTCGCGAGCGCCGGCGAAGACAACCGCGTGCGCGTGTGGCGCCTGGCCGACCGCACCTTGCGGGCCGAGTCGTGCCACGACAATTTCGTGACCGACGTGCTGCCGATGCCGGGCGCCTACCTCAGCTGCTCCTACGATGGCCGCATTGCACGGCACGCACGACCTGAGGTTCACGCATGAACGAACTCTTGCCTTCCTGGCAATCGGTCTGGGCCCTCGTCGGCCTGGCCGAGCCGCCCCGCAGCACGTTCGACTCGCTGTGCCGCGCCTACGCTGAGCCGCAGCGCCACTACCACACGCTGCAGCACCTGCGCGAATGCCTGGCGCAGGCCGGCGAGATCGAGCGGCTGGCCGAACGCCCGGGCGAGGTGCTGCTCGCACTGTGGTTCCACGACGCCGTGTACGACACGCATGCCCGCGGCAACGAGGCCGCCAGCGCCGAGTGGGCACGCGACACCGTGGCCGCCGCGGGCAGCCGTGAAGCGGGCGACCATGTGCATGCGCTCATCATGGCGACCGAGCACCATGCCGTGCCCTCGACCCGCGACGCCAGGGTCATGGTCGACGTGGACTTGTCGATCCTCGGTGCCGATGCCGCCCGCTTCGATGAATACGAGCGCCAGGTGCGCGACGAGTATCGCCACGTGCCCGAGCTGCTCTTTCGCACCAAGCGGCGCTCGGTGCTGCAAGGCTTTCTTGCGCGGCCCCGCCTCTACAACACCGAGGCCTACGCCGACCGTCTGGAAGCGAGAGCGCGCGAGAACCTGCGCCGCTCCATCGAGCGGCTTTGAGAGCGCCTGCGCCGGGGTCGTCTTGAATAGGGCCCTGGCGGCCCTCGGTCAAACGCAGCTGCGTGCGACCAGCTGCCCCTTGAGGTACGCGCGGCGCACGGTGCCGGCTGCAATCGCCGCGGCCACGTCCTTCGAGTAGCGTTCGGCGCCGCTCAGCTTGCGGACCCACTTGCGGTACGGCACAACGCCTTCGGCGGCGCTGCGCACGCTGCCGATGGCCTCGTTGGTGGCGAGTGTCACGCCGCGTTCGATGAGGCTCGGGTTGGCGGCGGTGGGGGGGCGTGTCGAGGTCGGCGCCGAGCAGCTCGTCGAGCGCCTTGATCTCCGCTGCGAGCGCGGTGCAGCTCGCGTCGATGGGCGGGGCATAGGGACGCGCCGCCACGGCCACCAGCAGCGGCGGGATGGGCGCCTGCACGAGGTTGAGGTCGTTGAGCGGCGTGATGGCCGCATCGGTCACCGGCTTGGTGTCGAGCTGGGCGCAGGCACCCAGCAGCAAGGAGATGGTGAGGGCCAGGGCGAGGGTGGGGCGTGGGATGTTCATGCGGCGCAGGGTAACAGCGGCCCGCGTGCACGGCGAGCGTCGAAACCCCAGGGTGCTGGGGTCAGACCGGCAGCAGCGCGACCTGGTCGCGGCCGGCCTTCTTGGCGCCGTGCAGCTGGGCGTCGGCCTGTGCGTAGAGCTGTTCGCGGCTCAGCGGCGAGCCGAGTGGCTGGCCCCACCACGCCACCCCGAAGCTGGCGGTGACGATTCCGGCCGGGCTGCCCGGGTGCGTGATGTGCAGCTGGCGGATGGCATGGCGCAGCCGCTCGACGAACTGCCGAGCGCCTTCTTTCGATGTCGCGGTGAAGAGCAGCCCGAACTCTTCGCCGCCCAGGCGGAACAGCAGGTCGCCCGAACGGCGCAGCTCGGCCCGCACCGCACCCGAGACGGCGCGCAGGACCTGGTCGCCCGCAGCCTGGCCGAGCAGATCGTTGAAGGCCTTGAAGTGGTCGAGGTCGAAGATGCAGAACGCCAGCGGCTCCTGGCGTGGCGCGTGGTCGAACAGCTCGGCACAGAAGTCGTTGAAGTGCCGGCGGTTGAAGGCGCCGGTCAGCTCGTCGGTGACCGAGACCTCATACAGGCGACGGTTGGCCGCATCGAGCGCCTGGGCACGCTCTTTCACCTGGGCTTCGAGCTTGGCGACCAGCGCCTGCTGGGCCAGACGGGCGCGGCGCTCCGCGGCCACCTTCTCGAGGCCCAGCGCGTCGAGCATGTCGGCGAGGCCCAGCGCGAGCAGCAACATGGCGAAGGTGGCACCGATCTCCACCCCCCAGGTGCTGAACCCGTTGACGGGCACCAGCGCGGCGACCTGCGCGATGTAGCCCAGCGCGCCCAGGCACAGCAGCGCGAAGGCGGCCACGTAGAAGCGCGCCGCGCGATGGCCGTGCAGCGCCAGCCGGGTGGCGAGCGCCAGCGTCAGGATGCCCAGCGGCAGGCCGGTGGCCCAGCCGAGCATCACGGCGAGCGCGTGCTGGCCGGTCAGCGCCAGCAAGGCGTCGCCCACGTTGAGCGCGACCAGCAGCTGCAGCGCCATCAGCCACGGCCGGCTCAGGTGTTCGCGCAAGCGCAGGTACGAGTTGGCGAAGAGGCCCATCGCGGCGAACGCGGCGCTGCTGGTGAAGGTCAGGAAGCCGTTGTTGAAGTCCGGTGCGCCGGGCCACACGTGCTGCCAGACGTTGCCGCGCGAGGTGAGGCTCCACAGCAGGAGCCAGCCCACACAGTGGGCGTAGTGGCCGAGCGCCTTCTGGCGCGTGATGGCGAAAAGCAGCAGGTGGTACAGGCCAAGTGCCAGCACGCCGCCGTGGAAGAGCGTGAGGATCGTGTCTTCGCGCGCCATCGCGGCCTCGAAGGCGCTGCGGCTTTGCAGTGTGATGGGCAGCGGCTCGAAGAGGCCGTCGTACGTCGACAGGCGCAGCCACACGTCGACCGTTTCGCGCGGCGCGAGCTGCAGGGGCAGGGCGATGTGGCGGTGGGGCAACGGCTGCTGTGCGAAGGGCAGGCGGTCACCGCTGTGCACCTGCTCGACCCGGCTGCCGCCCAGGCGCAGCACGTGCCAGTGCGCATGGTCGTGGCGAGGGTGGCCGAGGTCGATCACCGCATCGGCGGGCTGTTGGCTGGTGTTGGTGATGCGCCAGCGCACCCAGAAGGCCGAGGGCGTGTAGCCGAAGGCCAGTGCGTTGCCGCGGCCGTATTGCCAGCCGCCGGCGGCACGGGCGCCGTTCAGGTCGAGGCGGGTGCTGCGGTCTTCCAGCCACTCGGCCTGCGGCACGAGGTTGAGCGTCGGGGCCTGGGGCTGCCAGGGCAAGGCTTCGAGGGCATGGGCGCCGGCCAGGCCGACGAGCCCGGCCAGGCCGATGGCGAGTTGCGCCACGGCCCGACGCCAACCCCCAAGTCCAGGCACGCGTGCAGACATGACGGCTTATCGGCCGGGGCGGGGGCGCATTGAGCGTGCGCCTCGCGTGGCAGGTGTGGGCTGTGAGGTTCGCCACGCCGGGTATTGTTTTTGCACGACAGCCCCGGGTTAGGGCGGCCCTGCCGGGTCGCGCCAATCTAAGAGAATCGCCCATCCCTGCCCGCCCATCCCCCGCCCGCGCCGTGCGCACGTCCCCATGCTGAAGAGGCTGCTCTCCGCTTACTCCGCCCTTGAAGGCCGCTACGACGAGCTGCTGGCGGACTCGGGCGACCCGCGTCCCCACTGGGACGCCTTCCTGCGATGCGCTCGCCGAGCGCGAGGGCGCCGGTGTGGGCGAGACGCTCGCGCTGATGGAGCGCCAGGTGCGCGAGAACGGCATCACCTACAACGTCTACGCCGACCCCAAAGGCGCCGACCGCCCGTGGGAGGTCGACCCCTTGCCGCTGCTGCTTTCGCCGCGCGAGTGGGACGAGATCGAAGCCGGCATCGCCCAGCGTGCCGAACTGCTCAACCGGGTGCTCGCCGACGTGTACGGAGAGCAGACGCTGCTCAAGAGCGGTGCCATCCCGCCTTCGGTGGTGTTCGGCCACAGCGGCTATCTGCACCAGGTGCAGGGCATCCGCCCGCCCGGGGGCGTGCACCTTTTCCATTACGCGGCCGACCTGGCGCGCTCGCCCGACGGGCGCTGGTGGGTGGTGAGCGACCGCACGCAGGCGCCGTCGGGCGTGGGCTATGCGCTGGAGAACCGGCTGGTCGTCTCGCGTGTGTTTCCGCAGCTCTTCCGCGACCTGCACGTGCAGCACCTGGCCTCGTTTTTCGCCCACATGCGCGAGTCGCTGCTGCGCTGGGCACCCAAGGGCGACGGCCCGCCGCTGATCGCGCTGCTCACGCCTGGGCCCTACAACGAGACGTACTTCGAGCACGCCCTCCTCGCGCGCTACCTCGGTTTCGCGCTGGTGGAGGGCACCGACCTCACCGTGCGCGACGGCCGCGTGTGGATGAAGACGGTGGAGGGCCTCAAGCGGGTGCACGCCATCCTGCGCCGCCAGGACGACGACTACTGCGACCCGCTGGAGCTGCGTTCGGACTCCGCGCTCGGCGTCGCTGGCCTCACCGACTGCGCACGCCGCGGCACGGTGCTGGTGGCCAATGCCCTCGGCTCCGGCGTGCTGGAGTCAGGGGCCTTGCTCGGCTACTTGCCCAAGCTGAGCGAGCAACTCCTAGGCGAGCCGCTGCGCCTGCCCTCGGTCGCCACCTGGTGGCTGGGCGAGCCAGCAGCGCTGATCGATGCCTGGAAGCGGCTCGACCACATCCTCATCAAGCCGCTGGAGCGTTCGGCCAAGGAGCCGGCGGTGTTCGGCGCCGACCTGTCGGACGATGAACGGGTGCTGCTCGGCGCGCGGGTGGCCTCGCGGCCGCAGCGCTACGTGGCGCAGGAATGGGTGCATGTGTCGCAGGCGCCGGTGCTGGAGCGTGGCGCCGCGCAGCAGGGCGACCACCTGAGTGCACGCACCGTCGGGCTGCGTGTCTTCGCGGTAGCCACGCCGCAGGGTTACCGCGTGATGCCGGGCGGACTCACGCGCGTGGCCAACGATCGCCACTCGCGTGTGATCGCGATGCAGCGCGGCGGTGGCTCGAAAGACACCTGGGTGCTGTCGGACGGGCCGGTGAATGCCTCCTTCTCGCTCCTGTCGAGCACCGTCACGCCGCAGGATCTCGTCACCTCGCGCGGCAACGTGCCCTCGCGCACCGCGGAAAACCTGTTCTGGTTCGGCCGCTACGGCGAACGTTGCGACGCCGCGGCGCGGCTGCTGCGGGTGGCGATCACCGCCGTGCTCGGTGCGACCGACGCCAATGCCGACGGCGGCTCCGATGGCCTCGTGCCGGTGCTCGCGCTCGCGCAGCGCGTCGGGCTGATCGAGTCGGCCGACAACCCCGGCACCGAACTGCTGCGCGCTGCCACCCACCCCGACGAAGGCCTGAGCCAGCGGCTGCGGCAGCTGTCGCGCGTGGCCTTCAACCTGCGCGACCGCATGTCGGCTGACAACTGGCGCACGCTCAACCGACTGATCGGCGACCCGGTGTTCCAGCGCGGCAGCTCGCTGCCCCTGGCGCTCAGCTGGCTCGACCGCGCGGTGACGACGATGATGACGCTGTCCGGCTACGTGCTCGACGGCATGACGCGTGGCACGGGTTGGCGTTTCCTGTCGATCGGACGTCGCATCGAGCGCCTGTCGAACCTGTGCACCACGCTGCAGGTGGCCACGCAGGAAGGGCGCGCCGACGGCCTCGACTGGCTGCTGGAGCTGGCCGACTCCACCGTCACCTACCGCTCGCGCTATCTCGTGGCGCCCGAGTGGCTGCCGGTGCTCGACCTGCTGGTGCGCGACGACACCAACCCGCGCTCGGTGGCGTTCCAGGTGAAGGGGTTGGTGGAATACGTCGAGAAGCTCGAGCGCGCGCACGGCCGCTTCGCCGCCGACGTGCTGGGGCCCGCGCAGGCGGCGCTGCAGGCATTGCAGCCGGTCGACCTGCATCCCGAGAGCGAGGTGCTGGCGTCGGCGATCGAGCAGATCCAGCGTGCGGCGCACACCGTCTCAGACGAGTCTCACGCTCAAGTTCTTCTCGCACGCCGCGTCGCGCAGCGTGCTGTCATTGGTGGCGTGACGCATGACGGCCGCAGAGCGCTACACCGTTGAGCACGAGACCCGCTATGTGTATGCGGCGCCGGTGTCGCAGTCGTGGCAGCTCGCCCGCCTGACGCCGCGCAACCTGCCGTGGCAGAAGCTGCTGTCGTGCGCGATCCAGATCGATCCGCCACCCGACGAGCGCCACGAAGCGCCCGACAGCTTCGGCAACAGCGTCACCCATTTCGGCCTGCACGGCGCGCACCGGATGCTGCGCGTGCGCATGCAGTGCAGTGTGGAGGTCGGCGACCGGGCGGCGGCCGACGCCACGCCGTTCGTCGCCTGGGAAAGCGTGCGCGACGCCGTGCGCGAGCAGCCCGAACTCGATGGCCTGATCCCCGCACGCATGGCGGAGCCGACCACGCTCGTGCCCTTGTCCGAAGGGGCGCGCATGTATGCGTTGGAGTCGCTGTCGCCCGGGCGTGACTGGCTCGAAGCGGTGACCGACCTGATGCAGCGCATCCACGCGCATTTCGAGTTCGACCCGGGCGCCACCACGGTGAGCACCTCGGTCGACGAAGTGCTCTACCAGCGCCGAGGTGTCTGCCAGGACTTCGCGCACCTCATGCTCGCCTGCCTGCGCGGCCACGGCCTGCCGGCGCGCTATGTCTCGGGCTACCTGCTGACCGACCCGCCGGAGGGGCAACCGCGCCTGATGGGCGTGGATGCGTCGCACGCCTGGGTGGCGGCGTACTCGCCGGCCACCGGCTGGGTGGAGTTTGACCCGACGAACAACCAGCTCGCCGACCGGCGCTACATCACGCTCGCGTGGGGCGCCGACTTCGCCGACGTGGTGCCGCTGCGCGGGGTCATCCTCGGCGGCGGCGCGCAGGAGATGGACGTCTCCGTCAGCGTGATTCCGGCTTGAGTCCAGGGTCAAGTCGTGCCCCCCTGAAAGCGGGCCCTCGGGCTGCGGGATTCTTCTGAGGGGTCCACTTCACTACTGTTGCAGCCATAGGTGGGATGTATTCGCGAACCCGGCTTGCGCACACTGATGCCCAGGCAAAACAGAGGGAGCGAACATGACGACAGCGGTGGGTGCTTGGATGAAGACGAGCGACGTGAGGCACGACATGCGGCGCACGGGAACAGGCGAATGGACCGGCGTCAGCTGGACCGACTCGAGCTGGGAACTGGCGCATGGTCTGGAGGTTGTCGAAGACCTGCCGCCCGATGCCTGGCCGGCCGAATTCCCCGGTGGTGCGACACCGATGTCGCCGCCGCAAAAAAATTGACCGGGCAGGGCCCGGTCAATCTTCAGGAGCGTGTCGCGGCTCAGCGGCGGAAGCTGCCGTCGTCGCCGATGTACGAGAGGTCCACGTAGTCCAGGCCCGAATGATCGGTCGGCGTGTAGGTGAGCTCGGTGCCGCCCACGCCGCCGCCGATGTCGACCCGGTTGAAGGACTCGAGCGCCTTCTTGAACGAAGCCCGGGTGATGTTGTCCTTGTCTTTCGCGGCGCGGCGCAGTGCCGTCACCAGCACCTTCGACGCGGCATAGCCTTCGATCATTGCGGGCGTGAGCTGCTTGATGCCCTTGGCCTGCGCCAGGCGTGCGGCTTCCGCAATCATCGGCGAGGCCAGGCGGCGCTCCGACGGGAACACCTGGCTCACGATCACGCCGGACGCGTGTTCACCCAGGGCGTCGACGAAGCCCTTGGCAGCGTTGTTCGAGAGCGTGGCCACCGTCACCTTCGAGCCCGCCGCGCGCAGCGCCTTCACACCGGTCGCGACGGAGGCCGCGGTGCTGATCATTAGGATGCCGAGCGGCTTGGTCTCCAGCGCCTTGGCGACGCACTTGGAGTAGTCGGGCTTGAACTTGTCGAGCGCTTCGTTGAACGCGGTCTGCTTGCCGGCAGTCTTGAAGACGTTGAGGGCACCCTGCAGCGCGTCCTGCCCGAAGGGGTCGTCGACGTAGCAGATGCCCACCCGTTCGAGGCCGCCCATGCCCAGGTGGCGGGTCACGTGTTCGGCTTCCTTCTGGTAGGTGGCGCGCACGTTGAACACGTAGGGATGGACTGGCTTGTGCACAGCGATGGCGCCGGTCGACGGCGCCAGCAGCACGATCTTGGCTTCGGCCAGCAGCGGCATCATGGCCTGGGCGTGAGGCGTGCCGCGATTGAGGAACAGGGCCACGACCTTCGGGTCGGCGATCAGCTGCTTGGTGTTTTCGACGGTGTTGGGAACCTGGTTCTTGTCGTCCAGCGTCACCACCTCGATCTGCTGGCCTCCGATACCGCCTTCGGCGTTGATGTGCTCGATGTAGAGCATCGCGCCCTGGTTGATTTCCTTGACCGGGCCGGCCGCCGGCCTGGTGAGGCCGGTCGTCTGGCCAATGCGGATCTGTGCCGCCGCCAAGGTGCCCGCGAGGAGGCCGATGGCCACTACCGCGGTGCGTATTGCGTTCGCTTTGAACCCCATGATCAAGCCCTTACTTTTAAGTTTTCGGTCGTGTGACCAACCCAACGAATCTTCGATATTGCAACGCAGTTTATCTGCAGCATTCCGCGTGAAAACGCGCACTTCTTGGCATCACTTCTTCAAAAGTGTTCGGCTGTGCTATTTTTCCAAAGCGGTCGCATTCGGATACAGAGTGCTTTCAGGGGTGACCGCATCGCCGGTGGCGACCGGCTCGGCCACCGCGACCTCTTGCATTGCAGGCTTGCGGATGAGCAGCACGCAGGCGATGGACCCGAGCAGGGCGAGGGCGCTGGCCAGAAACAGCGGGTGGTAGGAGTCGAGATGGGGTGCGGCGGTGGCCATGAGAAAGCCGCCACCGGCCTGTGTGATCGAGAAGCTGAAGGTCGCCAGGCCCCAGGCGCGCCGGTGCAGCGCAGGCCCCACGGTTTCAAGCGCGTAGGCCGAGACGAGCGCAACGATGCCCGGCGTGAAGATGCCCATGAGGATCGATGAGACAAAGAGCGCCGGCACGCTGCTGCTCCACCACGGCATCGCGGCGGCCACGGCCTTCAAGGCGAAGCCGGCGATCAGGCAGCGCTTGAGGCCGAATTTGTCGGCCAGGCTCCCGGTGAGCAGCGGGCCGATGGCCGCCCCAACGCCGAACATCGACCACATGAAGCCGCCCATCGCCAGCGAGCGCCCCTGCTCACGGACGATGTAGTCGACCCAGAACATGGTGTGGGCGAGGTATCCCACCGCGTTGAGCCCGTGGGCGGCGAGGATCAGCCAGACGGTGAGGCGGGATTCGGCCGGAACCTCTTCCTTGGCAGCCGGGCCGCCGTCGGCCGCAGCGGGCGGCAGGCTCGCCTCGGGCGGCCACTGGCGCCACGCCGAGACCGTGAGCGCGAGGCAGATCGCGCCCATGCCGAGCCAGGCCCCTTCGACGCCGCGGAAGGCGAGGGGCACGATGCTGCCGCCCCACACCACGGCCACCCCGACACCGGCGATCAGCACCGGCACCAGCAGGCCCGACAGCACCGCGCCGAGCCCGATGCCCGAGAACACGATGCCGCTCGCGCGGCCGCGGATCGCCGCGTCGTGCTGCGGCAGCACCACCGGCGCTGGCAGCACCATCAGGATGGCACCGCAGAACCCGGCTGCCGTGCGCCAGACGTAGTACCAGGCGAGCGGCGCGTCATGGAAGGCGCAGGCGAAGAAGCTGACCGAGCAGATGAGCATCGACGCTCGCAGCAGGGTCGCCACCGCATAACGGCGGCCCAGCCAGTCTGCCGCCCACGCGCCGAGCACGTAGCCCAGCAACGTGGCCACGCTCAGCTGCGACGCTTCACCCTTGGTGAACCAGCCCGCATCGATCAGCGCGGGCATCAGGGCAATGAACGCGAACCGGCCGATGCCATTGCCGATCAGCGTGGCCGACAGGCCGGCGAGGCTGAGGCGGTTCAGCGCGGCTTGCAGCATCGCGGCAAGCCGATCGGGGTGCTCAGAAAGGCAGGTTCAGGCTCAGGACAAGGCGCCATACAGGGAGGCAAAGGCGGAGGCGTACTCCGTCGTCGGAACAGGCGTCTCGATGGGCTCCGGCTGCGGCGCCGGTTCATGGCCGGTGATCAGCGAGATCATGCGGCTCACGGCCCGGCCCGCATCCACCAGCGCGGTGGAGTTGACGCCCGAGCGGGGCACCACGAAGGTGTAGAACTTGACGCCCTCGGTCGGGATGCCGAGCGCCCAGGCGTTGTCGATGACCTGGCCGCTGGCGGTGACCCAGTTGAACTCGCGGGTGACCTCGATGCCGCCCGGGTGGAAGCCTCCGTTGTGGAAGAGCCGCAGGTAGCCGGCCTTGAGCAGACCGCGCAGCAAAGGCGTCGAGTCGTCGGCCGGGCTGTGCATGGGCACGCGGGCCTTCACGAGCACGTCGACCGCGGTGCTCCGGTCGGGCCACAGGGCCGAGACCACGCGCATGCGCTCGCCCGGTTTAGCCGGCCTGCAGGTGGTACCGGGGCCGTAGCTCATTTCCAGCACGCCTGCCTCGACGAGCGCCAGCAGTTCGGCAATGCGCGACATCGGCGGGCCGACAGCGATGCGGTTCATGATCGGCACGAACTCCGACAGCAGCCAACGGTGCGAGGCCTCGGTGAGGCCGCCGTGGTCGATGGCGGCGCGCAGGTTGTCGCGCAGGTCACGCACCACGTCGCAGGCCGCCTTGAGCGGGCCTTGCACGTTGCCCTTGCCGGCTTCGTGCAGGTCCTTGCGCAGATGGGCCATCAGCCAGTCGTGGTAGTCCTCGGGGGTGGCGAGGGCGTCTTCGGGCACCGGGTTCACCAGCTGGTCCCATGAGAAGCGGTCGGCTTCGGGCACGTACTGGCGGATCAGCGCCTCGCGCGAGGCGACGTCAGCGCACAGGAACTGGTTGCAGAAGAGCATCGACGTGACCGGGTCGCGGCGTTCGCGCAGGTAGGCCTCGTAGTAGGCGAACTGCATGTCGGCGAGCAGCAGCGGGAAGATGTCGGTCACGAAGTCGAGCTTGCGGCCGGCACGCATGGCACGCACCTTGTCGGCCAAGAGGAAGCGGGCCTTGTACTGGATCGACACGCCTTTCTGGTTCACCGCTCGTGCGGTGAGCGGCAGGCCCGAGCGGGAGTAGGCCACGAGGCGGGGCTCCTGCCCCGAGGGCAGGTACCGGGTGCGCCCGTCTTCGTCTTGAACGAATCGGCCACCGCGCCCGGTGGTGAGGGCTCCCAGCACGTCGAACATGGTCAGGCCCATGCCCTCGATGCCGACCGTCATGTCGGCTGTGATGGTCTCGGTGGTGGCCTTGATGGGGTATGGGTCGTCTATAACCAGGGTGGATTGCGGCTGACGGTGGGCCGCAGTTGTCGGTTTTCCAGCAGGCTTGGTATGGCCGGTGGTGAGAAACAGGTAGTTGACGCAGAAAGAGCCGCTTTTGGTCGACAAAACCCAGGAATCTTCCGCCAGGCGATCAGTGCTCAGAATGGATTCCTGCACCAGGTTTATCTGCACATGCGAGGGGGCCAGCGCCGCCAGATAGTGGTAAACCCAATAAAGGTATCGCCCAAACAAGGCGCGAGAATAGTATTTGTCGGGGGAAACCGGCTGCCCCGACCAGCGGCCGAGCTTGCTGCTGCGCTGCTCTTCGAGCCATTGGTAGAAGGACGGGCCCTCGAGGATGGGGCCGGCGCCCACGACCGAATGGTCGGAAAACTGCGTGATCTGGCCGGCCACCGTATTCACCAGCAGGTAATCTTCCTGCTCGGGATCGTGGCAACCCACCCCTGGAGGGTGCGGATCGAAGACGAATATTTCAATATTGGCCGATTTTCTGACGCGTTCGTTCGCGACTATGCGCTCCAGAACCGTCAGGCCACGCGGGCCCATCCCGATGATGCCAATTCGCGCTGTTGTCATGGGTTGCTTCTCTCCCGGGATCGGCAATTTAACTGAGCGCCGCGACAAATTGATGGCTATTGCGTGGTTGTATCGTTTCGACAACTCTCATGGCAGCCAGCCAAGTCAGCTCCCGATTCATGACTTGGCTTCGACGGGGTGCGCCACCCCCTTGAACAGGGGGTTGCGTTTCTATGATGAGGGTTTTTGCTAGCCTTCTGTGTTTCTTCTTGTAAGCGCGGGGATGGGGGCTCAGACCCAGCTTGCGGCCAAGTCGGGCCGCTCCAGGGGCAGCAGATGGCCGGTGGCCGGCACTTCGAGGGCTGTGTCCTGCGGGCGCAGGCGACGCCAGCGGGCTAGGTCGTCGGCCGAAAAGACGGTCGAGTCGGCGCCGCGCACCACGGTAAGGGGCGGCAGATCGTGCCGCCTGAGCAGGGGCCAGAGGCTCGTCGGCATCTCGTACAGGCGCGCCTCCCACTCCTTGCGGAAACGCGGCGTCCAGATGCCGTCGTCGTGCCGAAGGCCGTGCCGCAGCAGGTTGTCGAGCACGGCGTCGTCGATGCGCGCGTACCAGCGGCGCGCACGCTCATGTGCAAACGCCTCGTCGAAGCTCACCCAGGCATCGGTGCGGCGGCGGGTGGCCTCGGCCATCGGACTCTTGCGGCGCACGGCCGCCGGCGCGTGGCGCAGCAGCGCCGCTCCCCAGGCCGGGATGGCGGGCGGCTCGACCAGCACCAGCCGGCTGAAACGCGATGGCCGCGCCGCCGCAAGCATCAGGAGCGCCACGGCGCCCAGCGAATGGCCCATGCCGACCGTGGGCGCGTGGCCGGCGTCGACGAGCGGGGCCAGGTCGGCGGCAATCTCGTCCCAGCGGCCCGACGGGACCCGACCGTGGCGCAGGGGCAGCAGGGCAGGCGCTTCGATCTGGTAGCGCTCGCCGAGCGGGCGCAGCAGCGGCGCGTAGGCGCCGGGGGTGAAGCCGTTGGCGTGGGCGAAGAACAGGCGAGGCCGGGTGGTCATGCGGTGCTCCCCATGTGGAAGGAGCCCCGAATGTGGGCCTCGCACGGCCTCGGCGCGAGGCCGGTGCGACAGGCGACGGCTGCGCGTCGTGAAGCGACAGCAGCCGAGCTCGAAACGCCGCGCGGCTCAGCGATCGATCTTGTGCTTGATCAGCCCGATCGCTTCGCCCAGGTCGATGACGGCCATGGCGTAGTAGCTCGACCAGTTGTAGCGCGTGATCGCATAGAAATTGGCGGTGCCCGCCACGTAGCTCGGCGCTGCGTCGCCGTTGTACAGCTCCACCAGCGCGAGCAGCCCGGTGTACTCTCGGCCCGCAGCCGGCAGGCCGGCACCTTTTTCGCTGAATTGCTGCGCGGTGAAGGTGGGCTTGATGTCGGGTTCGAGCAGCGTCGCGCGGTTTGCCGGATCGGTGGGCAGTGCGACGTCGAAGCGGGTGGGCATACCCCGCTGCCATCCGAACTCGGCCAGGTAGTGCGCGATGCTGCCGATCACGTCGGCGGCGCTCGTGTGCAGGTCGACGTGACCATCGCCGTCGAAGTCGACGGCGTACTTGTTCCAGCTGCTGGGCATGAACTGGCCCATGCCCATCGCTCCCGCGTAGCTGCCCTTGAAGCTGCGCGGATCGGCCTTCTCGCGGTCGGCGAGCACGAAGAGCTGCTCCAGCTCGTCGCGGAAGAAGGCGCTGCGGTCCTTGCGGCCGGTGGGAAAGTCGAACGACAGCGTGGCCAGCGCGTCCAGCACGCGGAAGTTGCCCATGTGCCGGCCGTAGAGCGTCTCGACGCCGACCACTCCGACCACCACCTCCGGCGGCACGCCGTACATCTCTTCAGCGCGCTGCAGCCACTTCTCGTTTTCGCGCCAGAAGGCGAGGCCGGCGCGGATGCGCAGCGGCTCCACGAAGCGTGCGCGGTAGGCTGCCCAGTTCTTCGCCGTGCTGGTGGGCGGCGGCATGATGAACTTGGCCACGCTTGGCACGTAGCGCGCCTCGGCGAGCTGCGCCTTCACCCACGCCGCATCGAGGCCGCGCCGTTCCGCCAGCTCGGCCGCGAAGCGCATCACGTCTTCGCGTTGGCCATAGGTGACGAGGTCGGGTTCGCTGTCCGAGGCGACCTGCGCACGTGGCCTCTTGGCTTCGGCGAGGGGCAGGCAGGTGCTGCAGATCAGCAGGGCGGCGAAGGCGGGAAACGTGCAGCGAAAGAGGAGCGAACCGGACGAGAGCAGCATGCCGCGGATTATCGTGGCGCGTGCTGAGCGCTCCGCCGCAGCGTGCGTGCTTCTCCCCGCAGCGCACGCAGCCATTGGGTTGACGGATGCGCCAGCGGGGAGTGTCCGTAGCGCTGCTGCTCCAGCACCATCAGATGGACGGCGAGGGCCGCGCCGCGGTCGCCGTAGTGCTCGTGCACCTGCGCGGCCAGGGCGCGCGGTGCTTCGTGCGGCAGGGCCGGCAGGCCGAGCGCGCGCAGCACGCGGCGCACCTGCGCGGCCTGGCGTGCCCACGGGTCCTGGCGGTGGCGGTCCCACCAGGCCCACCCCGCGCCGAGCAGGGCGAGGCCGCTCAGGATGCCGATCAGCAGCAGGGCCACGTCCTGCCAGCTGGGTGAATCGAAGCCGATGTTTTTCAGCAGGTCGAGCTGCTGGCCGCGCGAGTAGTTGAGCACCCACTGGTTCCAGCGGTTGTTGAGCAGCTCCCAGGTCTGGCGCAGCTGCGCCATCAGCGCCGGGCTGACGTTGCCGATCGCACCGGCCACGAATCCCGGCGCCGGCACGAGGTTGCGGCTGCGCACGATGCGGTCGGGAGCGACGGCGGCGGTGGGGTCGGCGCGCACCCAGCCCTGGCCCTCGACCCAGTATTCCGCCCAGGCATGGGCATGGCTCTGACGCACGATGTAGAAGCCGTCGATCGGCAGGGGATCGGCGCCCTGGAACCCGGTCACCACCCGCGCCGGTACGTCGAGCGCTCGCATGATCACCACGAAGGCGGCGGCGAAGTGCTCGCAGAAGCCCTCCTTGCGGTCGAGCCAGAACTCGTCGAGTGCGCCACGCTCGTTGTTCTCGCCATAGACACCGGGCGCAAGCGTGTATGTAAAGCCTGCCGTGCGGATGTGTTGCATCACCGCCTGGGCCAAGGCCGGGGCTTCGGCGTTGGCCATGCGCGGGTGGTCTCCCAGCTCGCGGGCCCAGGCGAGGGTGCGCGGGTTGTAGCCGGTGGGTAGCGTCACGTTCTCGCGCATGCCCTGGCCGCGCTGCAGCGGGCCGTGCGCGAAGCGGGTATGGGCGGTGGCTTTGAAGCGCACCCGGTTGAACACCATCCGGTCGGTGCCCCAGCTCATGCTGTCTCGCCGCCGGGGGAGAGGCCCTCGATGGGTTCGATCGCACTGGTGGCTTCCAGCGTCGGCAGCAGGAAAAGCCGCGTGGGTTCTGCCGTGATCTCGTATTCGAGCGCGGGGCCGCTCGGGCGAATCTCGTCGCGCGCCGGCGCGCTCGACGAGAAGCCGACGCTCCAGGTGCGGCCGTTGAAGGTGCTCAGCACCGGGCCGCGGAAGTAGAGCGTTTCCGGTGGCGGCGGCGTGCCGAAGAATCGCACGCGCATGGCCACCGAGTCGTCGAGTGCGATCTCGGCCACGCTGCCCATGCGCATGGTTTCGGAAAGGCCCGTCTTGGCCATCCCGTCCTGCGGCACGCCCCACAAGGGTCCCATGCGTGGGAAGAGCAGAAAGAGCAGCACCATCACCGGTGCCCCGAGCAGCGCGGTGCGCAGCGCGAGCCGGCTGGCGTGTCGCAGGCTTGGCTGGCCCACCGGCATGTGGGCCAGCACCAGCGCCGTGAGCAGCCCCCACACCGACGCGAGCATCGCCACCGCGACCGGCAGCGATTGCGAAAAGAGAAAGTGCGTCAGCACCAGGAAGAAGCCGAGGAAGAAGACGACGAAGGCGTCGCGCCGCGCCCGCAGCTCCAGCGTCTTCAAGGCCATCAGCACCACCGCGAGGGTGACGCCGGGTTCCTTGCCGAAGATGGTCTTGAACGACCAGAGCGTGAGGCCGGCCGCCAGTGCCAGCACGGCGATCAAGACCCAGCGGCCGGGCAGTGGGGCGTTGGTGAGGGCGAGGCGGGTGCGCCACAACAGCACAGCGGTGGTCAGCACGGTGCACCACACCGGCAGGTGGTCGACGTGGGGCAGCACCGTCCACGCGATGACCGCGAGCAGGAACAGCGTGTCGCGTGTCTCGCGCGGCAGGTGGCGCCAGCGCGCGGCGAGGGTCATGCGTGCGGAGGTCGTCATGTCCACAGTGCCAGGGCCTCCAGGCATTGCTTGCGCTGCGCCTCGCCTTGCGCCGGGGCGATCTCGACGCCGGGCAGACGCAAGCCGTGGTCGGCGCCGGCGCGGTTGGCGGCGACGACCCAGGTGGCCAGGCGCGACAGCCGGGCTTCGGGCGCAAGGCCGGTGCAGTGCGCCCAGTCGAGCCAGAGCTGGTGCTGGACCGAGGCGCTGGTGTCGCGGCTCACGAGTTCGCCGGTCGTTTCGAGCGTGCGCGCCGCCTTCTTCCACAGCACCATCTTGAGCGGATCGCCGCGCCGGTAGCTGCGCACGCCTTCGACCTCGCCGCCATCGGTGCTGCGCCGTGCCGCCGGGCCGCCGGGCACGGCGTGTGCCGGCGGCAGGGGCGCCGCGGGTTGTTCGAGCCGCGGGTACACGAGCACCTGCGCCGCCGGCCGCCAGATCGCCCACGCGCGGAAAAGCCCCAGCGGAAAGCGCGTCTCGACCTGGATCGTCGGCACCGTGTGCCGCCCGCGCTGCGGGGGCACGAAGCTCACCTGCGCGGTCGACTGTCCGCCTTCGGGCACGTCGGTCCAGGCGACCGCCTTGCCGGGCGACGACTCCAGCCCGAGGCCGATGCCGAAGCGCGCATGGCCGGCGCTCGTGAGTGTCACGTCCAGCAATGCCGGTGTGCCAGCAAACACGGCAGCAGGCGGACGCAGGTGCAGTGTCAGCCCGCGCAGCGTGTTGTGCGTGACGTGCATCGAGACGATGCCGCTGCCTGCCAGCAGGAAGGTCAGCACGTAGCCCAGGCTCAGCTGGTAGTTGATGGAGGCCAGCAGGAGCACCACGAGCGTCACCCCGAACATCAGCCCCGCCCGCGTCGGCAGGATGTAGATGTTGCGCTGGGTCAGCAGCAGCGTGTCGGTGCGCGGCAGGCGGGCCTGCCACCAGGCGCGAAAGCGCTGGCGCACCGCGGCGGCCGGGTTCAGCACGCTGGTGAGCCGGGGCGCCGTCGAACTGCTGCTCATGGCGTGGCGCCGATCAGGAGAGCGGCATGGCCTCGATCATCGCGCGCACCTGTTCGCGCGCCCCGCGGCCGGCGCCGGCCACCGGCACCAGGCGGTGCGCGACCGTCTGCACGAGGATGGCCTGGACGTCGTCGGGTGCGACGTAGTCGCGCTGGTCGAGCAGGGCATGCGCCTTGGCGGCACGCAGGACCGCGATGCCGGCCCGCGGGCTCAGGCCGTCGACGAACCAGGCACCGCTGCGCGTGGCGGCGATCAGCGCCTGCAGGTAGTCGAGCAGCGCGTCCGACGCATGGACTTTCAGCACCTCCTGCTGCGCGGCCGTCAGCTCCTCCGGGGTCATCACCGCCTTCAGCTCGGCGATGGCTTCGCGGCGATCGATGCCGGCGAGCAGCGCCCGTTCGCTGGCCTTGTCGGGGTAGCCGAGCGTGAGGCACATCAGGAAGCGGTCGAGCTGCGACTCGGGCAGCGGGTAGGTGCCGAGCTGGTCGGTCGGGTTCTGCGTCGCGATCACGAAGAAGGGGCGGGGCAGGGCACGCGTTTCGCCCTCGACCGTCACCTGGTGCTCTTCCATCGCTTCGAGCAGCGCGCTCTGCGTCTTGGGGCCGGCGCGGTTGATCTCGTCGGCCAGCAGCACCTGGGCGAACACCGGACCGGGGTGGAAGACGAAGGCCTCCTTGCTGCGCTCGTAGACACTCACACCGATCAGGTCGGCCGGCATCAGGTCGGCGGTGAACTGGGTGCGCGAGAAGCGCAGGCCAAGCGACACGGCCAGGGCATGCGCCAGCGTGGTCTTGCCGACGCCGGGCACGTCTTCGATGAGGAGGTGACCACCGGCCAGCAGGCAGGCCAGGCAGTCGCGCACCTGGGGCCGCTTGCCGACGATGATCGTGCTAATCTGGTCTGTCAGTTGGGTGAGTCGCGTCGCCAGGCTCGTGTTCATGCGGCGCACGATACCCGAAACGAATGCGCTGCGAGACATGCCGACCGCCATCTACACCCACGCCGACTGCCATGCCCATGACATGGGCCACGGCCACCCCGAATGCCCGCAGCGGCTCGATGCCATCCACGACCACCTGATCGCCTCCGGGCTCGACGTGGCGCTGGAGCACCGTGACGCACCGCTGGTTGACCTGCGGGATGTGGAACTCGCCCACAGCGCGCACTACGTGGCCGAGCTGAAGGATCGGCTGGAGCAACTGGCGCTCACCGGCGAGTCGCGCGCCTTCGACCCCGATACCGCTGCCAATGCCGGCACCTGGGCCGCCACGCAGCGCGCCGCCGGCGCCGCAGTAGCCGCCACCGATGCGGTGCTCGACGGAGAGATCGACAACGCCTTCTGCGCCATCCGCCCGCCCGGCCACCACGCCACGCGCGATGAGACCATGGGCTTTTGCTTCTTCAACAACGTGGCCATTGCCGCACGCCATGCGCTCGATGTGCGTGGCCTGAAGCGGGTGGCCATCGTCGATTTCGACGTGCACCATGGCAACGGCACCGAAGACATCGTCGCCGGCGACGAGCGCATCCTGATGGTGAGCTTCTTCCAGCACCCGCTGTACCCCTACAGCGGCGGCGTGCCCAAGGGCGAAAACATGGTCAACCTGCCGATCCCGCCCTACACCCGCGGCATGGAGATCCGCGACATGATCGAGGCCATGTGGATGCCGCGGCTCGAAGCCTTCAAGCCGCAGATGGTCTTCATCTCGGCCGGCTTCGACGCCCACCGCGAAGACGAACTTGGCCAACTCGGCCTCGTCGAGGCCGACTACGAATGGATCACCCGGCGCGTGAAAGACGTGGCCGACCGCCATGCGCAGGGCCGCATCGTCTCGTGCCTCGAAGGCGGCTACGCGCTGAGCGCGCTCTCGCGCAGCGTGGCCTCGCACCTGCGGGTGCTGGCCGATCTGTAGGCCGCCCGTCGCGCCCGCGACGCGGGAATCCGGCAAAGTGCTCCACCGTGGATTTCCGCTTTCGCGGAGATGACGGTGAGGAATGACAAGAATGAACAACACGATCGATCTGCACGAATTTCAGGACCTGCTGCGCAACCTCACCACGCAGAGCGCGCTCACCGAAGCGGCGGTGCTGCTCGGCTGCCTGGGGGTGTCGTGGCTCCTGTGCGCCGCGCTGCGCCGGGTGCTGCACATCCAGGGCGCCGTGCTCTTCGGGCGCAGCGTGGTCGATGGGGTGCTGTTTCCCGTCTTCGCGCTGGTGCTGGCGCTGATCGCCAAGCAGCTGCTCGCGGGTGTGGTGACGGTGGCCGTCTTCAAGCTCGCGATCCCGATCCTCATCTCGCTGGTGCTGATCCGCCTGACCGTGCGCGTGCTGACGGCGGCATTTCCCGACAGCCACTGGATGCGCGTGATCGAACGCACGGTGTCGTGGATCGCCTGGATCGCGGTGGTGCTGTGGGTCACCGGCGTGATGCCGGCGGTGCTGGAGCAGCTCGACGGCGTGCGCTGGAAGATCGGCGGCGCGCAGATCTCGCTGCGCAACCTGATCGAAGGCACGCTTACCGCCGGCGTGGTGATGGTGCTGGCGCTGTGGGTCTCGGCGGCGGTCGAGCGCAAGATCATCCGTGGCACCGGCGACGACCTGTCGATGCGCAAGATGGCCGCCAACATCGTGCGGGCGGTGTTGCTCTTTGTCGGCCTGCTGTTTGCGATGTCGGCCGTGGGCATCGACCTCACGGCGTTGAGCGTGCTTGGCGGCGCGGTCGGCGTGGGCCTCGGCTTCGGCCTGCAGAAGATCGCGGCCAATTACGTGAGCGGCTTCGTCATCCTGGCGGAGCGTTCGCTGCGCATCGGCGACATGGTCAAGGTCGACAACTTCGAAGGCCGCATCACCGACATCCGCACCCGCTACACCGTGATCCGCGCGCTCAACGGCCGCGAGGCCATCGTGCCCAACGAGATGCTGATCACCCAGCGGGTCGAGAACTCGTCGCTGGCCGACCCGCGCGTGCTCATCACGAGTGTCGTGCAGGTGGCCTATGGCACCGACGTGCGCGCGCTGCTGCCCAAGCTGGTGGAGGCGATCAGGGCGGTGGAGCGTGTCATCGCCGACCCTGCGCCAGCCGTGCAGCTGTCGGCCTTCGCTGCCGACGGGATCGAGCTTTCGCTGCAGTTCTGGATCCGCGACCCGGAGAACGGGCAGGGCGCGGTGAAATCGGAAGTCAACTTCGCGGTGCTCGCCGTGCTCGAAGCCGAAGGCATCGAGATACCGTTCCCGCAGCGGGTGGTGCACACGCGGGAAGCGCCAGCAGCACCCGCGAACAAAAACGCCGGCTGAAGCCGGCGTCTTGTGGGCGGGTGAGCGTCAGACCACGGCGACCGGGATCTTTCCGATCTTCGCCTGCCACTCCTTGGGCCCGGTGATGTGGGCCGAGGAGCCGCCGGCGTCCACCGCCACGGTGACCGGCATGTCCTTCACGTCGAACTCGTAGATGGCTTCCATGCCCAGGTCGGCAAAACCGACGACCTTGGCAGCCTTGATCGCCTTGGCCACGAGGTAGGCCGCGCCGCCCACCGCCATCAGGTAGGCGCTCTTGTGCTTCTTGATCGCCTCGATGGCCACCGGGCCGCGCTCGGCCTTGCCGACCATCGCGATCAGGCCGGTCTGGGCCAGCATCATCTCGGTGAAGCCGTCCATGCGCGTGGCGGTCGTGGGGCCGGCCGGGCCGACCACCTCGTCGCGCACCGGGTCGACCGGGCCCACGTAGTAGATGACGCGGTTGGTGAAGTCGACCGGCAGCTTCTCGCCCTTGGCGAGCATGTCTTGAATGCGCTTGTGCGCAGCGTCACGCCCGGTGAGCATCTTGCCGTTGAGCAGGAGCGTGTCGCCCGGCTTCCAGCTGGCCACTTCGGCAGGCGTGAGCGTGTTGAGGTCGACGCGCTTGCTCTTGTTGTAGTCGGGGGCCCATTTCACGTCTGGCCAGAGGTCGAGGCTCGGGGCTTCGAGGTAGGCCGGGCCGGAGCCGTCGAGCACGAAGTGTGCATGGCGGGTGGCCGCGCAGTTCGGGATCATCGCCACCGGCTTGCTGGCGGCGTGCGTCGGGTAGGTCTTGATCTTGACGTCGAGCACGGTGGTCAGGCCGCCCAGGCCTTGCGCGCCGATGCCGAGCGCGTTGACCTTCTCGTACAGCTCGATGCGCAGCTCTTCGAGCTTGTTGCTGGGGCCTCGCTCAAGCAACTCGTACATGTCGATGTCTTCCATCAACACTTCCTTGGCCAGCAGTACCGCCTTCTCGGCCGTGCCGCCGACGCCGATGCCCAGCATGCCCGGGGGGCACCAGCCGGCACCCATGGTCGGCACGGTCTTGAGCACCCAGTCGACCAGGCTGTCGTTGGGGTTCATCATGACCATCTTCGACTTGTTTTCGCTGCCGCCGCCCTTGGCCGCCACGATCACGTCGACCGTGTTGCCCGGCACCACTTCCATGTGGATCACGGCGGGCGTGTTGTCCTTGGTGTTCTTGCGGGCGAAGAGCGGGTCGTCCAGCACGGACGCGCGCAGCACGTTGTCAGGGTTGAGGTAGCCCTTGCGCACGCCGTCGTTCACCGCGTCGGCGATCGAGCCCTTGAAGCCTTCCCAGCGCACGTCCATGCCGATTTTCAGGAACACATTGACGATGCCGGTGTCCTGGCAGATGGGGCGGCGGCCCTCGGCGCACATCTTCGAGTTGGTGAGGATCTGTGCAATGGCGTCCTTGGCCGCGGGGCTCTGCTCGCGTTCGTACGCGCGTGCAAGGTGCTGGATATAGTCGGCCGGGTGGTAGTAGCTGATGTACTGCAGAGCTGCGGCGACGCTCTCAACGAGGTCTGCGTGGCGGATGGTGGTCATGGGGAGGCTCGGGTGGGCGGAAGCGCAGATTTTATCGAAGGGGGCCTGCGGTGATCACGGATGCGCTGAAGCGTTTCTTCGCGGCCGAATCGGCCGGCGGCATCGTGCTCGCAGTGGCCACCGTCGCGGCGCTGCTGTTGAGCAATTCGCCGTGGGGCATCGAGTACGAAGCTTTCCGCCAGCTGCCGGGCGAGGTGCGCTTCGGCAACGATGCGCTGGTGCTGTCCAAGCCGCTCATCTTGTGGGTCAACGACCTCTGGATGGCGGTGTTCTTCCTGCTGGTGGGCCTGGAGATCAAACGCGAACTGGTGGTCGGCGAGCTCTCGACCTTCCGGCAAGCGCTGCTGCCGCTCGGGGCGGCGCTGGGCGGCATGGCGGTGCCTGCCGGCATCTATGCCGCACTCAACTGGCACGACCCCATCGCCTTGCGGGGCTGGGCCATCCCCGCTGCGACCGACATCGCCTTTGCGCTCGGCATCCTCATGCTGCTGGGCTCGCGCGTGCCGGCCTCGCTGAAAGTCTTCCTCACGGCCGTGGCCATCATCGACGACCTGGGGGCCATCGTCGTGATCGCGTTCTTCTACACCGCCAACCTGTCGTGGACGATGCTGATCGCCGCCGGTGTCGGCATTGTGGTGCTCTTCGCACTCAACCGCGCCGGGGTGAAAAGCGTGCTGCCCTACCTGGCCGTGGGGGTGGTGATCTGGCTGTGCGTGCTCAAGTCGGGCGTGCATGCCACGCTGGCTGGTGTGGTGACGGCATTTGCCATTCCCTTGCGCACGGACGACGACGACGCTGAATCGCCGCTCGAAATGCTGGAGCACGCATTGCACCCCTGGGTGGCGTTTGCCGTGTTGCCGATGTTCGCGTTTGCCAATGCCGGCGTGGTCCTGCACGGCCTGTCGCTCGACACGCTCACCGAGTCGGTGCCGCTGGGCATTGCCGCCGGCCTCGTGCTGGGCAAGGCGGTGGGTGTGTTTGGAGCCTCGTGGCTGCTGGCGGTGACGGGTGCAGCCGAACTGCCCGACGGCGCCAACCGCTGGCAGTTTTTCGGGGTGTGCGTGCTCTGCGGTGTCGGCTTCACCATGAGCCTCTTCATCGGCGGGCTGGCCTTCGATGGCCAGGGGCCGGTCTACGAGACGCAGGTCAAGCTGGGTGTGCTCGGCGGCTCACTCATCGCTGGGGTGCTGGGCACCTACATCCTGATGCGTGCCGAGCGGCGCGGGCCGGCGCGGCGCAGGGCTCAGCATCTGCGCGAATCGAGCTTCCACCCGTCCAAGCTTCAGTGATGCGCTGACGGGGGCGCCGAGAGGATGCGGTCGGTCCACGCGATCGCGAGCGCAGAGAACAGGAAGGCGACGTGGATGACGGTCTGCGCGATCAGCACCCGGTCGCTCAGTGCGTCGGCGTTGATGAAGGTCTTCAGCAGGTGGATCGACGAGATGCCGATGATGGCAGTGGCGAGCTTGACCTTGAGCACCGAGGCGTTCACGTGGCTCAGCCACTCGGGCTGGTCGGGGTGGCCTTCGAGGTCCATGCGCGACACGAAGGTCTCGTAGCCGCCGACGATCACCATGATCAGCAGGTTGGAGATCATCACCACGTCGATCAGGCCCAGCACGACGAGCATGATGGTGGTTTCGCTCAGCTTGCCGCCGGTGGCGGCTTCGCCCGTGATGCCGACCGAGGTGAAGATGGCCTGGAGCGCGGTCTTGTCACCCATGGCGGCTTCGATCAGGTGTACCAGCTCCACCCAGAAGTGGAAGACATAGACACATTGGGCCAGGATCAGGCCGAGGTACAGCGGGAGTTGCAGCCAGCGGCTCGCAAAGATGAGCTGAGGCAGGGTGCGCAGGCGGCGGGAGACTGGAGCGGGCTTCTGGGCGGCCATGGATTTCGTTCTTTTCAGGGAATGTCCGGATGCCGTGGATTCTAGTTCTCACACCATGACAGGACGCCCGCGCGGCATGGGCCTTGCCAGTCGAGTAAGCCCTTCGTAAGAGCGCCCCCCTATGGTGCTGCCTGCACAACCATCAAGGCCAGGAGACCGTCATGACCGACACCCCCAAGCTCTATTCGCCACCCGCCGCCCTCGCAGAGAAGGCCCACGTGTCGGGCATGGCCGCGTACGACAAGCTGTGCGCCGAAGCCGCCGCCGACTACGAAGGCTACTGGTCGCGGCTGGCGCGTGAGTTCGTGTCCTGGAAGAAGCCGTTCACCAAGGCGCTCGACACCAGCGAGGCGCCGTTCTTCAAGTGGTTCGAAGACGGCACGCTCAACGTCTCGTACAACTGCCTCGACAAGCAGGTCGAAGCCGGTCTCGGCGACAAGGTCGCGATCATCTTCGAAGCCGACGACGGCAAGGTCACGCGCGTTACCTACCGAGACTTGCTGGCCAAGACCTGCCGCATGGCCAATGCGCTGAAGGCTCAGGGCGTGAAGCGCGGCGACCGGGTCGTGATCTACATGCCGATGTCGGTGGAAGGCGTGGTGGCGATGCAGGCCTGCGCCCGCATCGGCGCCACGCACTCGGTGGTGTTCGGCGGTTTCTCGGCGCAGAGCTTGCGCGACCGCATCGAAGATGCCGGCGCGGTGATGGTGATCACCGCCGACGAGCAGCAGCGCGGCGGCAAGTCGCTGCCCCTGAAAGCCATCGTCGACGAAGCGCTCGACCTGGGCGGTTGCGACAGCATCAAGAGCGTCATCGTCTACCAGCGCACCGCCGGCAAGATCAACTGGACGGCGCGCGACAAGTGGATGCACGAGCCACCGCCACGCAGGCCGAGACCTGCGAGCCCGAGTGGGTGGGTGCCGAGCACCCGCTCTTCCTGCTTTACACCTCGGGCTCGACCGGCAAGCCCAAGGGTGTGCAGCACAGCACGGGCGGCTACCTGCTGCATGCGGCGCTCACGACGAAGTGGACCTTCGACCTCAAGCCCGACGACGTCTTCTGGTGCACGGCCGACATCGGCTGGGTCACCGGCCACACCTACATCGCCTACGGCCCGCTGGCGTTGGGCGGCACCGAGATCGTCTTCGAGGGCGTGCCGACCTTCCCGGATGCCGGCCGCTTCTGGAAGATGATCCAGGACCACAAGGTCACGATCTTCTACACCGCGCCCACCGCGATCCGTTCGCTCATCAAGGCGGCCGAGTCGAACGAGGCTGTGCATCCGAAGAAGTACAACCTGTCGAGCCTGCGCATCCTCGGCTCGGTGGGCGAGCCCATCAACCCGGCCGCGTGGGAGTGGTACCACCAGCACGTGGGCGGTGGCCGCTGCCCCATCGTCGACACCTTCTGGCAGACCGAAACCGGCGGCCACGTCATCACGCCGCTGCCGGGCGCCACGCCGTTGGTGCCGGGCTCGTGCACGCTGCCGTTCCCGGGCATTCAGGCGGCCGTGGTCGATGAAACCGGCAAGGACGTGCCCAACGGCCAGGGCGGCATCCTCGTGATCAAGAAGCCCTGGCCCTCGATGATCCGCACGATCTGGGGCGACGCGGCGCGCTTCAAGAAGAGCTACTACCCGGAAGACTTCAAGGGCCAGTACTACCTTGCCGGCGACGGTGCCATCCGCGACGAGAAGACCGGCTACTTCACCATCACCGGCCGCATCGATGACGTGCTCAACGTCTCAGGCCACCGCATGGGCACGATGGAGATCGAGTCCGCGCTCGTCTCGTGCACCGAAGTTCTCGTGGCCGAGGCCGCGGTGGTGGGTCGTCCCGACGACACCACCGGCGAGGCGATCTGCGCCTTCGTCGTGCTCAAGCGCCCACGCCCGACCGGCGACGAAGCCAAGGCCATCGCCAAGCAGCTGCGTGACTGGGTGGGCAAGGAGATCGGCCCGATCGCCAAGCCCAAGGACATCCGCTTCGGCGACAACCTGCCCAAGACGCGCAGCGGCAAGATCATGCGGCGCCTGCTGCGCTCGGTGGCCAAGGGCGAGGCGGTGACGCAGGACACGTCGACGCTCGAGAACCCGGCCATCCTTGAGCAGCTGGGTCAGGCCTACTGAGCTTTCAGTTGCGGCGCGAGGCGATCAGGTCGACGGCCTGGTCGCCTTCCAGCGGCACGATGCGCCGCGCCTTGAGGTCGAACTCGGGATGCTGCCCGTGGCGCTCGATGCACAACGCGACCGGATGCTCCGGCGTGGCCCAGAGGTGGCGCAACGCCCAGCGGTCGGCCGGGTCGCCCAGCTCGGGCAGCGTGGCCAATGACACCGCCCCTGGCTCGCGCAGATCGAACGCGAACTTGTGCAGCGGGATCGACAGGCCCATGCCGCGTGCCTTGATGTAGCTTTCCTTCAGCGTCCAGAGTTCGAAGAAGCGGGTGGTGTGCGCTTCAGCGGGCAGCGCCCACAGGTGCTCGCACTCGCTCGGCGCGAAGAAGCGGTCGGCGACATCGAGCAGCGCCCCCCGCGTGATGTTTTCGGTGTCGACGCCCACGGCGCGCTGGCGTGTGACCGCGAGCACCACCAGGTCGCTCGTGTGCGTGAGGTTGAACGACAGGCTCTGCGCCTCCGGTTCGGCGTTCACGATGATCGGCTGCCCGTACGAGGTGGCGTCGAAGCGCCAGTCCTGCGGCGCGATCGGCGCATAGCGCGACAGCACGGTGCGCACCAGGGCGCGCGTGACACGGTAGCGGGCGCGGTCCCGTTCGAAATAGAAGCGGTCGCCGCGCGCGCGCTCCTCCGGCGTCATCAGCGCGCGATAGCGCTCGTGCAGCAACTCGCGGTCGGCGTCGCCACAGAAGGCGAGCCAGAGGTGCACCTCGGATCGGTCGAGCTGGAAGGTCATCGCGCCGCTAGGTTTCGTAGACGCACACCAGCTCTTTCTTGGCGATGTGTGTCTCGTGGGGGTAGGCGAAGGCGTTGTTGACGAAGAGCGTGCCGTCGAGCTCGATGCGCCGGTTCACGTGGCTGTGGCCGTAGACGTGCACCGCGGATCCGAGTGCCTTGACCTGCTCGCCGAGTGCCGCACTCCCCAGCACCGGATAGATGAAGCGCTTGTCGAGAGGGATGCGCGCCGGCATCACGTCGATGCGCGGCAGGAAGTGTGAGTACGACACGATCACCTCGTCGCCAGACTGCCGCTGGTAGCGGTTCATCGCCATGAATGCCTTCGCCGTGTCGTGCGACTCGTAACCCTCGGGCCAGCGGCAGGCGCGAAAGTCCACCCAGGCCATGCGGAGGTCGTCACCCGGCTCGCCGAAGGAGCCGTCGTACCACCCGAGCAGCGGCACGATGCTGAGCTTCCCTTGGTGGAACACCTTGGTGCTGCCACCGGCCTCGCGCACCAGGGCCTGCGTGCGCTCGAACTTGCCGAAGGAGTCGATCTCGGGGCCGTCGCGCCGCACCCACAGGTCGTGGTTGCCGGGCACGAAGAGCACCTGCCGGAACCGCCTGGCAAGTGTCTCGATGCACCGCTGGAGAAGCTCACTGCGGTCGGACACGTCTCCCGCCAGGATCAGCACGTCGTCCTGGTACTCGACCAACGAAAGCTCCTGCACCCAGCGGGCGTTGGGCTCGTAGTCGACGTGCAGGTCGGAGATCGCAAAGACGCGCATGGTCGGAGTCTGGGGCCAAATGAAAAAGGCCCCGGGGTCGGGGCCTTCGTGAGAGACGTTCAGCCAATCACTTCTTCTTCTGCGACAAGATCCAGGTGACGAGCTGTTTGGCTTCGGCATCGCTCACCGCGGTGTTGGCCGGCATCGGCACGGGGCCCCAGACACCGGCGCCGCCCTTGACGACCTTCACGGCCAGCTTGTCCACCGCATCCTTCTGGCCGGCGTACTTGGCAGCGACGTCTTGGTACGAGGGGCCGACCACCTTCTTGTCGACGGCGTGGCAGGCCATGCAGTTCTTCTTCTGGGCCAAGTCGGCGTTGGCAAAAGCCGGGCCAGCAACGAGGGCGGAAGCGGCAAAAATCAGGGAAAGCAGCGACTTCATGGGTTCCTTTCGGGTGCCGAAGACTGAAGGGTGAATTACATTTCCAGCACTGCCGGAATCAACGCATTCTAAGGGCCGTGGGTTGACAGGCCGAGGCGTCACGGCATTGGCCTTTTGTGGGGTTTTTGCATGTATTTCGTCGTCCTTGGCGTGTTGTTGCTGGTGATGAAAGTGGCCGAGTTCGGCCCTGTTGCCTTGTGGTCGTGGTGGGCTGTGCTGTGGCCTTTCGGTGCGGCCGTGCTGTGGTGGGCCTGGGCCGATGCCACCGGCTACACCAAGCGCCGCGAGATGGACAAGATGGACGAGCGTGTCGCCAAGCGCCGGGTGGAAAACCTCGCCAACCTCGGCATGGACCACCGTGGCCGTCGGGGCAAGGCCAAGAAATAAGGTCTGAGCCTCCAAAAGCAAGCGGCCCCGCGGGGCCGCTTTTTCATGGTCGCTTGAACCGCCTATTCAAACTTGTCTAGCACCGCGCCCGAGCTGGCGCTCGAAGCATTTTTCGCAAACTTGGCGAGCACACCGCGCGTGTAGCGCGGGGCAGGGCGTTGCCAGGCGGCGCGGCGCCTGGCGAGTTCCGCATCGGGCACGTTGAGCTGCAGCGTGAGCGTCTTGGCATCGATGGTGATGGAGTCGCCTTCGAGCACCAAGGCGATGTTGCCGCCTTCGTAGGCCTCGGGCGCCACGTGTCCGACCACCATGCCCCAGGTGCCGCCGGAGAAGCGGCCATCGGTGATGAGGCCGACCGATTCGCCCAGGCCCTGGCCGATGAGCGCGCCGGTGGGCGCGAGCATCTCCGGCATGCCGGGGCCGCCCTTGGGGCCGAGGTAGCGCAGCACCATCACGTCGCCGGCCTTGATCTGGTTGGCCATGATGGCGGCGAGCGCCGATTGTTCGTCGTCGAAGACCCGCGCCGGGCCGGTGATCTGCGGGTTCTTGAGGCCGGTGATCTTGGCGACGCAGCCTTCGGGGCTCAGGTTGCCCTTCAGGATCGCGAGGTGGCCTTCGGCGTAGATCGGGTCGGAGACCGGGCGAATCACTTTCTGCTCCTTCGAGAGCGGCGGGATGTCGGCCAGGTTCTCGGCGACGGTCTTTCCGGTGATGGTCATGCAGTCGCCGTGCAGGAGGCCCGCGCCCAGCAGTTCCTTCATCACGGCCGGGATGCCGCCGGCGTGGTGCAGGTCGATCGCGAGGTACTGGCCGCTCGGCTTCAGGTCGCACAGCACCGGGGTGCGGCGGCGCACGCGCTCGAAGTCGTCGATGGTCCACTCCACGCCAGCGGCGTGCGCGATGGCGAGGAAGTGCAGCACCGCGTTGGTCGAGCCGCCGGTGGCCATGATCACGGCCACGGCGTTCTCGATCGCTTTCTTGGTGACGATGTCGCGCGGCTTCAGGTCGGCCTTCACCGCCTCGACCAGCACCTTGGAGGCGCGGCTCACCATCGCCACGATCTCGTCTTCCACGTTGGCCATCGTCGAGGCGTACGGCAGTGAGAGGCCCAGCGCTTCAAACGACGAAGCCATCGTGTTGGCGGTGTACATGCCGCCGCATGAGCCGCTGCCGGGGATGGCGCGGCGCTCGATCTGGCAGAAGTCTTCTTCGCTCATCTTGCCAGCGCTGAACTGGCCGACGGCCTCGAAGACGCTGACGATGTTCAGGTCCTGGCCCTTGTACTTGCCCGGCAGGATGGTGCCGCCGTAGATGTAGAGCGAGGGCACGTTGGCGCGCAGCATGCCCATCATGCCGCCGGGCATGTTCTTGTCGCAGCCGCCGATGACCATCACGCCGTCCATCCACTGTCCGCCGACGCAGGTTTCCACGCAGTCGGCGATGACCTCGCGCGACACCAGGCTGTACTTCATGCCTTCGGTGCCCATCGCCATGCCGTCGCTGATGGTGGGCGTGCCGAAGATCTGCGGGTTCGCGCCGGCTTCCTTCAGTCCGATCACGGCCGCATCGGCCAGGCGCTGCAGGCCGGAGTTGCACGGGGTGATGGTCGAGTGTCCGTTCGCCACGCCGATCATCGGCTTGCTGAAGTCGCCTTCCTGGTAGCCCAGGGCGTAGTACATGGAACGGTTGGGCGCGCGGGCCACGCCCTCGGTGATGTTCTTGGAGCGGCGGTTGAAGCTCATGAGACTTTCCTGGCAATTTGCGGGGAGGGCGGCAGTATCTCGTCGCGGCTGGCGGGCGTCCAATATATATAAAATGCGCCAGTGATTTGCCTCTCATATCGAGAGAGTGCCATCTTGCTTTTTGCTTCGCCTTTTCTTCATGTCTTCGCAGAACGTCTACGTCACAGGAATCTCCCACTATCTGCCGAACCGCCCCGTAGAGAACGACGCGATGGAGGACTACCTCGGCCTCGTCGGGGGCAAGTCGTCGCGGACCAAGGCGATCGTCCTGCGCAACAACGGCATCACGCAGCGCTACTACGCGCTGGAGAAGGGTGGCCAACCGACCCACACCAACGCGCTGATGACGGCCGAGGCGGTGAAGCGGCTCTTCGACGAGCGCTTCCAGCCCAGGGACCTGCAGCTGCTGGCGTGCGGCACCGCCTCGCCCGACCAGCTGGTGCCTTCGCACGCGGCCATGGTGCACGGCCTGTTGCCGGTGCCCGAGGTGGAGATCGCCTCTTTCGCCGGTTCGTGCGCAGCCAGCATGCAGGCGCTCAAGCTCGCGCAGATGTCGATCGCCACCGGCAACAGCAGCAATGCGGTGTGCACGGGCTCCGAGATGCTGTCGCACTGGATGCTCGCGAAATTCTTCCAGCCTGAGATCGACCGCGAGCGGCAGCTGAACGCCAACCCGATGTTGTCGTTCGACAAGGAGTTCCTGCGCTGGATGCTGTCCGACGGCGCCGGCGCGTTGCGGCTGGAGAACCAGCCGCGCGGCGCCAGGCCGCTGAAGCTCGAATGGGTCGACGTGCGCTCCTACGCCAACGAGGCCGAGACCTGCATGTATGTCGGCGCCGAAAAGAGCCGCGACGGCGAACTGCGTGGGTGGAGCCGCTTCGAGCCCGAGGAGTGGCTGGCGCGCTCGATCTTCTCGGTCAAGCAGGACACGCGCCTCCTCGGCGAACGCATGATCAAGCACGGAATCCAGTTCGCACTGGAATCGGCACGCAGGCACGACTTTGATGTCGCGACCATCGACCATTTCCTGCCGCATCTGTCGTCGGAGCTTTTCCGCGAGCCGATGTACGCGGGCCTGCGTGATGCCGGGCTGCACATCCCGAAGGACAAGTGGTTCACCAACCTCACGCACGTGGGCAACGTGGCCACCGCGTCGTTCATCCTGATGCTCGACGAGTTGTTGCGCACGCGTGAGCTGAAGTCGGGCCAGCGCATCATGGTCTTCGTGCCCGAGAGTGCGCGATTCTCGTACGCGGCGGCGCTGTTGACCGTCTGCTGAGGTCCCCATGAGCGGCGACAGCACACAGATCGAATTGCGCGTGTGGCGCCAGTTCCTGGTGCTCGCGGAGGTGCTGCATTTCGGCCGAGCAGCCAAGCAGCTCAACATCACTCAGCCGCCGCTCACGCTGGCGATCCAGCAGCTGGAGGCGCGCCTGGGCGTGCCGCTCTTCGAGCGCACGCGCCGGCAGGTGTCGCTCACGCCGGCGGGGCAGGCACTGGTCGAGCCGGTGCGGCAGTTGTTGCAGCAGGCCTCGGCGCTTTGCTCGATCGCACGCACGGTGGGGCAGGGGGCGGTGGGGCGGCTTCGGCTGGGCTTCGTCTCGACGGTCGGCTTCGGCCCGTTGCCCGGCTGGCTGCGGGGCTTTCGGGACATCGAACCCGGCATCGAGGTGGTGCTGCGCGAGGCGACGAGCGATGTGCAACTGCGCGCGTTCGAGCTGGGCGAGGCTGATGCCGGCTTCGTGCTGCACGCGCCGGGCATCGTGCCCGAAGGCACCGGGCAGAGCCTCTCGCGGCTGTCGGTCAGCATCGAGCCGATGGTGCTGGCCGTGCCCGAGAACTCGCCGCTCACCACCGCGCGCCGGCTCACGCTCTCGCAGATCCTGGCGCAGCCGCTGATCATCTTTCCGCGCGAGATCGCGCCTTCTCTGTACGACGCGGTGCTGGCCTTCTATCACCGCCACAGCGCCTCGCTCGTGATCGCACAGGAAGCGATCCAGATGCAGACCATCGTCAACCTCGTCTCCGCAGGCCTCGGCCTGGCGTGGGTGCCGCAGTCGGTGACGACCTTGCAGCGGCCGGGGGTGGTGTACCGGCGCCTGCCGGTGGCGCTTGGGGCGATGGCGCCGCGCGCCGAGACCAGCCTGGTGTGGCCGTCGGATGCCGGCCCGGTGGTGACGCGCTTCGTCGACTACGTGCGGCGCACGCTCGACGACCAGCACGAGCCCGACCTCGCCTGAAGAGCGCGCCGCAGCGCCTGCGGTATCGTTCGCGGCTTGTCGATTCCCGGCTCGTCAGTCCATGCTCATCCATCCGCAGTTCGACCCCGTCGCCCTCCAGATCGGCCCGGTGGCCATTCACTGGTACGGACTGACCTACCTGGTCGCCTTCGGGCTCTTCCTGTGGCTGGCGGCGCTGCGGGTGAAGAAACCCTGGTTTGCCGACGCCGGCTGGACCCGCCGCGACGTTGAGGACCTGCTGTTCTTCGGCGTGCTGGGCGTGGTGCTGGGCGGGCGGCTGGGCTTCGTGCTCTTCTACAACCTCGGCCACTACCTGCAGAACCCGCTCGAAATCTTCGCGGTGTGGAAGGGCGGAATGTCGTTCCACGGCGGCATGCTCGGCGTGGCCGTGGCGCTCGCGATCTACTCGCGTACCCGCAAACGGCCGGTGTTGCAGACCTTCGACGTGATCGCACCCTGCGTGCCCACGGGGCTCGCCTCGGGACGCATCGGCAACTTCATCAACGGCGAACTGTGGGGCCGCTTCGCCGACCCGAGCCTGCCGTGGGCGATGGTGTTTCCGCAATCGGGCAGCGAGCAGCCGCGCCACCCGTCGCAGCTCTACCAGTTCGCACTCGAAGGCCTGCTGCTGTTTGCGTTCCTCTGGTTCTACGGCCGCAAGCAGCGCGCGCCTGGGCAGGTGGCGGCAGCCTTCGTGTTCGGCTATGGCGTGTGCCGCTTCGTCGTCGAATATTTCCGCCAGCCCGACAAAGGTCTGGAGAACCTGCCGCTCGGCCTCAGCATGGGCCAGTGGCTGTGCGTGCCGATGATCCTCGGCGGCGCGCTTTGGTGGTGGTGGGCGGGCCAGCGCTCGCGAAACGTGAACGCCTGAGGGCAAACGCATGAGACAGATCTTCTTCGACACCGAAACCACCGGCCTCAGCCCCGAATCGGGTGACCGAATCATCGAGATCGGCTGCGTCGAGATGGTGAACCGGCGCCTGACCGGCAACAACAAGCACTTCTACCTCAACCCCGAGCGGCCCAACCATGAAGACGCCGTCAAGATCCACGGGCTGACCGACGAATTCCTGGCCGACAAGCCGCTCTTCGCGGCCATCGCCGACGAGCTGCTGGAGTACCTGGCCGGTGCCGAGGTCATCGCGCACAACGCTAGCTTCGACGTGGGCTTCTTCAACGAGGAGCTGAAGCGCCTCGGCCGCGGCAAGTTCGTCGAGCATGTGGGCAGCGTCACCGACACGCTGGTGATGGCGCGCGAGATGTTCCCGGGCAAGTCGAACTCGCTCGACGCGTTGTGCAAGCGCCTGGAGGTCGACAACTCCAACCGCACGCTGCACGGCGCCCTGCTCGACGCAGGACTGCTTGCCGAGGTCTACATCAACATGACCCGCGGGCAGGACTCGCTGGTCATCGACGCCACCGAGGCCGCACAGGCCGACCTGGTGCTTGCGGCCATCGACTTCAGCCAGTTCACGCTGCCGGTGCTGGTCGCGAACGACGAGGAAATCACCGCTCACGAAGCCATCCTCGCCGAAACCGACAAGTCGTCCGGCGGCAAGACGGCCTGGCGCGCGCTTGTGGCATAATCTGCGACTTCCCGTCGGATTGGGCGGTTAGCTCAGCGGTAGAGCACTGCCTTCACACGGCAGGGGTCGCAGGTTCGAACCCTGCACCGCCCACCAATCGATCGGACGACATCAAAACGGCACCTTGGGTGCCGTTTTTGTTTTTGGGCCTTCCACCGGCCGCCCTGTAGGCAACCGCCTACACGAGATTGGCTGCTGCACTGCTGGAAATCGACGGTCACCCCACCGATGCTTGTGTGGGCTAAATCGGCATGAAGGAGCAGGGCATGGCAGGCGAGTCGGGGCTGGGCGCGTTCGCGGCGGCGCTCGGTACGGCGCCGCCGGATCTGAACGATCCAACCGTGCTGGCGCGCTGGCTTCATCGTTGGTCGGCCGATCATCCCGAAGCATTCTGGCCGTCGCTCTGGCGTCACATCGCCCTAGTGGCCGAGGGCGATGCCGCCCGCGTGCATGACGAGCACGGGCGCTTCTTTCCCGAGGTCCGCCTCAACGTTGCCGAGAACCTCATCGGCGGCCGGGGCGCTGACCCCGATGCGGTGGCGGTGACCTCCTGCCACGCCGAGGGCGAGCCCGATCGCCTCACCCGCGCAGAACTTGCCCAGCAGGTGCGGCAACTGGCCCAGGCCCTGCGCGAGCGTGGCGTAGGTGAGGGCGATCGTGTGGCCATCATCCCGCGCAGCGACGCCCGCGCTGTGGTGGCCGTGCTCGCCGTGGCAGCTGTCGGGGCCAGCCTGGCGCTCGCCTCTCCCGAGATGGGCGCCGCCTTGATGACGACTCGCTTCAAGCCGCTCGCACCCCGCGTGCTGCTCGCCCACGCAGGGCCGATGCCGCACGACACCGGCCACCCGCTCGCCACCCGCGTGGCGCAGGTCGCGCAGGCGCTTCCTTCGCTCGAAGCGGTGATCGTGCTCGACGATGCGGAGTCTCATCTGCCCGCGCTGGTCGTGCCGGTGGTCGACCTCTTCCTGGCGCAAGCCGATGCCGGCCCGGTGCGCACGGCCTGGCCGCGCTTTCCATTCCAGCAGCCGCTCTTCATCACGCCCGCGGCAGGTGCCGACGGGCAGGCCGAGTGGCTGGTGCACGGCGCCGGCGGCACCTTGCTGGAACAGGTCAAGCAGCACCGGCTGCACCTCGGCCTTGACCGCGGCAGCGCCCTGTTCGCGCCGGCCTCGGTCGCGTCGGCGCTCTGGCTGTGGCAGCTGTCGGCGCTGGAAAGCGGCGCCGGCATCGTGCTGTACGACGGCCCGGTGCGCGATGCCCGCACGCTCTGGCGCGTGGCGCAGGAGGGCGGGGCGACGGTCTTCGTGGCGTCTGCGCCCTACCTGCAGCTCGGTGTCCATGCCGGTCTGGCTCCAGCGCGCGAGCACGGCCTGGGTGCCCTGCGGACCCTGCTCTACACCGGCATGACGCTCGACGAGCGGGCGCAGCGCTGGGTGCGCGAGCAGGTTGCGCCTGTGGACCTGCAAGCCTTGTGCATGAGCGCCGACCTGCTGTGCGGCCTGGTGCTGCAGCAGCCCGGCCTGGTGCTGGAAGACGAAGCCAACCGCAGCGTCGGCCTTGGGCTGCGGATTCCAAGCGCACGCGAGGGCGACACCGGCGAGCTCGCGTGCCGTGAGCACTTTCCATCGCGCCCGCTCGGCTTCCTCGACGACCCGACCGGCGAGCGGTTTCGCGCCACCTACCTGGAGCGCCAGCCTGGCCGCTGGGCCACCGGCGAGCGCATTGAGCGTGCCGCCGATGGCAGCCTCTTGCTGCGAGGACGTGTCGACGGCCTGATGAATGTGCGCGGCGCGCAGGTGTCGCCCGCCGAGCTGGGCGCGCTGATGCGAGAGTTCCGCGAGATCCGCGAATGGGCGGTGGTGGAGCAGCAGCAACCCCGCCAACTGGGCGAGGGTCGTGCGGTGCTGCTGCTGGCGCTGCGCGACGGGGCGAGTCTCGACGGCGCGCTGATCGCGCGCATGCGCCGCCGCTTCACCGAAGCCGCCTCGCCCGCACACGTACCCGACGTGGTGCTCCAGGTGCCGGAGCTGCCCCGCCTGTCCGATGGCAGCGTGTGCGTCGCGGCGCTGCGTGACGTGGTCAACGAGCGCCCGGTCGCCGACATCCGCCGCCTGGTCAACCCCGGTGCCTTGCGCGCCCTGCGCGACGAACCCGCGCTGCGCAACTCCACCGTGCCCGCCGGCCCCTTGCCGCCGCCGCCCGCACCTGGCTGGCGCTCGCGGCACGACCACGAGGCCTATCTCAAGTCGCTGTGGGAAGCCATCTTCGGCTTTTCGCCCATCGGCCTTGACGACGACTTCTTCGAGATCGGCGGCCATTCGTTGTTGGCCGCGCGCATCGTGGCCGACATCCAGCACTCGACCGAGCAGCGCCTGGCGCCCAGCACGCTGCTCAAGGCCCCGACCATCCGCCAGCTCGCCGCCGTCATGGACCAGGCCGCATGGGACCTGCCGGTGCCGCTCGTGCAGCTGCGCCCGGGCAGCGGCCGGCCGTTCTTCCTCGTGCACAGCCTGGCCGGCACCTTCCTCGAACTGTGGGCGGTGCTGCGAGCGCTCGACACGCAACGCGCGGTGTATGGCCTGCAGGCGCGAGCCATCGGCGATGAGAACGCGCCTTACGTCAGCGTGCGCGAAATGGCCACCGACTACATCGGCCACATGCGCCGCGTGCAGCCCACAGGGCCCTATGCGGTGGGCGGCTATTCCTTTGGCGGCCTGGTCGCCTACGAAATCGCCCAGCAGCTGAGCCGCGCCGGCGAGACTGTCGAGTCTCGTCACCCTGATCGACACCCATGTGCACGGACGCTACCTGCCGCTCTGGGAATGGGTGCGCTACTGCGCCAGCTGGCTGGGCGTGACCGGGCGCCGGCTGCGCTCGCTGCCGCTGCGCGGGCAGGTCGACTACCTGCGCAAGAAAGGCATGGTGCTGGCCGACCGGGCCCGTATCGCGCTGGGCCTCGCGCCCAAGCGGCCCGAGCTGGTGGGCGACCTGCTGCGCGAAGCCAATTTCCCGCCGGCCTTGCGGCGGGTGCGCGGCGCGATGCTGGTGGCGCTGCGCGAGTACCGGCCCGAGCCGTATGCGGGGCGGGTGGTTTTCCTGCGGGCCTCCCACCCCAGCCCCGGTGACCCCCTGCCGGTGTGGCGCAAGGTCGCCCGGCGCCTGGAGATCGACGTGACTCCCGGCGACCACGACGAGATGATCAGCGGGGCCAACGCCAAGGCGCTCGCCGTCGCGCTGGCGCGTCACCTCTAGACACCCCTTACCACAGGGGGCGCACCGGGACAGGGCCTGCGCTCCTGTACCCTTGCGCCCGGCCAAAAACAGAGCATCCCCCGTGGAGACCCTATGTCCTTGATCCGGACCATCGTTTTCCTGTTGACCTGCACGTGGGCCTTCGGCGCCTCCGCGCAGAGCATCGAGCCGGCACCCGATTGGCAGAGCGCCGACACGCCGCATTTCCGCATCAACTACCGCGCCGCCTGGCGGCCGCAGGCCGAGCGAGTGGCGCAGATCGCCGAGCAGGTGTACCCGCGCATCACCCAGGCGCTGCAGTGGGAGCCGCGCGGCCGCACCGAGATCCTGCTGATCGACCAGTACGACCTGGCCAACGGCTTCTCGACGCCGCTGCCCTACAACATCATCGGCGTCTACCTGGCACCGCCCGATTCGGGCGAGCTGCTCGACAACAGCGACTGGCTCGAGCTGCTCATCACCCACGAGTTCACCCACACCGTGCACCTCGACAAGGTGCGCGGCTTCCCGAGCGTGCTGCAGTCCATCTTCGGCCGCCAGCCGCTGTTCTTCCCCAACATCTTCCAGCCCAACTGGATGATCGAAGGCCTGGCCGTCTACACCGAGAGCGACCCCGCCACCGGCCGGGGCCGGCTGCGCGGGCCGGTGTTCGAGGCCTGGCTGCGCGCCGAGGCCGGCCGCGGCTTCCTCTCGCTGCGCGAGCTGAACGCCAACGGGCGCTCGCTGCCGCTGTCGAAGTCGTACCTGTATGGCGCCTACTTCTTCGATTTCCTCGCGCGCCGCTATGGCCAGGACGCGGTCTACAAGGTGGTGCACCACTACAGCGGCAACCCGCCGTTCTGGCCGCGGGTGCACAGCAGCCCGTATGGCGCGACCGGCAAGACGATGGACGTGCTATGGACCGAATTCCTCGCCGACCTGCAGCAGCAGGTGCAGGAGCGCGCGCAGCCGATCAAGCGCAGCGCCGAGGTGGCGGGCGAGCGCCTCGCGGGCCCGATGTTCGGCGTGGGTGCGGTGGCGGCGCTGCCGGGCGGCGCCACGCTGGCGGTGCTGGAAGACGGCCTGAAGCACGCCAAGCTCGTGAAGATCGCCCGCGACGGCACGCAGACCGTGCTGGGCGACGTGAACGGCAATGCCGAGCTGCACGTCAACGCCAAAGGCGAGGCGCTGCTGAGCCAGCCCGACGTGTGCAACTGGCGCTACCTCGCGTACGACCTCTACCGCGTCGACGCCGATGGCGACCTGACCCAGCTCACCCACTGCGCCCGCCTGCGCCGCGCGGTGCAGGCCGGTGGCGGCATCGTCGCCCTGCAGCAAGGCCAGGGCAACACACGGCTGGTGCAGCTCGACGCCAAGGGCCAGCAGCAGCGCGTGCTCTGGGAGCCGGCTACCGAGATCAACCTCATCGACCTCGCCGCGTCGCCCGACGGCCAGCAGGTGACGGTCGTCAGCAAGCGCGCCGGCGCCTGGCGCGTCGACGCCTTCGACATGGCCCAGGCCACGCCCGCACCGCGCCTGCTCTTCACGCACGATGCACCGGTGCATGGTCTGGTTCATGGCCCCAAGGGGCTTGAATTCATCGCCGTGCGCGAGGGGTTGTTCAAC